>NZ_JBSYXO010000019.1:0-100335 GCF_054172045.1 Methylomonas sp. MgM2 | reverse complement strand
CGCCCGGCGCTACGGCTTCCAGGGACTACTCAACCTTCACTCGCTGGCGCTTCGTTTCCAAGGTTTCGCAGCGAATGAATTTTCCGACGCCTTGGTCATTTTATCGCGTCGGCCAATTTGTGTTTGATCGAGACGGCTCCGCGAATGTCGCCCACGCGATAACCCGTCGCCCTATCGTCCGGATATTCCTCCGCCAACAGCGTCTTCACTTCGGGCGATATATCGCCGGTTTGACCATGGCATTGTAAACACATGGGCTGGGTCGGAATGGCTTTCATGTAACGAAACCAGCGCCCGTCGGCTTCTTCGGTCATTTCGCTTATTTCCATCGTGTTTGCCGGTTTCGCCTCGGTGTGCTCCCGGTCGAACCGCTGCAAAACCTGCGTTTCCCAGAGATCGGGCTTGCCGAGTACGGGATTTCGGTTTTTTAACGAGACCCGAGCCACCGTCAAGCTCTCGTTTGAATAATCCGCCGCTAACGCCGGCGCGACATATTTACACACGCCGATCGCGCTAACGGCATCGCCGGACTCAAGCTGAGCTTTCAAGGTACTGCCCAAACTCCGGGTAAACGCTTTGGCGATTTGTCGGCTTTCCTGCAGATACGCTTGTTGTTCGGCCGTACCGCCGTTTTGCGCATAACACAGCGAAGCCGGACATAACATCGCTATTGCCAAGCTCTTTGCGATCATTGTCTTCATGGTTGCCTCCCGATATTGAGTCTAAAGTCCGAATTATATTTGTGCTAACCCTGCAAAAGCTGGTAGTTTCGTCGGCTGCGACTGAATTCGGATGACACGGAACCTTATCATGACCGAAAACGATATCACTCAAGTAAAGAACTATTTACTGAATTTACAAGATCGGATTTGTACCGCATTGGAGGGAGAAGAACCTAGCGCCCGCTTTGCCGAAGACGCCTGGCAGCGCCCGGAAGGCGGCGGCGGACGGACGCGGGTACTGGCAAACGGCGCCGTATTTGAACAGGGCGGCGTCAACTTTTCGCATGTATCCGGGTTCAGCTTACCGCCTTCCGCCACCGCCAAACGGCCCGAACTGGCAAACCGCCGATACGAAGCCATGGGCGTATCGCTCGTGATTCACCCGCGCAACCCTTATGTGCCTACCTCGCATGCCAACGTACGTTTTTTCATCGCCAAAAAAACCGGCGAAGCGCCGATCTGGTGGTTTGGAGGCGGATTCGATTTGACGCCGTATTATCCCGTTCGGGAAGACGTATTGCACTGGCACCGAACCGCTCGCGAGGCTTGCCGGCCGTTCGGCGATGACAAATATCCGCGTTACAAGGCTTGGTGCGATGAGTATTTTTATCTGAAACACCGAGACGAAACCCGCGGCGTCGGCGGCCTGTTTTTCGACGACTTGAACGAACCCGATTTCGAGCATGCATTCGGCTTCACGCGCAGCGTCGGCGACCATTATCTTGCGGCTTACTTGCCCATCGTCCAAGCGCGAAAAAATACGCCCTACGACGAAAGAGAACGCGATTTTCAACTCTACAGACGCGGGCGTTACGTCGAATTTAATCTAGTGTACGACCGCGGCACCTTGTTCGGATTGCAGTCGGGCGGCAGAACCGAATCCATCTTAATGTCGCTGCCACCGGTCGTACATTGGCGATATAACTGGAGCCCGGAAACCGGTAGTCCGGAAGCCGAGCTGTACCGGACCTATTTAAAACCGCAAAATTGGCTGAATGTATAATTTCGTAACACGACTTGAGTAAAATCGGTTTTGACTCGGAAAAGCGAAGGGTAAAAAACTAAGCATGGAGGGCTGTCAATAATAACAATTACATAATGCGGAGCTGACCGTCAGAGTCAAGCCAGCGCAGAGGCAGGGTAAACATGAATCAAAATCCGCACCGGGAACTCCCGGGCTATCGGCAGCTAAAGCGCTTGCGTACCGCGCTGGCCATCGCCCAGGGCAGCCGCTTGTTGTCGAGGTTGTTGCAAGAACTGGAAGCAACGGTCTCCCACGATCAAACCAAGCGCGTCACCTATATGACTGGCCTGTACACGCGCATTCATCGGGAAATGTTCAGCGATTGGAAGGAACAGATCACGGTCAACCACCGCCCCGGCATGATGCTGGATAAGGAAAAGCGCAAACGGTTTCGCTTGGTCATCGAGCGCCTGGTGCTGGACGGCAACGGCACTCAGGAAAGCGCTATCTTCGATAATAACGGTTTCATCATCTATTTCGATAATATCGCCGAGCGTTTGGCCGCCTTTTATCAGGACATGCGCTGCATTCGGCCTTTTTCATACGGTAACCGGATTACCCTGGATTTTTTCGTCACCGCATTAGGCAACCTGCCGGCCTTCAAAGCGGTGTACGAACAAGGCATAGACTTTCGCCGTCTATCGCCTGAAGACGGCAAGGCCCTGCATGACCCGGCTGCCGGTCACGCCGCCATCAGTGCCGCCTTCCGTCACGCCCTGGCCCCAGGCCGCACTCAGAATTTAATCAATAGAGCGAACGGTTACGGTAAATGGCCCGAACACAAGCGTCTGTTGCAAGGTATTCCGTTCTTATCGCATACCACTGCCGCCGGTATCGAGTGCATAGTCACGGTCAACGGCGGATTAGTACCGTTAAATAGCATTCCGGTTGATCAATTTATTACCAGCTTGCTGTTGGCCGACAATTCGTTGAGCGTATCCGAAAACGTCATCGGCTATTTGCCGGGCACCGAAGAATTACGCGCACCCGGCAAAACCGAAATCGACTGTATTCCCGTGCGCGAGGACGGCGCAGCACCTTTGTTTGGCCTGGACATCAATATCTTGACCAGCTTGCGTCCGCCTAGCCACGCCGAACTACTGGATTTGATCAAGCAATTTATCGGCGAAAAGGCCAACGTGTTTGCATTGGCCGATAATTCGCTATTGAAAAACAAATTGCTGGCCGCCGCACATGACGACCCCCGTTTAAAGCGCACGGTCGAAATCGCCTACCGTCGCCTAGGCAAAGTCAATCGGGCTTTGCAGCGCGAGTTGGAAAAAATCTTTGAAGGTAAAACGCCGGTCGCCATGCCCAAATTATTTATGTGCATGGGAGGCGCAGGGGCGGGGAAAACGGCGGTGGAGGAAATCGCCTGCGCCCAATGCGGCGACAACTTCGTGATTGCCTCGCTGGATGAATTCCGCAAACTCAGCGATTTATATTGTTTGCTAACCGCCGCCAATCACCATGCCGACGACTATGTTTATGTGGAACCCTTCGCCAACCGTTTACGCGACTTAGTGGCGGAACATGCTCGCGAAAACAATATCAATATCTTGTATGACGGCACCGGCATCCCTTATGACCCGCGCTACTCAGGCGTCATCGGCAGATTCCAGCGGTCGGGCTTTCATACTCAGATCACCGCGGTCGATGCCTTTTTGGTGAAACCGGCCGGGCGTGAACAGGAACTTTCGCGTTCCGGGGTAATCGGCAGCGTCAAAACCCGCTTCGAAGCCACCGGGCGCGCCTTGCCATGGGTAGTCACGATAGACAAACATATACGCTCGCCACACTCGTTTTTGCTGGCATTGCAGGATAATGCCCTGGCGAAATTGTCGCTGTTTGCCAATGACGGTGAGCGCGATCAGCATTATCTGGTGGCGGAAAGTTTTCTGTTGTATGACGAAGATGTAGACCACTTACAACAGCAGCAAATCGCCGGCACATTGGCAAAACATTGCAACACCATGATGGCCCGGCATAAGGAATCGGTATTGCGAAATCTAGCCCAAGGCAGCGAAGCGAATTTACAAGCCTTGATAGCCCGAAATCCGGCGCTGGAAGAAGACAACGTCGGCTATTTGATCTACCCGGGCAGCGAACAAAACCGGGTTCTGCTGATTTACCATTTACGCCGCATGGTCGATTTCGTGCAAAAACGCCAACTCAACCCGAATGCGTCCGGCGAGGAAGGTTTGCTGCACAAACCGTGGGCCCTGGCATTTAACGTGGACCCTTTAGCCAAGCATGCCTGGATCACGCGCTTGCAGGGATCGGTGGAATAGAAAGTGAGCCATAATTTAGCGACCGTAGTTAAATGCATACCTTTCGTTCATATAAACTTCTGTTCTGGATTACAAGATCCGACCCTGTTTCCATAGATGCTTGATTGCAAGACCTGATGCCGTTTACCCTTGAAGCAGTTGAAAAACTAAGTCGCATAGTACAATTTCAGGCATAAAAAACCAGTTAGTATTTATAGCTAACTGGTTTTTTTAAAATTATTTGATGGTGTAAGCGCCTAGCAAAAAGTTAACGTGTATTGTGAGCCAAACCCAAGACCAATTTCGTCAATGGCTTGCTCAAGTTCGTCCGGCGTAAATGTTTTGAAAGGTAGCCATTCATATTTCATCTTATGTCAGAGCAATTCAATCCGATTAAGTTCGGGACTATAGGGCGGCAAGAAATAAAATCGCATGCCTTTCTCTTCCAACAAATCCCAATAAGGTTTCAGTTTCTTGGCGATATGAATCGATGCATTATCCAAAATCACTACCCCCCTACGTCAAAATAGTTATCGCCTCAAATTTTTAGAACCTTTTAAATTTGAGATAAAAAATGAATCCTTCCAAGAAACTGTATTCTGACGAGATCAGAGAGCAAGCCCTGGCAAAAGTCTACAATCGTGGGAAACGCACCATTCAAGAAATTGCCGACGAATCGAACATCAGCATACATACCTTAAAAAAACCGGATGAAAAGCAGCGCACCTACTGATACGCCTAGCCTCAACTTGGGCAGGCGCCCCGAAGAACGTTTGCCGGCACTCCATGAGAGCCATGACCGGTGAAGCACTGAATGCCTGGTGCCGGTCGCCCATCAGCTGATCCAGTGGAAGCTGTCATGCAGTCCTCAATTTATCGTTGCATTTGTTGCTCACGTATCTGACTTTGTTCGCGCTCACGTTCACGCTCTTGTATCTGCCATGAGCCGTGTTGTTGATTACGTTCTTGTTTCATTTGGCGATTTCTTTCCTGCATTTTTTGTTGCTGATTTTCACCGCGCGGGACTGGATTCGTTTGCCATACTCCGCCTTGATTGCCACCACCTTGCCGTCCACCGCCACCACCCTGTGCCGCGGAAACGACTCCCAAAAAACCAGCCAGTAAAATGAATAATGCCATCTGGTATGTATGATTTTGCTTCATTGCTTTATCTCCTAAAGATATTCAGACCGATAATTTAAGCCATCTCAAACTATCGGTCGTCGATCTTTCTGTATAAAAAGTCAATTGGCTCAATTAACGCCATTCGGTGAGATATACACCAGCCCAACCGGCTTCTTCCGCGCCCATGCTTAGGTTAATGGCAATTTTGTTACCACGAAAGCCATCACGTTCTATGCCCATCTCTGTGATGGGCAAAGGCGCAGGGCCGTCTTCATCGACATAAACAGCCTCGGGATCAATTTGCGCTCCATTCATACCGGTCTCAACTAAGGTGAGAATCGGTGATTGTCCCGGCCCTTTTCTAAGATATATTCCATCTACTGGGTCGACGTAGGCACCTGATACCAACTGCCCAGTTCTGGCTTTGAAGGCCGTATGAACATTAGCATCGGTCAACTTTCCATCGACTGAGCCCGAGACGGCAACAAATGAATTGGATCGCCAGCGCGCCAGTTCGCCGTCATCATCACCTTCGCCTGTGCCGGGGACTCGGCCTGAAAAGTTCCAGTACACAAAGTCGTTGAAGTCCGATGATGTCTTGGCGACTGCGAAGGTATTTCTAGTTTTGGTATCGTGGACGAAAATGCCCTGCTTTAACGGAACTGTTCGGACGCAATTATTGGAGTCTTCCGTGCAGAGTTGATTACAAAACGCAATCCGGTCTGCATTTCCCTCGGTTGGACACTGTAAAACCAGTGTTTTTATTGCCGCCCCCCATGCGCCCCAAAAGGCCACGAAACGCCCGTCAAAAGAAACCCCTTCGCCCAGGTTACTAAACTTAGTATTCTTGTTTTCGCCGGGTACCCGCGAGCCGATGCTGACAAGCGTCGTGAGCGCTGGTTCCGATCCGGTCAGTTTTGCTAAATAGATGCCACCTTTAGTTGGATGTTCTTCGTTGTCAAAGCCAGCGAAAACCACTTGTCCATCGGCCGCACTTGGCGGGGCAGTGGAACCGAATACCGTCGCCGTTCCGGGAATAAGGGTGTCGGTATTGTTTGCGATTAGTACCACGGGGTGGGTGCCTCCGCCTGGTCCATTATTAATGTTTTGGTCCTCCAGCTTGCGATAATACACACCAGTTTTACCGACCAAATTGACCGTATAATTGCCTTTGAAGGCGATGGTATTGCCATCGGCCACTGCAGGCGAACCCGGAAAAACGTCGAATGGCGTGCCGGGGGCTTCGGGCACTTCAAAGAACAAGAATTCCGGCACGGAGCCAAGCTTGCTGGCGCCGGTAATCAGATTCCCGTAAGGGTTGGCATAGATCCCGGTGGTTCCCAGTTGTTCAACGATTTCGTCGTTTTCCAATACTTGCCATACTGGCTGGTGGTTGCCCCGTGTAGCGATGGTGTCCGACCAGATGTCGACGCGGGGGAAAGATGGCGGCTCGATAAACACGGAGTCACGATTATTGGGTTGTGGCACCAACGTATTGCGGTCGAGGATTTTGACCATTGTGCCCGCTGTGGCCATGTCGCGAGTATAGACTCCATGGACGGGTTGCCCTTGTCCTTGTCCACCCTTGCTGCGTGCCCGGATCACGACCAAGCCGTTGGCATTTACCGACGGCTGGTTGTAGCTGTTAAAGTTGCGACATTTTTCAGATGGACTCTGAGCCGTCGGATCGCATTCAGATGTCGGCATTAAGTCGCCATTGTTGACCACTACTTGCCATTCGAACGCGAAGGCCGGAGCAACGGTTGCCGCCATCGCTGAGGCGGTCAATGCCAAGACCATCGTTCTTAAATTATAGGATTTCATTGTTCACACTCCTTTGAGACCCATGCGAAAGAATAGTTATCAGGGGGCGACAGATGGTGGGGGTGTGGGTCTGATTCCCCCATCTCTCCAGTCGTTTGTTAGCGGTCTGTGATGCCAGTCCCTGCACATACCGCAAAATAAATTTTGATACGGCACGATAAGGGGATATTAGGAATTCTGAACTATTGTGCCGCCCCTTTATTGACACTAAGTCAACTTACATCGGTTGGGGAAGGCTGAAAAACCTCCCCAACTTCACATCAGTAGCCGATCAGCATCCTCCTTTTGCGTCCACTAGTTTTTAGACGCGTTGGCTGATTTTACGAACGTCCACCTTGTCCACCGCGACCTGTCACCTTGACGTTAGTTGTTTCAGTCACCGAGTTGTTACCAGTATTCACGTCATTTGAAGCATTTACAGTCGCCGTCCAAGTAATAGTGGTACGCGCGCCCACGTTAATGGAGAAAAGCTGGATAAATGATTGACTCGCACCTGCTGCAAGATTGTTGAAATTAAAGGTCCATGGAGAGCCTGCGATGGTAGCGCCGTTCGCTGCGACGGCGGTCACCGTGACGGTACCCGTTGCAGAATTTGGCCCCGCGTTAGCGACAGTTACAGTGAATTCCCTGCCTTCGGTACCGTCTACCATTTGTACAGGCACTTGCAAGCCGGATTGCTCGCTGATTGACACGTCATAGGTTGCACCGCTAGAGGCGTCACAAGTCAACGGGGTCGCATAGTCGCTTGGCAACGGCCAAGTATGCATGAAGTCGATGACCGCACGTGTGTCGTCGGCGGCCTGCGCGAAGCCGACAATGTTGAATGCCGTCAAATTTGGGTTTCCCATAAGTTCAGGAATTGCATCAAGGATCGGGCCTTCTACAATCCCGAAAGTGGGTGTCGAATCAAGCACTTTCAAATACTCGAACCAGCCAGGTTGAGGATTGCCATCTGGGATGTAAGGAGGATTAGGCAGCGAGATAAAATTTGCAGTGCGGTTATAGTTGTAATTTCCGTAGTCAAGAAAACACTTCCTAACCATCTGCACCACACCCTTTACTTCTTCTTTTACGTTAATACATTTCTTGGGCAGGTAAGTCGTTACGCTCTCGTCTGTCAGGCCGACAATCTGGTTGAGGTAGACCACCATGTCCACGCTGACCTTGCCTGATTTGTCTGCGGCTGCGCCAACGCCTCTGGCCGCAGTGTCGAGCACATTGCCGAGTACATTATTAGGGTCGGTCAGGCTAATACCGAGGTCGCCCGTTAGCATGAGTTGTCTGTAGATCGCCAGGTTCTGTAGCGGCGAGTCAATGGCGCCCGACGTTATCACGCCATCTGTATTGGTGCTGGTGACCAGTCGTCCGGCAGGATCCAGCGTGACACAGCCGGCGGTGGACAGATTGACGATGACGTCCTGCAACTGCTGTTGAAGCACCGTTTCTGGTGAACGCACCACGCTGGTACGCCCGAAGTCGACCTCTTGCGTGAGTGTCGCATACTCAGGGAGGACTGCGCAGGTAGCAGGATCGACTGGAATGACAGTACCGTCTGCAGCTAAAGGCCGTTGACAAGAATCGGTTGTGAGTATGGGAACACCATCGGCGTCGCGATAAAGAACAAATAAATCCCCGAGATCAGGAGGTTCGCTGTCACCATCCCCGCCGGGATTAGCTGGTTTGCCTGGTGTTCCCCCCGGCGCAGCCATTACGCTCGCGCCAAATGCGCATAATCCCATGGTTATCGCCGTAGCCAATAACATAGGACGGAATTGTTTTAACGTTTTCATGATATTTCTCCCGTTAACCTAAAACTTAGGTATTTGTTGAAAATATTTAATGCAATATCTGTCAATTGGACATAAATCTATTTTTTTGCAAAAAAAAAAGCCGGACTACCTTCCGTGACTATGACGACGTCACTTTCGGCAGTCCGGCTTTCCTTTAGGATCCGCGACTTTCTGCCCCTACTTTGCAATAGGTTTAGCGAAAATAAAATAAAATCGATAATGCATATATCGTTATTTTCAAAACTTTTCAACTGAGTATTTCAGTCAACTTTTGAATACTATGAAACGCTCGGTGATTAGATGATCTTTAAACTCAATGATATGACCATCCTTAAGGATTTATGCCAAGGTCAATGTCCGATTTAACTTATTAACCAGCCATTTATTGAAAAATGGCGACTGCCTCTTCCTGGTCGTTATGCAAAGCTTTGCATAACGGCCATTACGTGAAGTTTCCTTTTATGTGTGGCGGACTTGGCGTAACCATGAGAAAGCTAGCTTTAAAGACCCTATCTCGCTCGCACTCTCTGCATAATTTCCATGATTTGAAACAAACTTTCAAATACACAAAAAGGACGCGATATCAGCGCTTATTCCTGTCGATCTCATCAGACCTTTCAAATAATCACTATTTATTAACATGATGGATAAATTCCGCATGATCATTTTCTGTAGGGAACTAATTTAAGGCGAAAAAAGCTATCTGTTGTGCTGAGGGTTGTTTTCTGAATTGAATAACAGAAAATCCACTCCTGAAGTTTGCAAAAATTATGACCGGCTTTTTATCTGGCTGCCTTGCTGAATCCGTTTGATTCCTGATGTGAACTATTCGAAACCAGGCACTGTGTATAAAAGGAAACTCCACATAATGGCCGATTTGACGCTGCCCGCTCAATCCCGATTCGCTCGGGATTCAATCCAAACGCCTCTTTCATTTCTATGCGTCGTAATTTCCAGCCCGGCCTCCTGATAATGCCGGTAACGTTGGCGGCCGGCCCGCTTGCATTCCTCGCTGTTGTCTAAGATTTCCAGGATGCGCTTGGTCGGAGGCTTTACGGGCGGGAAATGGCTGGACAGGTTGACAATGACGTTTTGCCATTCGACAGGAATATCATCTCCGCCGATCAGGATGGTATTTTTATAGTCTGGCAAACCGCCTTGATAAAGCTGATGCGGTACGAAACTGCCGGCCCGGAAGGTCCATAACAACTTGTCGATTTCAGCCGCTTGCTCGGAGTCATCCGTAAGTACGTAACAGAATTCGCCGCTACGGTAGATTTTCTCGATCAGTTTGCAGGCGAAATCCCGGCGCTCGTGCTGTGAGGTTGAGGCCAGGACGTAGAAGAATATCTCAGGACGCTGCACGATTGATCAAATACTGACTCAACAAAGCAACCGGCCGGCCGGTCGCCCCTTTGTTGGCTCCCGTCCGCCATGCCGTACCGGCGATGTCGATATGAGCCCAACGGTAATCTTCGGCGAACTTGGACAGGAACACCGCAGCGGTGATGCTGCCGCCGTCCGGGCCGCCGATGTTTGCCAAATCGGCAAAGTTCGATTTGAGTTGCTCCTGATAGTCTTCCCAAATCGGCATGCGCCAAATCAAATCGCAAGCGGTTTCCGCGGCTTCCCGCAAGTCGTCGCAAAGCTTGTCGTCATTGCCGAATAAACCGCTGGGCACGCGGCCTAACGCAACGATGCATGCGCCGGTTAACGTCGCCATGTCGATCACGACCTCCGGATCGTATTTTTTTGCGTAGGTTAGGGTGTCGCACAAAATCAAACGGCCTTCGGCGTCAGTATTCAACACTTCTATGGTTTTTCCGGCCATACTGGTCAAAATATCGCCCGGCTTATTGGCATTGCCGTCCGGTAGATTTTCCGAGGACGGAATCAATCCGACGATGTTCAGCTTCAGATTCATCATACTGGCCGCGCGCATGATCCCTAACACGCTTGCTCCGCCGCACATGTCGTATTTCATTTCGTCCATGCCCTGACCCGGCTTCAACGAAATACCGCCGGCATCGAAGGTCAGTCCCTTACCGACCAGCACGATAGGCTTGACCTGCTCGTCGGCCCCTCGATATTGCAGACAAATCAATTTTGCCGGCTGCCGGCTGCCGCGCGACACCGATAGTAAAGCCCCCATGCCCAGGACTTCCATATCGTGCTCTTCCAGGATTTCGCAACTAAGCTTTTCGTGCTGTCCGGTCAAAACCAGCGCTTGTTCCGCCAAATAGGTCGGCGTGCAGATATTGCCCGGCAAATCGGCCAATTGCTTGGTCAACGCGATGCCTTGCGCAATGGCGATACCTTGCTGCAGTCCGGCTTCCGCCAGTTTAAAATTCGCTTCGTTCGCAACGATCGTCAATGTTTGCAACTGAACTTTTTCGTCGCAGCGTTTAGTCGTCGTGTACTGATACAAGCCGTCATTGACTACTTCGACGATCTGTCGGCTTATCCATTGAACGTCGGCCTTTTCTACTTCAACATCCAGCAGCGCACAACTCGCTGATTTGACTTTGCAGTCTTTCAATTGTTTGGTGGCCGCAACGACGGCCTTGCGAAATTGTTTGCGGGTCAGTTTGCCGCGCTCACCGAAACCGACCAGCACTACCCGGCCTATGGCATCGATCGGAAGATTGTTTATCAACAATGTTTCAGCGTTTTTACCGCCGATGTCGCCACGGGCAATGAGCTTGCTAATCAAGCCGTTGCACAGTCCGTCTATCACGGAAGCCGCATAGCTAAGCTGTTGTTTTTCATAAACTCCAACCAACACACAGTCGCTTTGCAGTTTGTCTAAGGTGATGCTTTCTATAGAATAGTCCATGGCAGTGTCTTTGCGCGTCGAAAAATAAAAGTCTTCCCAATGTTAGGGGGGCTTACGCGAATTATACATGAGGGCACTGATAAACATGAGGGCGAACTTAAACGCGCGATTTGCACGAATTAAGTAAACCATCCCGATTGACTTTAATCAGTGGAGATATTTTGTTGAACGTCTATCAAACGATACCCGGTTCCAGGCGACCTGTCCGGCTGCTGACGGTACTGGATAAGATGATCATTAAAGACCTATTTAAAACGATGATTTCGGTGCTCACCGTACTGGTCGTCATTATCGTTAGTCGTAAGTTTATTAGGGTGCTAGCCCAAGCGATCGAGGGCAATATTGCCGCGGACACCGTGATGGCGTTGCTCGGTCTTAAAATTATCGTCGCTGCCACCACTTTCTTACCGGCCGCCGTGTTCATGGCAATTTTAATGGTGCTGGGGCGAATGCATCGGGAACACGAAATATCGGCCATTGCCTCAGCCGGAGGCGGGGTGTTTACGATCTACCGTGCGGTATATTGGCTGGTTATTCCTTTGACTTTCTGCGCTGCCGGAATGTCGATGTACGCTTCGCCGTGGGCGGAAGCGCAGACTGATCTGTTGTTGCATCAGGACCGCGAGAATGCCGACATTCGCGGCATCTCGGCGGGTCGTTTCAGCGAATACAGCGGCGGCGAGCTCATTTTTTATACAGAAAATGTCGACCTATCGGGAAAAATGTACAATGTGTTCGTCCAGAACAAGCAAGGCGACAAACTGGGCATAGTGAACGCTCAATACGGCCGCCTGGAATATTTGCCTGGCGGCCTGTATTTGATTTTGGAACATGGGGAGCGCGTTCAAGGTATCCCGGGACGAAAAGATTACACAATTGAAACCTTCAAGGAATACTCGGTTTTAGTCGAAAAACAAGTAGTCGCTTTCGTTCCGAAAATCGAGTCGTTGCCAACTGAACAGATCTGGCGATCTAAGAACATTCCGGAAATTGCCTTGATGCAGGACAGATTGAATGCGCCGTTCGGTGTACTTTTATTGTCGTTTCTAGCGGTACCGTTAGCAAAATCGTCTCCGCGAGGAGGCGTTTACGGCAGCCTGTTTATTGCTTTCGGGATTTATTTCGCTTACGCAAACTTACAGCGCGTTAACCATAGTTGGATTCTCAGCCAAACCGTACCCGCTACACTGGGTTATTTTTGGGTGGAAGCCCTGCTGTTTATCGTCGGATTAATCATGTTGGTACGGGTATATAACTGGAAATGGGTCATACTTAGACTGACCGGTAAGGCGGCCTCGTGAACGTTCTGACGCTTTACATCATCAGAGAAGTGATAAAGGGATCATTGGTCGCGTTATTGCTGCTGCTGACTTTATTCAATTTATTCACCTTCAGTGACGAACTTAAAGAGCTTGGCAAGGGCAGTTACAACTTAAAGCTCATATTATCGTATCTGGCATTGACCTCCCCGCGGGTTTGTTTCGAACTGGTGCCGTCGTCGGCCTTGCTCGGCAGCCTGTTTGTGGTAGGCTCGATGGCGAACAATCGCGAGATAGTCGCAATGAGAGCGGCCGGTTTATCGACGGGATGGATAATACGGAGCATCATGATGGCCGGTTTATTATTGGTGATCATTGCGGTATTTATAGGGGAGTTTATTGCGCCGCCTAGCGAACGGGCGGCTCAGATATTAAAAACCACCGCGCAAAATAATGGCGTGGTTATGCGGTCGCAATACGGCATGTGGCTGCGCGAAGGTAACCGGTTCATTAACGTGCGTAGGATTCTCGACGACGGCTCCCTAGGCGATATTCGAATTTACCAGGTTGATGATCGGCATCGCTTGAGTCATATCACTCAAGTCGATCATGGGAAGTTCCTTGGCGACGGACGCTGGCTACTGACGAATGTGCGTCAATCGTTCGTCGATCAAAATCAAATTCGTGCCGAAACCAAGCCGGAAATGCATTGGAAATCGACAATCCAGTCCGACTTGTTGAAAGTTGCCGTAGTCAACTCGGACAACTTGTCGTTATACGATTTATATATGTATATCGACTTTTTAAAAACCAACAATCAAAAATCGCAGCTTTACGAAATGGCTTTTTGGAGCCGGTTAATCAATCCACTGGTCACATTTGTCATGTTGATGGTATCCGTTCCGTTTGTGATAGGCATCGGCCGCGGCATCGGTGCCGGCAGACGGATAATGATGGGCATACTCATTGGTATGAGCTTTAATATCATCGACCGAATCGCCGGCAATCTAGGTTTAATTTACGATGCAAACCCTTTTCTGATGGCGATATTGCCTAGCACCCTGGTATTTTGTATCGCATGGTATGCAATATGGAAACTAAGTTAGTCCGATTTTAATCCAATGGCTTACTTGTATAGAGACTTCAAAACTGATTTTACCGGTCTGTAATGGCCGCCCCTTTACAGAACTTTAACCTGTTTCACAATTCCGCATCCTCCCAAGCCGAGAATCGTCGAATGCCAGGCAGAATTTAGGTCTCCAAGTACTTATTCTGAGCGCCAATTCGCTGAGGAGGCCATATGAAAAAAGTACCTAAACCAGTTTATTGCTCACGTTGCGGCGATGAAATTTCGCCCGCGGAGCTGATCACATTGGAAGGCTCGCTCTGCGCCTTGTGCGCCAATATGCACCTGGAAGCGCAAGAAATTCATCGTAATAAGCGCAAGTTAAAACCCAAGAAACCAGGTATCAACCGCCTTCATCTGGTCGCGACTAATCCACAATGAGCCCGTCGATGATTTGGATATGCCGCTTTGCCCGCTCTCCGATGTTTCGATCATGCGTAATAATCATCAAAGTCACGCCTTGCTGATTCAACTGCTCCAAAAAGTCGATGATTTCCAATCCGGACTTACTGTCTAGATTACCGGTCGGCTCATCGGCGAGCAATATGGCCGGCTCCATAATCATTGCACGGGCAATTGCGATTCGCTGTAGCTGCCCTCCCGACAATTGGCTAGGCCGATGTTCCGCGCGGTCGAGCAAATTTACCAAGCTTAGCGCCTGCCGGACCTTGTCCTCGCGCTGTTTACTGTCGATACCGGCCAAAATCATCGGCATCTCGATATTCTCCGCCGCAGTCAAGCGGGGAATTAGATGAAAAAACTGAAATACGAAACCGATGTTGTCGCGCCGGATCCTCGCCAGTTCGTCATCGCTTTGTTGCGTAACATCTTTGCCGTTTAAAAGATAACGCCCCGAAGAAGGTTGATCCAATAAGGCAATAATGTTCAACAAGGTTGACTTGCCGGAGCCGGACGGCCCCATCACAGACACATATTCGCCGCGTTCGATCGATAAATTGATATCGTTCAGCGCATGCACCGTCTGTTCACCCACTTGAAAATATCGATGAAGATTCAGCAACTGAATCATGGCTTAATCCTGACTTCGGCGCCATCGGCTACGCCTTCTTTGCCGATGGACAACACCACCCGGTCGCCGGCTTTCAATCCGGACAACACTTCGGTATAAGTCCAGTTCGATAAACCCGGCTCAAAACTCCGTTCGCGCAAGACGTTATCACTATCGACCAGAAGCACTTTATTGTTTTCCAGTATCGCTTCGGCGGGTAAGCGCAAGGCCTTATCTTTTTTGGCCAATAAAATCTCAATATCCGCGCTATAGCCCGGCAACAGCTCCGCTAAATCTTTCGGATCTTTCAAGGTAACCTCGACCTCCACCGTGCGTGCCTGCTTTTCCTTCTCGAGCACATACGGCGCGATGCGAGTGACGATGCCGGAGCAACGTTTGTCCGGGAAGGCATCTAAGGACACGCAAGCGCTCATACGGACTCTGATCGCAGCGGCGTCTACCTCGTCAATCGGCGCCGATACCGTCAGACAACTGACATCCAACAAATCGATGGGCGGTAGGGTTGGAATGCCGGGCGGCGAAGGCGTAACAAATTCGCCCAATTCCGCATTAACCTCCGCGACCGAACCGTCGAATGGAGCCAACACCAAGGTTTTGCGCACCGCCGCTTCGGCCACCGCCAATTCGGACTTGGCTACATCGACCGCTAATTTAGCTGCGCGGCAGGCGGCGCGTTGCGCGTTGCTATTAGTAACAGCCTTGTCGACCTGTTCTACCGAGACGATTTGCTTGTTCCGTTGCAGTTTCACCATTCGAGCGGCTTCGCGTTCGGCTCCACCGGCTAATTGACAGGTTTCTTCGACACCGGCTTGGCGGGCTTTAATCTGATCTTTTTTTAAATCGACTTCCGCTTTTAAATCCTGATTCCAGACTTCAAGCAGTAATTGGCCTTTGCTAACTTTGTCGCTTTCCTTGGCATAAAGAGCCGCAACCTGACCACCGATCGCCGGAGCCAAATAAGCCCGGCGGCAGGCTTTAACCGTTCCGACCCGCGTATTGGAAACGGTTGAGCTTACTTCGCCTTCGCTGACCGTATAAACGCTGACTTCGATAGGCCGCGGCCTCTGCGAATAAACAATCGCCGCAACTGCGCAAACGAGTGTGATGGTTACAAGCGAAATTTTTTTTGGATTCACAGTTTAGAATGGTTACGATAGGGTTCCGTCCTAGCCTACAACGTTAAGGTCGAATTGCAAAGCGCTTGCACGCTATTGGTTTCGACCGGACAGAAAATCAAAATTTCTTCAAAAACAACCCTAAGGATACGGCTATGAAAGATCAACTGAAAACAATATTTGGGCACTTGCTAATTGGTGTCATCGGGTTTTTGCCTATCGTATTGGTATTTCAAATTGTTGTATATATCGAACGCTTCCTGCGGAACTTTGTGTTGCTGATACACGGCAGATACGAAAATCCTTTGATAACGGTGGCATTATTCGGCGTTGCAATCGCCGTCCTCGCCTATTTCGGCAAATTGATTAAACAAGACCGGGCGCATTTACTGTATTTTTTGGAATCCGTTATTCAAAGGATTCCGTTGATCGGCAGCATATACAGAGTCGCGCAAAAACTGCTGAGTTTATTTATGACTTCGGAAACGTCGCAGGTGCGCGAGACAGTCTATGTCGAATATCCTAAAGATGGAATGTGGGTGCCGGCTTATGTCACCAATCGAATTAACGATTACTATGTTCTCTATATTCCGACGTCGCCCAATCCAACCTCCGGATTTACCGTGATGATACATGAGTCCAAAGTGGTTAAATCGACGATGGATATAGAACAGGTATCCAGCTTCGTAATCAGTGTAGGCGTGGATTATGCCAAGCCCGGTGATATTCAATCATTAAACCGTTAACCGCAATACTCCCAAGCGGGTCACGGCAATCAATGCAAGGCGTTTTCCAGATTGACTCGCAACGCCTCTAGAAAGTCTTCCGTCGTTAAATAATGCGCGTCATTCAAATTGTCGCCGTAAATACATAAGGCTAGGTCTTTAGTCATTTTTCCGGCTTCGACGGTCTCTATACAAACCCTTTCCAAGCTTTCGCAAAAATCGATCAATTCGCTATTGCCGTCCAGTTTACCCCGGAACGCCAAACCACGAGTCCAGGCAAAAATCGATGCGATCGGATTGGTCGAGGTCTTTTTGCCTTGCTGGTGCAAGCGATAATGGCGGGTCACCGTACCGTGGGCCGCCTCCGCTTCCAGGATCTTGCCGTCCGGCGTGACTAAGGTCGAGGTCATCAAACCCAAGGAACCGAAACCTTGCGCGACGGTATCGGACTGCACATCCCCATCATAATTTTTGCATGCCCACACAAACGCGCCGTTCCATTTCAAGGCTGAAGCCACCATGTCGTCGATCAGTTTGTGTTCATAAACAATACCCTTGGCGGTGAACCGATCTTGATATTCGGCCTGATAAATCGCCTCGAATATATCTTTGAAACGGCCGTCGTACTTTTTCAGAATGGTATTTTTGGTCGATAAATACAACGGCCAGCCGCGGTCCAATGCCACATTGAAACAACTTCGAGCGAATCCTTCGATCGACGCATCGGTGTTATACATCGCCATCGCGACGCCGTCGCCTTCGAACCGATAGACCTCGTAAGTTTGATCGGGACTGCCGTCGTCCGGCGTAAAACTGATGCGCAAAGTCCCTTTGCCTTTGGTTACAAAGTCGGTGGCGCGGTATTGATCGCCGAAAGCGTGCCGGCCGATACAAATCGGCTGCGTCCAATTGGGGACTAAACGCGGTACATTTCGGCAAATGATCGGTTCGCGAAATACCGTACCGTCGAGTATATTTCGAATGGTTCCGTTGGGAGACTTGTACATTTTCTTCAAACCGAACTCCTTAACCCGCGCCTCGTCCGGAGTAATCGTGGCACATTTGATGCCGACGCCGTGCTTTTTGATAGCATGAGCCGCATCGATAGTGACCTGATCATCGCTAGCATCCCTGCGTTCGATGCCGAGGTCGTAATAATCGATGGTCACATCCAAGTAGGGCAAGATTAACCTGTCTTTAATAACATGCCATATAACCCGGGTCATCTCGTCGCCATCGATTTCAACCACCGGATTTTCGACCTTTATCTTTTTCATGGCACACTCCATAAACAGTTGGTTTTCTTAGTATAGCGCGCAAGAATGTTAACTGCTTCGGGAATATGGGCGCTTGATCCAGGCATTATTGCTCCGCTGATCCGTTCATTGTATAAGACCGGAACTTAACCGTTTACCTTTCCGAAAAGAGTTACCACCAATATTGGCAGCACGACTGCGGAGCACATCATGAAAGAATATCAAGAAGTTCGTGACAATTTGATCTCAATGCTGGAGGAGCTGGACCAGCGACTAAGCAAAATTACCAACGACGTTAAACACGTTGAGAAACCGCGCGATAAAGATTTTTCCGAACAAGCGGTGGAAGCCGAAAACGACGAAGTGTTAGATGCCTTAGGCAATAGTGCCCGCGATGAAGTGGAAAAAATCAAACAAGCCATTTCCAGAATCGACGCAGGCACTTACGGCATTTGCCTAAAATGCGGAAAGCCCATACGTAAAGAACGATTAGCGGCATTGCCTTACGCCAAACTCTGCATCCATTGCGCCGAACAAAATCAACATCGCTAAGCGGCGGCTACCGGCCACTTGAGGTAGCGAATTTATACTATCCTTAACTGAGTCGTTTTCTCACTGTCGGGATATAAATCATGGACATCGCCGAATTATTGACTTTTTCCGTAAAAAATAAAGCCTCGGATTTACACCTTTCCGCCGGTCTGCCGCCAATGATCCGCGTGGATGGCGACATCCGCCGTATCAACATACCGGCCCTGGAACATAAGGAAGTGCACGCGCTGATTTACGACATCATGAACGACAAGCAGCGCCGCGATTACGAGGAATTTCTGGAGACCGACTTTTCCTTTGCGCTCCCCGGCGTCGCGCGCTTCCGGGTCAATGCATTCAATCAAGACCGTGGGGCGGGGGCGGTATTTAGAACCATTCCTTCCCAAGTTCTGACGCTCGAACAGCTCGGCGCTCCCAAGTTTTTCCAAGACCTTTGCAGCAAACCGCGCGGCCTGATTCTGGTCACCGGCCCGACCGGCTCCGGTAAATCGACGACGCTAGCGGCGATGATCAATCATATCAACACCAATGAATACGCCCATATCCTCACCGTCGAGGATCCGATCGAGTTCGTCCACGAAAGCCAGAAATGCTTGATCAACCAACGGGAAGTACACCGCGACACGCTAGGTTTCAACGAAGCCTTACGCTCCGCCCTACGGGAAGATCCGGATATCATCCTGGTCGGTGAAATGCGCGACTTGGAAACCATTCGTTTGGCCTTGACGGCGGCGGAAACGGGCCATTTGGTATTCGGCACTTTACATACCACCTCGGCCGCCAAAACCATAGACCGTATCATAGACGTGTTCCCGGCCGCGGAAAAAGACATGATACGCGCCATGTTGTCCGAATCGCTGCAAGCCGTTATTTCCCAGACGCTGCTAAAGAAAGTCGGTGGCGGCCGAATTGCCGCGCATGAAATCATGGTCGGTACGCCGGCGATTCGTAACCTGATCCGGGAAGCCAAGGTCGCACAAATGTATTCGGCCATTCAAACCGGCCGCAAGGAAGGCATGCAAACATTGGATCAGAATCTAAAAGAAATGGTCGACAAAGGCCTGATTAACGCTAAATCGGCAATGGTGAAAGCAGTCAACAAAGATCTATTCCGATAATTCAAGGAGCGTATCATGGAAAAGCAATTTCGAGCATTGTTAACCTTGATGGTTGAAAAAAAAGCGTCGGATTTATTCATCACGGCGGGCAAACCGCCCTGTATGAAAATCGACGGCAAAGTCGTAGAAGTCTCCAAAAACCTTCTGACCAACGACCAATCGCAGCACATCGTGCTGGACATCATGGATCAGCGCCAGAAAGACGAATTCGCACATACCAAAGAATGCCAATTCGCCTTGAGCGTGGAAAACCTGGGTAGGTTCAGGGTCAGCGCGTTCACTCAACGCGATTCCGCCGGCATGGTGTTGCGCCGTATCGAAACGCATATTCCGGCCACCGAAGAATTGCATTTGCCGCCGGTTCTGAAAGACTTGATCATGTATAAGCGAGGCCTGGTGATATTCGTCGGTGCAACCGGCACGGGGAAATCGACTTCGCTGGCCGCCTTGATCCGGCATCGCAATGAGAACAGCAACGGCCATATCATCACGATAGAAGACCCGATCGAATTTGTACATTCGCATTCGGGTTGCATCATTACTCAGCGCGAAGTGGGGCTGGATACGGAATCCTATGAAGTGGCCCTGAAAAACACCCTACGCCAGGCACCGGATGTGATTCTGATTGGCGAGGTCAGAACCAAGGAAACCATGCAACACGCGGTTACATTCGCCGAAACCGGTCATCTTTGCCTGTGCACTTTACACGCGAATAACGCCAACCAGGCGTTAGACCGTATTTTGCACTTCTTCCCTGAAGACATGCACGGTCAAATCTTCATGGATTTGTCTCTGAATCTGCGCGGCATCGTCGCTCAGCAGTTAGTCAAACGCGCCGACGGTAAAGGCCGCTATCCGGCGGTGGAAATTTTATTGAATACGCCGCTGGTTTCGGACTTGATTCGCAAAGGCGAAGTGCATAAACTCAAAGAACTGATGAAAAACTCGCGTGAACACGGCATGCAGACCTTCGATCAGGCCTTGTATGACCTATACACGGCAGGCAAAATCAGTTACGAAGATGCATTGAATGCTGCCGATTCTAGAAACGAAGTCAGATTGATGATCAAGCTTGGCGCGGAAACCGCAAACTTCGACAATGACGAAATGACCCTGGCGGATACGGATGAAAATGGTGGTAGCCTTTATTAGTTAAGTTGAATACACACCATGAACATTGAAACTCCTTTTTCCAAGCATTTAACCGTAGCCTCGGTTGTGTTGCTTTTTGCCGGATGCGCCTCGCATGCTGAAAAATACGATCCGAATATCAACCGCGCAACCAAACCTGCGCAGCAAACGACGAATATGCAGCCTAAGGCCGCTACGCCGAGTTTACCTCAGCGTCAGAGCGTAGGTGCTTATCGCGCGACAACAATTTCCGGCGATTATGCGAATTATCGCTCCTTGAAACAATTTATCGATTTCATGGTCGAGCAGCACGGTTTCGAGCGCGAGTATTTATACGGTTTATTTTCGCAAGCCAAGCGCAAACAATGGACGCTGGATTACCTGGCGAAATCCGATAGGCACCGGGGCGGCTCTCCGAGCAAAGGCAGTTGGTCCCGTTATCGGGCTAAGTTTCTCGATAGCAGACACATCAACAGCGGGGTCAAATTCTGGCAGCAGCATCAAGGCACCTTGCGAAGAGCCTCTCAATCCTATGGCGTTCCGGCCGAATACATTCTCGGTATCATGGCCGTCGAAACCACATTCGGCAGTTATGTCGGCAGTCATCGTATCATCGACGCATTGACCACGCTGGCGTTCGACTATCAACGCCGCGGCGAATATTTTCGCGGGGAGTTAGAAAACTATCTGATCATGGCGAGAGACGAAAAAATCGATCCCGCCAAGCCGATCGGTTCCTATGCAGGCGCCATGGGTTTGGGTCAATTTATGCCCAGTAGCTTTTTGGAATGGGCGGTGGACTTCGACGGCGACGGCAAACGGGATCTATGGGATCCGGAAGATAGCATAGGCAGTGTCGCTAATTACTTTGCCCGACACGGTTGGCAACACGGCCAGCCGGTGGTATCGCCGGTTCGCGGCAATCTTGCCGCCGTGGAACATTTTGAGCCCGGACTGGATAAACTTTATTCTCTTTCCACCTTGCAACAAGCCGGACTGTCGCCGATCACCCCATGCCAATGCGACTCATCTTTACGCCTGTTGATGCTGCGTCACGAGCACAAAGACGAATATCTGGTGGGATACCCTAATTTCTACGTCATTACCCGTTATAACCAAAGCACCCATTACGCCATGGCGGTACACGAGCTGGCGCAAGCTATCAAACGCGCGTACCGTGCGGAAATAGACCGTCAAGCGACGAGCGGCTAATCAGACTCGATAAAACGCTTCCAAAGCCTGATTCAATTTCGCTTCGTCGCAGTGTTCGGCCCAGGCATCGGCGACGCGGTCGATACCGGCTTCCCGCATCGCGCCGAAATCGACGGCATTTTGCCGGCGGTAACCGGCCCAGGATAATAGCCTGTTACAGGCCGCCGGCATATCGAACAGACCATGCAAATAACTGCCGGCTACCTGATTATCTTCAGAGATCGCGCCGTCGTATTCATCGGCCAATTTAAACATAGGCCGATCCAGCGCCGGACCGTAGCTCCGGCCCATGTGAATTTCATAGCCGGTCACCGTGACATCCTGCTCGACGAAACAGCCGCTTACTTGGCGCAGGCATTTTTCTTGGTGCAATGTGGTTTCCATTTTCAATAGCCCTAAACCCTCCGCGCTGCCGACATCGCCTTCCACCCCATGCGGATCATGTATCGCATGACCCAGCATCTGAAACCCGCCGCATATGCCCAGCACTTTGCCGCCATAACGCAAATGACGCCGGATATACTTATCCCAACCTTGTGTTCTGAGACGGGACAGGTCGCTACGTACCGATTTACTACCGGGCAAGACAATCAAGTCGGCAGGGTTTGTTTGATCCGGGCTCCTGGCAAAATCAACGTCCACTTCCGGATGCAGTTGTAGAGGATCGAAATCCGTATGATTGCTAAAGCTGGGCAGATGCGGCACAACGACCTTGAACAGGCGGGCGTCGCTGCGTCGGGCATGGCGATTGGATAAGGCATCCTCCGCTTCCAGAAACAAGTCGTGCAAATACGGTAATACCGCCAGCACCGGCTTTCCGGTTTCGGCCTCCAACCATTCCAACCCCGGATTCAACAAGGCGATATCGCCACGAAAGCGATTAATCACAAAGCCGATAACCCGCTTGCGCTCGGAAGCCGACAGTAGAGCCAATGTTCCGATAATATGTGCGAACACGCCGCCGCGGTCGATATCGGCAACCAGAATGACGGGACAATCCACGGTTTCGGCGAAACCCATGTTGGCAATATCGTTTTCGCGCAAATTGATCTCGGCCGGACTACCCGCCCCCTCCACAATCACGGTTTGATATCGGGCCGTCAAACGCTGCCAGGATTCCAGCACCGATTGTTTGGCGACTTTTTTGTAATCATGATATTCCTCGGCATTTTGATTTTTTAATACGCGGCCATGAATGATGACTTGCGCGGTGGTATCGGTGCTGGGCTTCAGCAACACCGGATTCATGTCGGTATGCGCCGCTAAGCCGCAGGCGGCGGCCTGAACCGCCTGAGCGCGCCCGATCTCGCCGCCATCGACGGTCACCGCGCTATTCAACGCCATGTTTTGCGGCTTGAACGGGGCGACATCCACGTTTTGCCTTTTGTAATAGCGGCACAAAGCCGTTACAAGCGTACTTTTTCCCGCGTCCGACGTGGTGCCTTGCACCATCAAAGCTCTAGGAACCATATTCCCATCCGTTCTCGAAAACCATGGCGGATAAAGGTTGAGAAGCCGCCCAATGCTCCATTTCCAACATCGGTTTCGGATAAAACTCCGCAACATGCCCTAAACAGAGTATGGCGATTGGCCGGCTTCCGGCCGGCATATTCAGCAAGTGAGCCAAGGCTTCGGGTTCGAACAACGATACCCAGCCCATACCCAAACCTTCGGCGCGCGCGGCCAACCACAAATTTTGAATCGCGCAGGCCGTCGAAGCGACATCCATTTCCGGCAGGGTACGCCGGCCGAAGATATGGTTTTCGCGTTTATCAGGCAACGCGACGACCAACAACTCCGCGCATTCCAGTACCCCTTGAACCTTCAAGCGCATAAATTCATCCTGTCTGTGTTTCAAGGCGGACGCCGTGCGGCGGCGCTCTTCCTCGACCAGCTGGTGAATACTCTCGCGTAAACGACGGTCGCTAATACGGATAAAACGCCAGGGTTGCATTAAGCCTACACTGCCGGCCTGATGCGCCGCCTGCAACAAACGCATCAGCGTTTTATGCTCGATCGGGTCGGGCAAAAAATGCCGCATGTCCCGCCGCTCGGCGATGGCGCGATAAACACCGGCCAATTCCTGCTCGCTAAAACGGTGGGGATTCACAGCAATACCGCCGCCAGCAAGGCGGCGGTTTCAACCAATTCGACGGCGGCGCCGTATACGTCGCCGGTCGCACCGCCTAAACGTTCGACAGCTGCGTAACGGACCCATAACAATACAATGCCGGCGAATAGCACATTGGCCCACCCCATCATCAAGCCGGCAAAAATCAACGAAATAAGCACTACCCAACGTGCGTCGGCAAACGGCAGGTGTTGCATTAATTTTTCCGCCATACCCTTGGCACTAACATAGGGAGTGGAGAGCATCAGCAGTAAGATCGCCGTTCTTCCCAGCAACGGCGCCAGCATCAAGCAAATCAGATTATTCTGCTGAAGCAGAACCGACAACGCAACCCACTTCAACAATAACATTAGCATCAAAACCATGACGGCAATCGGCCCGGCCGCCGGATCCTTCATGATTCGAAAACTACGCTGACGGTCGCCTAAGCCGCCGACGTAAGCATCGGCGCAATCGGCCAGGCCGTCCAGATGCAAACCGCCGCTCAACCAAACCCAAGCCGTCAACACGATTGCGGCAGCTACCGCATCCGAGTCTGACGACAGCAGTAATGCCAAAGCACTGAGCAACACGCCGATCAGGAAACCGACCAGCGGGTAATACAAGACCGACCGTCCCAGCGCAACGTCGTCGATACGAATATTCCGACCGATGGGAATCCGGGTTAAAAAATGCAATGCGATCAGAAATGGGTCCATGAATTGGATGTTCAGATAACAATGTGGAAAATTAAGTCAAAAGTCTAGTCCGAAAACCACACAATGAAGCGCTTGTTTTCCTATTATTGCCAGATTATTTCAAATGCCTGCCTTTCGCGTCTTTATGTATATGCCCGGTCAGAATCAGAACGCCTTCGATAAAGCCCCAAACCACGCCGAAACCGCCGGTGAAATAGGTCACCAAAATTTGCGTAATCCCCAAGCCCCAGAAACCTAAATAAATTCGATGTAAACCGATCGCACCGAATACCAGCCCCAACAAGCCAGCCAAAATACGGTTTTTGACCGGTCGAGTCTCGACCAAATAAGCGCCTACCGGGCCGATTTCCGAGACATTTCCTTCTTCCAGGTCAAAATCAACATCGTCGCCTTCTTTCGGAGCCTCCTCGGAAGTCCATTGATCGATATGGAATTCATAAAATTTGTCCTCGTGTTTTACGACACCGGTTTGACAACGTTCGTCGTAACTTTCTATATGTCCAAGCATTGTTATTATCCTGTCGTTATGTTTGCTTGCGTAAAAGTGGCCATTTCATTGTGCAGACGGCAAGCCATTTGCAAAATCGGAATCGCCAGAACCGCGCCGCTGGCTTCCCCCAAACGCATGCGCAGATCCAAAATCGGCTCGGCGTCGAGCGCGGCCAAGACTATTTTATGGCCTTTTTCCTCGGAACGGTGCCCATAAAAAAACCAATTCCGGCAGCCCGGATTTATTTGCTGAGATGTCAAGGCCGCTACGCTGCTGATAAAGCCGTCGATTAATACCGGCAAGCCCAGCCGTGCGGCCGACAGATAAGCGCCGGCGAGCGCGGCGATTTCAAATCCGCCCAAATATTGCAATATGGCCAAGGGATTGCTTAAGGCGGCTTCGTGTTTTTTTAAAGCCTGATCGATCACCGCCGCTTTGTAAGCGATCCGATCTTGGTTCAGCCCGGTCCCGGCTCCGGTGATGTCCACGGCCGGTATCTTAAGCAACGCGGCAGCGAGCGCGCTGGCGCTGGTGGTATTGGCTATCCCCATTTCACCGCCGATAAAGACGTCGACTTCATTGTCAATCGCTCTTTGGACTGCCGCCTGGCCTGCAGCGAAACAGGTATTCAACTGATCCCGCGTCATTGCAGGTTTGACTGTGAAATTTTCGGTGCCGCAACCCGCCCGATGTTCGATTACCGTCGGCAGTCCGACGGGCCGGATCAAACCCACGTCTATTACTTCGAAATGAGCCTGGGCGTAGCGCGCCAGCACATTGACCGCGGCGCCGCCGGCAGCGAAGTTTTTGACCATTTCCGCCGTCACCGCCTGCGGAAACGCGGACACGCCTTCAACGGCAATGCCATGGTCGGCTGCGAAGATACTGATATGAACGTTTTCCAAGCGAGGATCATCGCGCCCTTGCATCCCGGCAAGCTTAGCCGCCAGGTTCTCCAGCATGCCCAGCGAACCGGGCGGCTTGGTCAGCTGGGCCTGCCGGTCCAACGCGCGCTGATGATACAGCCCGTCGGGCGCGCCGATTGGAGCAAACAAGGCTTTCATTTACTTGAGTTTTTGCGGCAGACCGGCCGTAACCAGCACGACGCTGTCGCAAATCCGTGCCAATGCCTGATGCAAGAAACCGGCTTCATCGACGAAACGCCTGGTCATCGCGTCGGCCGCCACGACGCCTAAACCCACTTCGTTGCTGACCATGATGACGCGCCCGTCGCATTCAGTTAGAGCCTCCAACAACGCGGAGCGCTCCCGGTCAAATACGGCCTCCTGCAAATGGCCTTGCTTGTCGAATAACACATTGCTGAGCCACAAGGTCAGGCAATCGACCAAAATACAGCAACCGGCGACGGCATGCCGGCGTATTGCATCGGCCACGCGAATAGGTTCTTCCAGGGTTCGCCATTGCGCCGGCCGCCGCAGGCGGTGATGCTGAATACGCGCCTGCATTTCATTGTCGAGCGCCTGAGCCGTCGCCAAATACAGCACCGGCAACCCGGATGCGATGGCCTGTTGTTCCGCATAACGGCTCTTACCGGAACGAGCGCCGCCCAGTACGAGTTCAATCATCTTTCAAACGCACCGCCAGAACGTCGCAATTTGCATGATGCAACACGCCGTTGGCGGTCGAGCCCAGCAATAAGGCCAAACCATGCCGGCCATGCGAACCGACCACAATCAGATCGACAGCGTTTTCATCCGCCACCCGTACGATTTCCAGTTTGGCGCTACCCATTTCCAGCCATTGGCGTTGCTCCGGCACGCCCATTTGCGCGCCGAGGTCGGCCAAACGTTTTTTTGAGGCATCCATCCATTCCTGAGTCAAATCGACGTCGAACGGAATAGGCCCGTAGGCGGCGTCGGTGATCGGCAAATTTTCGACGACATGCACCAAGCTCAGTGTCGCCTGATTCTGTTCCGCCAACCCTTTCGCCGTTGCCGAAACTTTCTCGCTGTGTTCGGAAAAATCGGCAGCCAGTAAGACGTGCTTATAGTGATTCATATCTACCTCATTGCGGATTGCTGGTGATTTCGGGGAACAACGCGGCCATCACCTGGGACGACAACATAATATACAAAAGCGCCAAACCCAATCCAAAAAACAACGGGCGATCCAATGCGTGCCGGATGATATGCCCGCTGACCAGCCAGTGCCACAAGACCAGCGCCAACATCGAAAAATAGGCCAAATTGTTGGCGTGCACATTCAAGGTGGCAATGGCGGGCAAGGCAAAAAAACTAATGACGATGTTGGTGCCTATCATCGCCGCCAAGGTCTGCGGAAAACGCGCGGACTTGCCGGCGAAATACAGCAGCGGCCAGCAAAACAATACAATCAATGCGAAATCCGCCAAAATTTGCAGCAAAGCGGTAGACGCGGCGCTATTCAATAAAGAAATCAGATATTTGATAGCCACGTATGCCGGCAATAGCAATTTCAACACGAACGAAGAAGCCGGTACGTCCTGAGGCCCTTTCTGAAAAATGGCGATTCGAAAAAACAGGATAACCAATTCGTACATATTCACTCCGCTAGCGACAGGTTTTCTTCGGCAGTCATCCAGTCGAGTTCGGCTTGTTCCAGCGCGTTATCGACATCGCTTTTCCGACTCAACAAAGTCTTCAATTGTTCCTTGTTTTGGTCCGAATAAATATCCGGATCGGCCAG
Source organism: Methylomonas sp. MgM2 (assembly GCF_054172045.1). Taxonomy (NCBI): domain Bacteria; kingdom Pseudomonadati; phylum Pseudomonadota; class Gammaproteobacteria; order Methylococcales; family Methylococcaceae; genus Methylomonas; species Methylomonas sp. MgM2. The sequence goes on along the minus strand of NZ_JBSYXO010000019.1, from coordinate 72,216 downwards.
CTGCTGCTCCAACGCCTGCTGCTCCTTATGGAATTTTTCCACCGCGGCTTCGGCCTTTTTTACCGCATCCATCAAGGGTTTCAGGCGCTGCCGGCGATCCGCTTCCTGCTTGCGTTGATCCTTGCGCGAAACAGGAGCCGCTGCCGACTGATCAGCCGAATCGGCCAACTCGGCGCCTTTCTTCTGCTCGGCCAGCCATTGTTTGTAATCTTCAAGGTCGCCGTCGAATGTTTGTACCTTACCATCCGCCACCAGCAAAAGCTGATCGGTCACCGAACGCAGCAAATGCCTATCATGCGAAACCACGACGATCGCGCCTTCGTATTCCTGCAAGGCCACGCTCAACGCGTGGCGCATTTCCAAATCCAGATGGTTGGTCGGCTCATCCAGCAGCAATAGATTGGGATTTTGATAAACCAATAGCGCCAGCACCAACCGGGCTTTTTCGCCGCCGGAGAAAGGGGCTACCGCTTCGTTGACCTTGTCGCCCCTGAAATCGAAACCGCCGAGGAAATTGCGCAAATCCTTTTCGGTAGCCAGCTTATCCAATTGCTGGAAATGCCATAAGGGGCTTTCGTCCAGCCGCAACAATTCCAATTGGTGTTGCGCAAAGTAGCCGATGTTCAAATCCTGCGCGGTTTGAAATTTGCCGTTCAAGGCTTGCATTTGCCCGGCCAACACCTTGATCAAGCTGGACTTGCCGGCGCCGTTCGGGCCCAGCAAACCGATGCGGTCGCCCGGCGAAATCGACAACGAGGCTTTATCGATGACGACTTTGCTGCCATAGCCGATGTCGGCCTCCTCGAGTTTTAACAGCGGATTCGGCATTTTTTTCGGCGGAGGAAAACTAAACCCGAAAGGCGAATCGACATGGGCCTGGGCGATGATTTCCATGCGCTCCAGCGCCTTGATCCGGCTTTGCGCCTGCCTGGCCTTGGTGGCTTTGGCCTTGAAGCGATCGACGAAGCTTTGTATATGGGCGATTTCGCGCTGCTGTCTTTCAAAGGCCGCTTGTTGCTGCGCCAGCTTTTCGGCGCGCATTCGTTCAAAGGCCGAATAGTTGCCGGTATAAATCTCGGCCTTGCCCTGCTCGATGTGCACGATGTGGTCGGTGATCGTATCCAGAAAATCGCGGTCGTGCGAAATCAGCAGCAAGGTGCCCGGATATTTGCAAAGCCAATCCTGCAACCAAATCACCGCATCCAAATCCAAATGGTTGGTCGGCTCGTCCAGCAGCAGCACATCCGAACGGCACATCAGCGCCTGAGCCAGGTTCAAGCGCATGCGCCAACCGCCGGAAAACGAACTGACCGGCTGTAATTCTTGAACGGTAGTAAAACCCAGGCCATTCAGCAAACGCGATGCGCGTGCTTGCGCGGTGTAACCGCCGATGTGATCCAGCGCCGCATGCAGCTCGGCCAGTTTCAGGCCGTCGTGTGCCTGCTCGGCTGCCTGCAATTGCTTTTGCAAGCCCCGTAGTTCCCGGTCTCCGTCCAATACATAATCGATGGCGGAACATTCCAAAGCCGGCGTTTCTTGCGCCACATGCGCCACTTCCAGATTAGGCGGCATCGAAAACTCGCCTTCGTCGGCCTGCAACTCGCCGCGCAACATCGCAAACAAACTGGATTTGCCGGTGCCGTTGGCGCCGGTCAAACCGATTTTTTGACCTTTATGTATCGTGAAGGACGCGTCGCTAAAAAGTAAACGACTGCCGCGACGGATGGCGATGTTTTTGAAATTGAGCATAATGACTAAACAACACTGGAGTGACCGGCCATGACCAAAGGCCAAGCGAAGGCGCAAATTTTATCGCGGGAAGCCATGACGAGTGTGAGGATTTTTGGATAGCGACGGTTTTTTTTCGATAATCGGCTATGTTCCGGTACGTTTTGAACCATAGCCGGCAACCCAAGACCGGGATGCAAATCAATGTCTGCTTGTCCGCGTCTGTACTGGTTCAATCAACTATAACCCAAGTAGGCGGACAGGCGTGATCCCGCTGGTTTCCGTCGTGGCATCACTCATTTGAAAGGCGCTCTCGATCTAAAGTGTTGATTCGGCATCTTGTTTGAGTAAGCGGATTTGTTCCTTGCCGCCACGGACAGTTAGTCCCAGTGGCGAGGCACATCCTTCGATAACACGTTTTTGCTTGAGCGCTATACTCTGGCTAAACGTGTTTTTAATTCGTCAAGTTTCGGGGGCCGAAATGGTAGACGCGCCAAGCCAAAAACATGCCACGGCATTGCCGCATCGGATTCTGTCGCCATTTTGGCTATTGAGCTTTTTTGCCGCGTTACTGCTGTCCGTTGCCATCTGGGGTGCCGGCTGGCAGCCGCCGCATCTGGACGCCTATCGGCTCGCATCGACGCCCTTCGATCCCGATTACTGGTTATATCCGCGCGAAGACAATGCCTTCCGCCGCTTGCCGGTCATCAATTCAAACTTGAATGACGTATTCGTGTTACCCGGCAGCCGGCAGGTTTGGGCGGTCGGCAATGACGGCTTGATCATCCATAGCGACGACGGCGGCTTGAGTTGGGAACGGCAAACCGTAGGTCAAGTACCGCAACCCGCCCGGAGCAGCGCGATCGGCTTGGATTTTTTCAAATCGGCCTGGGCTGGCGAACAGCCTGTTGACAAAGCCGACTTAAGCACAAAAAAAACCGCAGACAAAGCGGCTACAAAACAAGCAACCGTTGATCAGACCGAACGGTCGTTGCAGGCTTCGAAACAAGAACAACAGCACGAGCAAAATTCAACCGTTCCTTCCGATGATAGCGGGGCGTCCAAACAGCCTGATATGCGCGATGACCGTTTTAGAGCGAACCTGCAATCGGTATTTTTTAGCGACAGCCATCACGGCTGGGCGGTCGGTGCTAGCGAAGTGATCATCGCTACCAATGATGGTGGGCACAGCTGGCAACAGCAATACGGCGGGGCGAAATCATGGCTTTACGGCGTGCATTTCAACGATAACCTGCATGGCTGGGCGGTTGGTGCTAGTGGAGTGATCCTGGCCACTGCCGACGGTGGGCATAGCTGGCAGCAACAAAACAGCGGCATAAAGTCATCGCTTTCGGACGTATTTTTCAGCGACAGCCTGCACGGCAGGACGGTCGGCGAGGTTGGAGTGATCCTGGCTACCGCCGACGGCGGACAGAGTTGGCAGCGGCAAGACAGCGGGGTGAACTCTAACCTTAGTGGCGTGTATTTCAGCGACAACCTTCACGGCTGGGTGATCGGCGAGCGGGGCGTGATCCTATTCACCCCGGATGGTGGGCAGAGCTGGAGGCCGCAAAGCAGCAGCGTGGAATCACGGCTTACCAGCGTCTATTTCAGCGACAACCTGCACGGCTGGACGGTGGGCTTGCGTGGAGAGATTCTGATCACGGAAGATGGAGGGCAGAATTGGCGGAGGCAAAGTAACGGCATCAAGTCATCGCTCATGAGCGTGTATTTCAGCAACAACACCCACGGCTGGGCAGTGGGCGAAGGTGGAGTGATCCTCGCCAGCGACGATGGCGGGCAAAGCTGGCATCGACAAAGCAGTGACGACGCAGCCTGGCTTGGCAGCGTTCATTTTAGCGACAACACTCACGGCTGGGCGGTGGGTTTTAGTGGCGCAATCCTTGCCACCGACGATGGCGGACAGTGCTGGCGGAGGCAAAGGGGAGGCGTCGAATTAGAACTTTTCGGCGTGCATTTCAGCGATAGCCTACACGGCTGGGCGGTGGGCTATGATGGGGTGATTCTGGCCAGCACCGATGGCGGGCAGAGCTGGCAGCGGCAAAGCAGCGGCGTGGCGTCATCGCTTTGGGGCGTGCATTTCAGCGATAACCTACACGGCTGGGCGGTGGGCAGTGACGGGGTGATTCTGGCCACCGCCGATGGTGGGCAGAACTGGCAGCGGCAAAGCAGCGGAGGGAAACCAGATCTTTACCGCGTGCATTTCAGCGACAGTCTGCATGGCTGGGCGGTGGGTGATGGTGGCGTCATTCTCGGCACCGCCGACAGCGGGCAGAGCTGGCAGTGGCAAACCAGTGATGTTAATTCAAATCTTTCCGACGTGCATTTCAGCGACAGCCTGCATGGCTGGGCGGTCGGCTTTGGCGTGATTCTGGCCACCGCCGATGGGGGGCAGAGCTGGCAGCGGCAAAGCAGTGGCGAGGAGTCATGGCTTTTCGGCGTGCATTTCAGCGACAGCCTGCATGGCTGGGCGGTGGGCTATGGTGGCGTGATTCTGGCCACAGTCGATGGCGGCCGGAGCTGGCGATCTCAAATCAGCGGCGTGGACTCAAAGCTTACCAGCGTGCATTTCATCGACAGCCTTCACGGCTGGATTGTCGGTTCTAACGATGTGATTCTGTCCACCGCCGATGGCGGGCAACATTGGCAACAACCCGGCTATCGGCGTTATCCCGCGCCATGGGTTTACGCGGTGTTATTGCTGGCTATCGCGGCGGCATCGCTCGCCGTCTGGCAACCAGTACGCCAACGCAAACCGGTTGAAAGACACAAAAGCGTGATGGACCGGGCCGTCACCGACAAACCGGCCGGCCCCTATGCGGGCAGCCCGGATTTGCTCGGTGCGCGCAAGCTGGCGATGGGCTTGGTGCGCTTTTTGACCAATAAGAACACCAATCCTCCGATCACGATCGCGATTACCGGCGAATGGGGCAGCGGCAAGAGTTCGGTGATGAACTTTCTGTTTGCCGGCTTGAAGCGGCAAGGTCTGACGCCGGTTTGGTTCAATGCCTGGCACCATAGGGAAGAGCAAAACGTGCTGGCGTCTGTGCTGATCAACATTCATAAACAGGTGATCGGGCCTTGGTGGGCACCTGCGGGCTTCTGGTTCCGCTTGCGTTTACTGTGGCTACATAATTTTTTCGTCAAACTGTTGTTGTCGACCTTGGCGTTTGCATTGATGTTTTCCGGAATCTGGCTTTATAACCATCCCGATGGGCGCAATGCACTTTGGCAATATGCCAGTTATCGCTTGGGCATCTTCGATCCTCTGATCTTGACTCAACACGGCTACGATCAATTATGCGTCAGCCAGACAAATCCGGCGCTGTTTAGCGAAGCGCAGTGCGCAAAGTTGGCCGATTTGGTTAGCCGGGCCGAACAGCACCGCGAAGTTTTGAAATGCGGCGACACGATGCCGGCGAATTGTTTCGCGCGTCCGCAACTTTTGCTCAAGGCCGCGGAAGACCTATTGGCCGCGCAATTGACCGTGGAAAGCGAAACCGCTTTGCTCAAGCAAGTCGAGCATTTGCATCCCGATTTTCCGCTACCGCTGCCGCCGGCGCTAGCAAAATGGCTGTCGGTGTTGATGGCGGTATTGAGTTTTTTTGCGTTGAAGGGCATGGCATTGGTTGGATTGGCGCCGGCAAAAATCGTCCAGAGCGTACTGAGTCTGGCGGGCAGCCAGCCGGCGCCCGGCGAGCCGGTCGGCACCCGAATATTGTTTGAGAAGCATTTCAAGCAAATCACCGACATATTAGGCAAACGCCGCTTGGTGTTGTTCATCGACGACCTGGATCGATGCGACCGCGAGCATACCCGGCAGGTGCTGGAGCTCACCAATTTCCTGTCCGGCGCCAGCGAACTGTTCATCATATTGGGCATGGCCCCACGCTACGTTTTGGCCAATGTGACCTTGAGTTTTCAGGACATGGCCAAAGCGGTGAATGAAGCCGACGGCATGAACGATCAGTCTGCCAAGGACAAAAATACCGGACAAAGCTGGTATGCGCGGCATTATTTGCAGAAGCTGATCCATATCGAAGTGCCGGTGCCGACGCCCGAGAAATCGCAGGTACAGGCCTTGTTGCACGGCAATTCGGAATCGGAAAATCGCGATGCCGAAGAAATCCAATTGGAAAAGCTGGAGCAGGCCGAACAACGCCTGGATCAGGTGAAAAAATTCATTTGGCGCAGCCTGACGATGCTGCTGCTGTTGACGGCCGCCATGTTAGGCGGTTTATGGGGTGCCGGCGTTTTGCAGCCGATTTCGTTCGAGCAAGCGGCCGCGCCCGAGCCGGCAAAAGCCTCCGCCGATACGAGTCGGACTGAGCCGTCATCGGCCCGGGAAGGCGTTAAAGCCAGCGACAAGCCCGATCAAGATAAATCGGCTTCCGCCGGAAACGGTTTTGTTGCCGGCGCAAAGCTTGCGAATTACCCGCTGCTGCAACTCTGGCCTTTTGCGGTATTGCTGGTGATGCTGTTTATGCTGACGTCGCTGGCGCGCAATCCCAAAATTCTCGATAACCGCTGGTTGTCCTGGCTGCAACCGCTTTATCAACGCTTGAAACTGCAAATAACGGGCGTGGAATTGCGCGAAGATTCGGCGACTTTTGCCGACGCCTTGGATATCTGGTACGAATTGATTGCGTTGTCCAACCCGATTCCGCGCAATGTGAAGGCCTTTTTGAATCAGCTCCGCTATTTTGCCAGCCGCGAATTTAGCGGTGAACGCGAAGACCGGCGGGAAGCGCAATGGGTGGCGCTGGCCGTGGCTTTTTATGCGTTCGGCAATGATATGGACAAGGTTTTTGCGGTTGAAACGGGCCAAGAAAGCCAGCGCTGGCATTTCTTGGATAAGACCTTCGAGCGCAAATTACAGGAAAGAGGCTTGGCGGACGCTTTAAGCAGAGCCTTGGATGTTCATCGGCAAAAATTTCACCAATTTCCAAGCGAAGCGGATTTGGCTCGATTCAAGGGTTTCAGCCGGGAAATCAGTATTCAAAAGCGTGTGCCCAAGGCATAGCCCATTAGCGATATTGTACGATTCCATCGATCACTAAGAGCCGCGAATCACGCCGTCCTTCAACATGTCGAAGTCGTCGAACGCAATTCTCAAGCTCAGGGCCAAATTGACCGCCGTGCCGATGGTCGTGCTGGTAAATATACAAATGATAATGGCGATCTGATATTTGACGGCGACCCATGGCTCGCTGCCGCCTAGGATTTGTCCGGTCATCATGCCGGGCAAGGATACCAAGCCCATGGTTGCCATATTCGCGATCGTCGGGTTAATGGCGGCCTTGATCGCCTGCCGGAAAAACGGGCGCACGGCTTCCCAGCGGCTTGCGCCCAGCATCAGGAATGTCGTGTATTCGTGCTGATTGCTGCGCAATGCCGTGAAAAAGCGCTCCAAGGCGATGACGTTGCCTTGCATGCAATTACCCAAAATCATACCGGCCAGCGGTATCAGATAGCGGGCATCGTAGACATTGGCCGGCTGGATCACTAGCAAGACCAAATAGGCGGTGGACAAGCCGATGCTGAACGCCACTGCGGTAAACGTAGACAACACGAAATAACGCGTTTTCAGGCCCGACCGTTTCAGAATGCTGAGATCGGCCACTATCAGCATGATCAGTAGCCAAAGCGTATTTAGCCAAGGATCATTCAAGTCGAACAGCGTCTTCAAATAGACGCCGATCAAGCCTAATTGTATGGTCATGCGTAACAGGCCGATGCCGATATCCCGGGTCAAGCCGACGCCGGTTAACCATAGCAAGGACCAGGGCAAAAAGCCCAGACCGTAGAGCAAACCTAGTTTTGTCAGGTTAATATCCAGCGTTTCCATCTTTAGTCGCGACCTTGATTCGTCCCGCTTCAATATTAAAAACGGCGTCGCAGCGCCGTAGCCAATCCGTATCGTGCGACACCGCCAATACGGTGAACTGCGGTTCTGCAAACACTTCCAATACCGCTCGTTTGCTTTCATGATCCAATGCGCTGGTGACCTCATCCAACAAGAATAGCGTCTTGCCCAATAGCAGTCCCCGCGCCAATGCAACGCGCTGTTTTTCGCCGCCGGAAATATGCCGGGTTTCCTGATTCAATAATTCGACTGGTAGTTTAAGGCGTTGCAATACTTCGCTAATTTCGGCTTCAGACGGACGCCTTTTACGGTGCGCGTTGAATTGAAAAGGTAAAAGCAGCGCATCTCGGACATTATCGGCTCCCAAAACAGGCTCTTGGCCTATATATGCGGTACACGCTCGGATCGCCCGAACGGTTTTTGCAGACAAAGCTTGCTCTTCAAAATAAACCATTCCGGATTCGATAGTGTGCATGCCTAACAGTGTTCTAAGCACGCTGCTTTTACCGGCACCCGAATTTCCCGATAGCATGGCCTTTTGCCCTCGATAAAGCGTAAAGCTGATCTCTGAAAGAATGGTTTTTTCGCGGGACGAGACCGACACCCGGTCGAATCGAATTATGGAATGCATCGATAAGTTGGCAAAATCTTGGATCGAAATTGAATTGTATAGCGTTTGCGATGGTCCGATAATGGTCCATCTAATCAACAATTTGTAACACTATTTGGAACAGCCATGACCCCTTTTCCACTACCGCAAGTTTATCAATTATTGGAACCGGGACCGGTAGTGCTATTAACCACTGCCGATCACGGTCATCGCAATGCCATGGCATTGTCGTGGTATATGATGGTCGAATTCGAACCACCGATGGTGGCTTGCGTGGTCAGCAGCGAAAACTTCAGTTTTACCACATTGCGGGAGACCGGCGCCTGCGTGATCGCGATCCCGACGGTTGAGTTGGCCGAAAAAGTCGTCGCCATCGGCAATACGTCCGGGCGTGATTTAAACAAATTTCGCACATGCGGCTTGACACCCGTGAACGCCGAGCAAGTGGCGGCACCATTGATAGCCGAGTGTTTCGCCAACCTTGAATGCAAAGTCGTCGATGCCAGCTTGATCGATAAATACAACATGTTCGTCCTCGAAGTCGTGCGGGCCTGGACCGACCCGGAACAATCCTCGCCTAAAACCATACATCACCAAGGTTACGGCCGTTTCGTGGTGGACGGCGAAAGCATGCATGTAATTTCGAAGATGCGGTAATGGGCCGCAACCGGCCGTTCGGCCTGAAAGGCCAATATCGGTTCCAATGCGTCACAGATAAGCCATCGGCTCGATGCGCCAGCGTGACGGGATTTCGAAATGAACAATGCGTTGCTGGCACCCCGGTTTGGACAAATCGTAATTCTTGGGCCGAATAAAGCGACGTAATCGGCAATTGAAGATGGATTTGACTTTCGGATGTAACAAATCTTGATGATGCTGTTCGACGACAACGGCTAAATCGTCATTTTCCAGTTTCACCAGAGTACCGACCGGATAGATTCCAACGGTTCGAATAAAGCTGTGGACCAAAGGTGCTGCAAAATGCCGGTCTGCACCTTCAAGTAATTGCTGTAATACCGCGGTGGGTTCCAGACCGGCATGATAAACCCGCCGAGAGGTTAGCGCATCGTAAAAATCCACAATCGCGGCCATATGCCCGAATTGGCTGATTTGGTCGCCTTTCAAGCCTAACGGGTAGCCGCTGCCGTTATAACGCTCATGATGTTCCGCTGCGATTTTGACCGATATCGGCGAGATACCCACGGTATTTTCCAGGATGGTCCGGCCTAGCGCGACATGTTTTCTCATTACGGCAAATTCGCGCTCGCTCAATTTGCCGGGTTTGTTGAGTATATAGCCGGGCACCATCATTTTACCGACATCGTGCAGCAAGCCTCCGATACCCGCCAATTCGATTTGGTTTTGTTCGAGCTCAAGCGACCGGCAAAAACTAATCAGCAAGGTCGCAACCGCCACCGAATGCTGATAGGTATATAAATCCGCTTGTTTGATTCTAAGCAGACTCACCATCGCGTCAGGATTGCGGAATATGGAATCTATGATTGCGCCGACTATCGGTTGCGCCTTCTCCAACTCAACCTGTTTTCCGAGCCGGCAATCTTTCAATATCGTTTGCACTATGAAATTGGCTTCCTTAACGATACCCTTGGCTTGCCGGATCTCTTCCTGCACCGGTACCGAAGACGCGGTCCGTTTCAACGCACCTGCCAGCGCATGCAGGTCGCCGGTTGACGAAGCCGGCTTCGGACTACACGGCGGGGTCGAACTGTCCAACCCGCGCTCGGTATCGATGTAAACGCAATCCACGCCTAATTCGCTTATCTTTTCGATATCCCGTTCCGATTGCACACGAAACCGGTTGCGCAAAAAAGGGTGTGCCATCCATTCTCGGTTCAGGCTGTGAATGTACATGCCGGGACGAAGCTCCGACACATCAACTTTTTTGATCATGTCAACAAGCGTCCTAATCCGGCCTGCCGGCCGCTTCGCTAACGTTTTCGCCTAATCTCTGGTTGCCTCGACCTGGATAGCGACGCTCACATCGTCGCCGACCATCGGCACATATTTGTCGACGCCGAAGTCGGAGCGCTTGATATTGGCGACCGCATTCGCACCGCAGGTATATTTGAGCCTGATCGGATTCAACCCGCAGTAAAAATGATCGACCGTCAATCTGACCGGTTTGGTGATGCCGTGTAACGTCAGCATGCCGTCCGCCGCTATCAATTTTTCGCCGGCAAACTTCAGTTTATCGGATTTAAACCGCATGGTCGGATATCGAACCGCGTCAAAAAAATCCTTGCCGCGTAAATGTTCCTCCAACTCCGCCAAGCCGGTACTGATCGAAGCCATATTGACTACGACATCGATCGAGCCTTCGCCGTTGTCGGCGTCTAACACAACTTTGCCGCTACTTTCATTGAAACGGCCCCGTTGGGTAGAAAAGCCCAAATGGTCGATTTCGAAACTTGGAAAGGTATGGCGACTATCGATAGTGTAGCTATCGGCAGCCCATACAGACATGCTGCATAAGCCTACAACGGCTACGCGAAAAATCGTTTGATACATGGCATCACCTTCACGGATGTAAAAATAATAGCTTCCTTAACCGGCAGGCCGTTGGCAAGCGGTCGCTTGTCGCCCGTCACAGCATTCTTGATCAGACTTTGTGATAATAACCTTATTTTATGAAACATCGCGTCTCCAATCCGGTCCTATGCAACGAACTTATTATTACTACGCAGCGCTATGCGGTTTTTTCGGTCTGTTCTTTTTAATGATAGCTTGGCAAACTATTTTGTCTCCGTCAAAACTGGCGCCGACCGCATTATTGTTGATCGTCGGCGTCGGTCCGCTGCTGTTACCGTTCAACGGCCTGTTGAACAGAAATCTAAAAAGTTGCACTTGGATGACTTACCTGAGCTTGCCTTATTTCATTCACGGCGTCATCGAAGCTTATGCGGATCAAAGCCTTAGGGCCTACGCATTGCTGGAAGTGATGTTTAGCTTATTGCTATGCTTAGGCGCGGGATTCTATGTATACAAAGCGGAAAAAGCCTAAACGCCATGGGCACGCAACTTTCGTTACAATTTGAGTTTCAAACCAATCTGACTTTTGCCAGTTTTTTTCCGGGCGATAATGCCGAGATCGTCAACCAATTACTCGCGATGGCAGGAATCGGCACGGAACAACAGATCTATATTTGGGGAGAAACGGGCAGCGGCAAGAGCCATTTATTGCAAGCCTGCTGCCAACAAGCCAAAGCCGAAGGCAAAGATCCGTTTTTTTTGGCGTTCGATGCCGATAATTTGCCTCCGACCACGATATTGGAAGGTCTTGAGCATATCGAACTGGTCTGTTTCGACGACATTCAAAACATTGCCGACCACACCGACTGGGAGCGAGCCCTCTTCGTTTTTTACAATAGCCATCGGCAAAACAATCACAAATTACTGTTATCCGCCGATTGTCCGCCTAAATTTCTGCCGTTCGACCTGCCGGACTTAAAAACCCGCATGGCATGGGGCTTAACACTGAAAATACAACCTTTGCATGACCAGCAAATCATCGAGGCGTTGACCTTCAAAGCCCGCTATCTAGGATTCGACATTCCGCCTAAAGTCGGGCAATTTTTGTTGAGCCACTATGTTCAAGACCTGCCTTCACTATGGCTATTGCTCGAAAAAATCGATAAAGCCACGCTAGCCGCACAACGCAAGCTGACCATTCCGTTTTTAAAGCAAATTTTGGCCGAACAAACATGAAAGACAAAATACTCATCGTCGGCGCCGGTGCGATCGGCGGATTTTACGGCGGCTTGCTGCACAAGGCCGGAGCGGACGTCTCCGTGGTCTGCCGTTCGGACTATGACATCGTCAAACGACAAGGAATCGCCATCACAAGTTGCGACTTAGGGAATTGGCAATTCCATCCTGAACAAGTCTTGCGTGATAGCGCCGAATTTCAGGGCGAAGCCGATTATCTGATTTTGTGTACTAAAGTCACTGAAAACATCGACAGAGTCGGGCTAATAAGCGGCGCCGTATCGAAACACACCGTCATCGTTTTCATCCAAAACGGTGTCGATATCGAAACCGAATTGCAAGCGGCCTTTCCGGAGAATGAGTTGGTCAGCGGCTTAGCCTTTATTTGCTGCAATCGCCTGGCGCCGGCGGAGATTCATCATTTGGCATACGGCAAACTCACTTTAGGCAATCTTCCCGGCGGTATTTCCGATAGAACCCGACATTTACAACAGTATTTCCTAAACGCCGGCATCGAATGCACGCTCAGCGCGGACATCGTTACCAGCCGCTGGCAAAAATGCGTATGGAATGCGCCATTTAATCCGCTATCGGTATTGTCCGGCGGCTTGCCGACCCTAGCGATTTTGCAAAATCAGGAGGCTTTGGTGCGCCGCATCATGCAAGAAGTCTGTGACGTCGCTGCAGCTTGCGGCCATCCGCTACCCGACGACATCGTCGAGACCAACATTCAACACACTTACGGGATGCCGCCTTACAAAACCAGCATGTTATTGGATTTTGAACGCCGCCACGCGATGGAAACCGAGGCAATCCTAGGAAACAGCGTGCGATCGGCTCAACGAGCGGGCATTCCATGTCCAGTACTGCAAACGCTCTACGGCCTAATGAAATTGCGCGAGCTGAAAATTCAAACGGAAGCCCAAGAAAATATTGACACGTAATTGACATTCTGTTTTTTTTGATTTTCGGTTAGAATAGGCGGATTTTTCATTGACCCAGTCTAATGAAGAAGCTGTGGCAATGGTGCCAAAGGTTCGAACGTTTTCATCTCCAATTAGAGTATAACCATGACTGATTTATCGCTTTACAGAAACATCGGTATCTTCGCGCACGTCGATGCCGGTAAAACCACCACCACCGAACGGATTCTAAAACTAACCGGTAAAATCCACAAAATCGGCGAAGTGCATGATGGTGCAGCGACCACAGACTTCATGGTACAAGAGCAAGAACGCGGCATCACCATTCAATCGGCGGCCACCACCGCCTTTTGGCCGGGTAGCGCGAACCAATTCAAACCGCATCGTTTCAACATCATCGACACCCCGGGCCACGTCGACTTTACCATCGAAGTATATCGTTCGCTGAAAGTCTTGGACGGCGGTATCGGCGTATTCTGCGGCTCCGGCGGCGTTGAGCCGCAATCCGAAACCAACTGGCGTTATGCGAACGACTCCAAAGTTTCCCGAATCATTTACGTCAACAAACTGGACCGTTTGGGCGCGGACTTCTACCGCGTCGTCAAACAGGTCGAAGACGTATTGGGCGCGAAACCGGTCGTCATGACCCTGCCTATCGGCCGTGAAGATCAATTCAGCGGCGTTGTCGATCTATTGACTCGTAAAGCCTGGGTCTGGGACGATTCCGGCGATCCGTTGAAATACGAAATCAAAGACGTACCTGCGGACATGGTAGAAGAAGTCGAAGAATGGCGCGCGAAATTGATCGACCAAGTCGCGGATCAAGACGACGACATCATGGAGAAATATCTGGAAGGCGAAGAACTTACCATCGAAGAAATCAAACACTGCTTGCGCAAAGGCACCATCAACATGGATTTCTTCCCGACCTTCTGCGGCTCTTCGTTCAAAAACAAAGGCGTGCAATTGGTATTGGACGGCGTTATCGAATATCTGCCGAACCCTACCGAAGTCAATCCTCAACCGGAAACCGACATCGAAGGCAACCCGACCGGCGAACATGCGATTGTCGATGCCGACCGTCCGTTGCGCGCACTGGTGTTCAAAATCATGGACGACCGTTTCGGCGCATTGAACTTTGTCCGTATTTATTCCGGCAAGCTGAAAAAAGGCGACACGTTGCTGAACACTTTCACCGGCAAGACCGAACGGGTGGGCCGTATGGTGGAAATGCACGCCGACGACCGTTCCGAGATCGAAACCGCTCAAGCCGGCGACATCGTGGCGTTGATCGGTCTGAAAAACGTACAAACCGGCCATACCTTGTGCGACCCCGACAAACCGGCCACTCTGGAGCCTATGGTATTCCCTGATCCGGTTATCTCGATCGCGATTGCGCCGAAAGACAAAGGCAGCAACGAGAAAATGGGTATCGCACTGGGCAAAATGGTGGCCGAAGATCCGTCGTTCCGCGTCGAAACCGACCAAGAATCCGGCGAAACCATCATCAAAGGCATGGGCGAGTTGCACCTGGACATCAAAGTCGACATTCTGAAACGTACCCACGGTGTCGAAGTAAACGTCGGTAAACCACAAGTGGCTTACCGCGAGACCATCACCCAGCGCGTCGAAGACGAATACACTCATAAAAAACAATCGGGCGGTTCCGGTCAATACGCGAAAATCAACTACATCATCGAGCCGGGCGAGCCGGGTAGCGGCTTCCAGTTCGAATCCAGCGTTGTCGGCGGCAACGTACCGCGCGAATACTGGCCGGCCGTGGAAAAAGGCTTCAAAGCCAGTATCGAGAAAGGTGTACTGGCGGGCTTCCCATGCTTGGATTTCAAAGTCAATCTGACAGACGGCGCCTTCCACGCGGTCGACTCATCCGCCATTGCCTTCGAAATTGCCGCCCGTGCCGCGTATCGTCAATCGATTCCGAAAGCCGGCCCGCAATTGCTGGAACCGATTATGAAAGTCGACGTTTTCACACCGGAAGCGCACGTCGGCGACGTAATCGGGGACTTGAACCGTCGCCGCGGCATGATCAAATCGCAGGATCCCGGCGTCACCGGCGTACGTATCAAAGCCGACGTGCCACTGAGCGACATGTTCGGTTACATCGGCGACTTGCGTACCATGACTTCCGGCCGCGGCCAATTCTCCATGGAATTTTCTCACTACATCGCCTGCCCTAAAAACGTAGCGGAAGAAGTGATTAAAGAAGTGAAAGAACGTCAAAAAGATTAATTCTATGGACAAAGGCAACTGACGATTGCGATTGCTTCTTCAGTTGCCATTCTTGACGTATTATGAGAATTAGTCACCTGCCGCATACGCGGCGGTTTTCAACTTCAACCATAAAGCTTTCCCGCTGAACGAAAGCTTATTCCATCACCTAACTCTGGAAGAACATTATGGCTTTTGTAATTACCGAAAACTGTATTAAATGCAAATTCACCGATTGCGTCGACGTCTGCCCTGTTGATTGCTTTCATGAAGGCCCGAATTTCCTGGTCATCGACCCGGACGAATGTATCGATTGTACCTTATGCGAACCCGAATGCCCCGCTAATGCGATTTTTGCAGAAGACGAAGTGCCGGAAGGTCAAGAGCATTTTATTCAACTGAATGCCGAATTGTCTAAAGCCTGGCCCGGCATTACCGAAGTAAAAGATGCGCTGCCGGATGCCGAAGAATGGAACGGCAAACCAGGTAAATTCGAGTTACTGGAAAAATAAGTATAGCTCCCGCCCGCCGGCCGATTCCACATTAGAGAGAGGCGTCGTAAAAGTTAAAACAATTCCTTCTTGCTTCCGGACGACTGCATATACGCAGAAAATAGGGCGACGCAAGAAGCGGGAAACGGGGGCTTTTGCGGCAGACTCTTAAGTTGGATGGCCGGCTTATTCAATCGATTTGGGCCGTCGCTTTAAAAACCAAATGTCTTTGCGAGAAAAATCACCCGCGCTGCCGGGGTCTAGCCGAAATATTTTCAATTATTTCAAGATGTTTGCCGCGGCGCCTGTCCATGACGCGTCTGTCCATAATATGGAGATACTCAACCGCTAGTGGATTTTTTCTGGGATCGTTATGCCAGTTACGTTGACAATATTGCCTAATCGCAACGAATTTACCTTTGAAGCGTTTTCCTTTAAGCATTTTTATAGCACGTAATGCTTCTTCTTCAGGCTCAACCGTTACAAGCCCATGAAATTCTGTGGTTTTTGATCGCGCATCCCTTAATGCAAGTATCTTGGCGCCTTTGACCATTCCGCCTTTTCGGAATAGTCCGCCGCTTACCGCCGGTTCGACAAAAGTGATTATTTCACTTAACTTGGTATCAGCAGGAATCTTTCGAATAAAAATAATCATTCGCCATCTAGAAATTACCGAATTCGATTACCGGCGCAACCCAGTAATAAATATCCCCGTGAGAAAACTCCGCTTGCAATTTATACAATAATTCGGAAAGAACCCTTCTACTAGTAAAAATTTGGAAGCGTCTGGATTTGTTTTCCGGACCTTCCAACTCCGTCAAAAATTGAGTAATACGATAGTCAACGGCTTCATCCAGATTATTTACGGAACCCGCATTTTCTATTTCAAAATTGACGAAACACTCCGCAACCGCCAGTTCAATCCGCGCCGGCACAATAAAGGTAACCTGAATTTGCTGATGAGTGGCATGATTGGAAATATCTTCTTCCGTATTGAATTGATCCGACACATTTCTTACGATCTCTAAATACTTTCCTCGGCGACGTTCTCCACGGCGTCTTTCGATAAAACCTTTTTCGCTTTCCCGATTAAAGGAAAGTTTGCGCAGATCATTGTTCGGGTTACGATGAAAATAAGGCCTGACTACGACATAACGCCCTTGCAGCCTTCGGTTTCTCAGTCCGTTTACAGCCTGTTTGACCGCCGCTTCCGAGTCAAGCGTTACCAAGCCGTGATATTCGATCGAATCGACCCGCACATCTCGTAAGGCTAAAATCTCTACGCTAACGATTTTACTCGGCTTTTTAAAAATACCGTTATTAAGCACCGGGCTAACAAATTCGGTAATGTCGATATGACTGGTATTGGCGGGAATCCTTCTTAAGAAAATATGCATGTGACCGTCTCTCTAGGTGAACCCACTGCAATGATGGCAACTACATTACGAGTTGCTGAAATAGTAGCACCCATCATTAATTCACGCTAAAAATTGTTTAAATTTCACCATGTTCGAGTACCGGCACGACCCAATAATGTAAACCGGTCCCCGCAAATTCGGTTTTTATTTTAGTCAATAGATCCGGCAGATGCTGTTGATCGATATACATCTGAAAACGCATTTTTCGTTGCCGCCCGGTAACCTGCTCCGTCACCGACAAATCGCGATGCTTATGGTCGTGGGCATTCACCGGAAAACTGGAGAATCCCTGGGCGGTTTCGAAGGTCAACAGACAGTCGACCATGGACTCTTCCAGAACCGATGCGACATTGATCGTCACCAAAAATGTATCGTGTATCATGAAACTTCCTCCCGAGGCCGGCCGAACAATTGGTAAAGAATCGGTAACAAAATCAGGGTCAAGCAGGTCGAGGAAACCAAACCGCCGGTGACCACGATGGCCAGAGGGCGTTGGATTTCGGAGCCCGGCCCGGTCGCGAACAACAACGGAATCAAGCCGAACGCGGCGATCGTCGCGGTCATCAGCACCGGCCGTAAACGCCTGGTCGAGCCGACGATAATGACTCTGGCCAACTCCATGCCGGTCGCGCACAGTTGGTTAAAGTAGCTGACCATGACGACGCCGTTCAATACCGCGATACCCAATAAGGCAATAAAACCCACCGACGCCGGCACGGACAAGTATTCGCCGGACAGCCACAAAGCGAACACGCCGCCTATCATTGCAAGAGGGATATTGGACAATACCAGCACCGCCTGCCGCACTGAGCCGAAAGTGGAAAACAATAATAAGAAAATCAGCCCCAAGGACACCGGTATGACCAAAGACAAACGCGCGGCCGCCCGCTGTTGATTTTCGAATTGACCGCCGAATTCCACCCGATAACCGGTCGGCAGTTCGATTTTCTCCGCCACCAGGCGGCGCGCTTCGTCGACGAAGCCGACCAAATCCCGGCCTTCGACGTTGCTGCGCACCACGACGAAGCGCTGGCCTTTTTCGCGCTGAATCGACACCACGCCTTCCACCCGTTCTATTTTTGCCAACGCGGTAATCGGCGCGAACCCGCCTTCGGGCAGGGCTATTTGCAGATTAGCAAAATCGGCGGGATTGCTGCGTCCCCGCAACAACAGGGGCGTGCGCTTGATACCTTCCTGCACGATCCCCAAACGCAGGCCCTCGATCTGCGCCTTCAGCATGTTTTCGATAGTATCCGCGTCCAGACCGAAGCGGCCCGCCGCACGCCGGTCTATGCTGAGCTGCAGGAATTGCATGCCTTCGTTCTTGCGCATGAACACGTCGCTGGAGCCTTGTATTGTCCTTAACAAGGCTTCGATTTCAGCACCTTTTTGGTTCAGCTCGTCGATATCGTTGCCGAACAACTTGATCGCCACGTCGCCGCGGGTACCGGTCAGCATCTCAGACACCCGCATTTCGATCGGCTGGGTAAAGCCGAAGGCGATGCCGGGCGTATGAGCCATGATGCCGCGTATCGCATCGATCAATTCTTCTTTGCTATCGAAACGCCACTCATCTTTCGGTTTCAAGATCAAGAAGCTGTCGGTTTCGTTCAAGCCCATCGGATCCAAGCCCAACTCGTCGCTGCCGGTGCGCGATACGACGGTCCGCACTTCGGGCATATGCTCCAGAATATTCTTCTGCACCCGTTGATCCAGGCGCACCGAATCCTCCAGCGTGATCGACGGCAGCTTTTCCAACTGCACGACGATCTCCCCTTCGTCCATGGTCGGCATGAAGGTGCTGCCTATCCGGGTAAACGCCAGCACGGTCGCGGCCAATAAACAGCCTGCGGTGACGAAGACCGTTTTGCTGTTATTCAGACACCAGACCAATAGCGGTTCGTAGAGCCGCAATAACAACCGAGGCAACCAGGGTTCTTCATGCGATACCTGCTTCAACAAAAAGGACGCCAACACCGGAATCACGCTCAGCGACAACACCAGCGACCCGCTCAAGGCGAACACGATGGTCATCGCCACCGGCCCGAACAACTTTCCTTCCAAGCCTTCCAGGGCCAACAGCGGCAAGAACACGATGATGATGATCAAAATGCCCGACGTCACCGGCACCGCGACATCACGCGTGGCCCTGTATATCATGTGCAATCGCGGCATGCGCCCGGCCTTTTCATGGTCCGCCAACTGCGTAATGATATTCTCGACCACGACCACGGCGCCGTCCACCAGCATGCCTATCGCTATGGCCAGGCCGCCCAGGCTCATCAAATTGGCCGACATGCCGAAGGCGCTCATCATGATAAAGGTAATCAAAGCCGCCATCGGCAAGGCCAGAGCGACGGTCAAAGCCGCGCGCAAGTCGCCTAAAAACAGGATCAACAGAATGACGACCAATACGATAGCCTCTATCAGCGCCTTGCTGACGGTATTGACCGCCTTGCTGACCAAATCGCCGCGGTTGTAGAACACGCTGACCTTAACCCCTTGCGGCAAAGTTTTTTCCAGTTCGGCCAGCTTTGCTTCGATGGATTCAACGGTTTGCCGGGCGTTGGCGCCGCGCAGGCTTAGGATCACGCCGGTTACCACTTCGCCGTCGCCGTCTTTGCTGACCGCGCCGTAACGAGTCAATGCACCGATTCTGACTTCCGCAACATCCTCTACCCGTATCGGCCTGCCCCCGTGTTGGCTAACGACGATGCTGCGGACATCTTGCTCGTCCTTGATTCGGCCTTCCGCGCGCACGATCAGCGCTTCCTCGCCTTCCGTCAAACGGCCGGCGCCGTCGTTGCGGTTGTTGCTCTGCAAAGCCTTGATCAATTGGTCTATGCCGATGTTACGCGCCGCCAGGCGTATGTTGTCCGGAACGACTTCGAAACTGCGGACCACGCCCCCCAATGCGTTGACGTCGGCCACGCCGGCCACCGTGCGCAAGGCCGGGCGTATCACCCAGTCCAGCAAGGTCCGCCGTTCCATCAAACTCAAATCGCCGCCTTCGATCGAGAACATAAACATTTCACCCAACGGCGTCGTCATCGGCGCGATGCCGCCCTCGGTTCCCATCGGCAGACTGCCCCAGATACCGTTCAGGCGTTCGGCCACTTGTTGCCGCGCCCAATAGATGTCGGTGCCCTCCTCGAAATCCAGGGTAATGTCGGTAATCGCATATTTGGCCAAGGATCGCAGCATGGTTTGATGCGGTATGCCTAGCAATTCGAGCTCGATCGGCGCGGTAATCCGGGTTTCCACTTCCTCCGGTGTCATGCCGTTGGCTTTGACGATGATTTTGACCTGCGTCGGCGAAACCTCCGGAAACGCGTCGATCGGGATGTTCCTGAACGCGTGATAACCGCCGGCCGCCAATAACAGCACCAGCAGACAAGTCAACAAACGCTGGGACAGCGCAAAACGAATCAATCCACCCATCATTTGTCCTCGCCCATGCCCAGCCAATTGGCCTTCAGCGCAACGGAACCTTCCACCGCGATACTCTGACCCGGTGTTAACGGCCCCGTAATCAAGGCGCCCTGGTCTTGCCTGCCGATCACCTTGACCTCGGTTACCGCAAAACCGCCGGCATTGCGCACGAATATGTAGCTGCGCCCGGCATTTTGGGCGATAGCGGAGTTAGGCACGCGAAACCCCGTTTCGCCGCCGGCTTGCATGATTTGCACGTTCAAATGCTGCCCCACTCTGAGCTTTTCGGCCTTGTCCGTAATGACGGCGCGGGCCAACACCGTTTGATTGGCCGGATCGACGCTTTGCCCGAGCAAGCTGATTTTTGCCGATCCCGCGTAATCCGGTATTTTTACCCGATCGCCGATTTCGACATCACTGATGCGTTCCTGCGGGATATTGATTTGCAGCCACAGCTTGGAAAGATCGGCAATGCGATACAGCGGGGCTTGCGTGTCCAAACGCGAACCCAACTTGACCAAGCGGTCCAATATCACCCCGTCCATAGGCGCGCGTACCAGCAGGGACATGTTCAGCTTGTGGGTTTTTTCCAACTTGGCAATTTCCGTATCGGACATGCCGGCTATGCTCAGCAAATCCCGGCTTTCGTTGGCGATCGCTACTTTGTTGTTATAAAGCGCTTGAGTTTCCTGCCAACGCCGTTCGGCGATGACGCCTTCCTGCAGCAGCTTTTGATCGCGGCGGTGTTGAAAACCGGCCAAATTCAATGCACTACGCGCCGTCAGAAACTGCTGCTGCAAGACCACCAACTCCGGACTGTTGATTTGTGCCAAGACCTGGCCTTGTTTGACTCTATCGCCGATATTGGCGTGCAATTGCCGTAAAAAACCGGGTTGCGGGGAACTGATCAGCATCTCCCGGTCGGCGGGCACCACCACTTCGGCCGGCGCCGATAGTATGGGAATTTCTTGACTGACCTGAACCGGACCGATTTTTACCGCCAGATTATCGATTTGTTCCGGCGTGATTTGAATTTGCGGATTCTCGGCGCTCGCGTTCAGCGAGCCGGCTAATAAGAAACCGAATAGAATTTTTCTCATGGTAATACTCCAACCGCCTGGTTATAGAGCGCGATATTGCGTTGCAGTTTGACTTCCTGCTCCTTGGCATTCCGAATGGCTTCCAGGCTACGAGCTTGAATTTTTAGAAGGTCGAGTAAATTGATTTCGCCCGATTCGAAGCTAAATTGCATCATTGCCAAATGCTGTTCGGCGATGTCTTTCATTTTCCTTGCAATTTCGAGTTCCTTGCGGTTGATATCCAAAGTATGCTCCGCTTCGTGCAGGTTTTTCTCCAACTGGCGTTGCAAGTGTTCCCGTTGCGCCAATGCCGTATTCAACTCCAAGTAAGCCGCGGCGATTTCCGGTGCATCGTAAGTACTATGTCCAAACGGAATAAAGACTCCGATGTTGGCGCTTTGCAGGTCTTCGCTATCGCGCTGGTCACGACCCGTTCTAGCGCCAACGATAATCTTGGGCTGATTGACGGTGTCGGTGGATTTAGCCCATTCCGTCATGGCTTGCTTTCTCGCAATGATAGCGTTAATGGCTTCCAGCATCGGATGACTCGGTTGTACGACCTCGATCTCGCTGAGCGGCTCCTGATAATTGGCGGGTATCCTCGTCGTGCGAGTCAGATTGGCGTAACTCTTGCGTGTATGCATCAGTTCCGCTTCTGCTTGAGTTAACAAGGTTTGGTTTTGTAAATGATCGCTTTCGGCCAGCAACAAATCGGCCCGCGGTAGATCGCCGAGTTCAACGCGTTGTCTCACCTTAGCCAATAAGCGTTCCGATATTTTCAGTTGATTTCGCATGAGCAATAAGCGATTTTCGGCCAATGCGATGTTCCATAAGGCTTCCCTGAGCAGCCGCGCAACTTCGAGTTTTACTGCTTTCGATTGCTTATCGGCCGCCAAGTACGCTTGTTCTGCTACGTCTTGCGCCGCGCTACGCTGCCCCCAATTCCACACCGTAAACTCTAATTCGGCAACAGCTTCGCGCGCGCCTTTGTTGCTACCGACCGTATCGTCGGAATAGTTCAACGCCAAGGCATGCGATCCGGCAAACCAGCTATCGCCGCGTTCCGCCAAAGCATCCGCTTCCCGGTTCAGGGCCTCATTAATCAAGCGGTCGGGATAGGCTTGGAGCGTTTGCTCGAGCAACTGAGGCAAAGTCAACTGCGGGTCGATTTGTATAGGATCCAAATGTTCGACCATCAATTGCCCGGCGTCGACCGGCGTCAGCATCCGCTGCTCTACCGGCGGTAGTTCCGGTTTTTCGGCAAAACAAGGATTGAACGGCCAGCATAATACGGCCAGGCCATACGTAATATGACGCAATACTGTCATATTGTGAGCTCCAAAATTATCGTAAATCAGAATCCCGTCAAAAACGGTCAAAAACGCAAAATCGCGTATCAGGCGAGCGACAAACCGTCTATTGACGGTCCGGCCGATTTAAATTTGACGAGGTGGGGCGCGCGAGGAAGGATGATCGAGGAAAGGGTCTGCAATTGGAACCGTTTCGTGCGGTGAAAAGTTGATGATATCAACTAGGTATTGTTTAGGCAGCCAAGCGTCGTCATAACCCGAATAAATAGGCGGCAGCGCTTGGCAATTTTGCGGAGCCTTAATGGCCGAACCCATTTCGACGACGGCTGACTGTATAGGCCCCGCATAATCCAGCGTCGACAGAAACGCCGTATCGGACTTAAACTGCAATGCCTCAAACTCGTGCAAATGGAAGCCCCGCGACGTCTCCAAGTCGTGGACATGGGCATGTACCAGCGGCGCCGCAAATTGCAGCAACACCAATAACATCACCAAAAATTGACGCGAAAATGCAACCATCGAGTTGTATATTTGTCTTTTATATCGCTATTAACGCCGGACAGTAGTTGTAGATACGCCAGCGAACCGCTATTCTACTTGAAAATTACGCCAGCACCCTAAAATTTAGTGAATCCTTTGCATTTAAACAAGGCTAATAACACCATGAATAAAAAAATCGGAATCCTCGCAACGCTTTTCTTGGCGCTGACCTTGACGATGGCCGGCATCCAAGAAGCGCAAGCCAAACGCTTCGGGGGCGGCAGATCCTTCGGCAGCAGACCGAGTTACAGCGCGCCATATCAGCGCTCTACGACTCCAAATTCCGCTGGCCAAGCGACACGTTCAGCCAGCCAACAAAAAGCCGCCGCACAAAATCAGACGGCACGCCAAAGTTGGGCAAATCGTGGCGGGTTGATGGGCTTGCTCGGCGGATTGGCATTAGGCGGCTTGTTGGGCTCTTTGTTTTTCGGCGGCGCTTTTGAGCATATCAATTTAATGGACATATTGGTGTTCGCCGGTATCGCTTACCTGTTGATGCGTTTGTTTGCTGCCAAAGCCGGACAAAGGCAAGCATCACCAGGTTCCGCCTATAACCGGTCGGCTTACGATCAGAACGATCAGCCTGATTACGGCTCTTCAACGCCGCCCGAATCAGTTTCAGCGGGTTTTAACACCGATTTGATGTTCGGCAAAAACGGACAATCAGCGCCTGCCGGTGCTTTGGAAGTACCCTCCGATTTCGATAGCGCCGGTTTTCTTGCGGGCGCTGAAAATGCCTATCGTTATTTACAGAGTGCCTGGGACAAAGGCGATTTGGCCGCTATCCGCGGCTTGACCACCGACAAAGTATTCGCGGAAATTCAGGATCAATTGCGCGCGACCGGCGGCGACAGCCAAACCGAAGTCTTGAAAGTCAGCGCGGAGTTGCTGGAAGTCCGCGAGATAGGCGCCGAATTGGAAGCCACCGTGTTATTCGATTGCATCCTGCGCGAAGACGGCGGCGAAACCGAACAGGTACGCGAGGTTTGGCATTTCACCAAACCGATCGGCAGCAAGCAAAGCAAATGGTTTCTTGACGGCATTCAACAGCTGGAAATCTAAACATGGCGGCCAGCGGCGATGATATCCGCCGGCGCTACGACAGACTGGCGCCGTGGTTCGACAGCCTGGAAGGCTTTCTGGAAGGGCTGATATTTCGCCGCTTACGCAAAAAACTTTGGTCTCAAGCCCAAGGCGAGCATATCCTGGAAGTGGGCGTCGGCACCGGCAAGAACTTTTCGTTTTATCCCGCCCAGGCTCGCATGACTGCAATCGATTTCAGCCCGAAAATGCTGGAACAAGCCCGCCGCAAGCAGGAACGCAAGCAATTGGATGTGCATTTGGATTTGATGGACGTGCAGCGCCTGCACTACGCCGACAACAGCTTCGATACCGTGGTCGCCAGTTTCGTGTTCTGCTCGGTACCGCAACCACGCAAAGGGCTAAAGGAAATCTACCGGGTCTTGAAACCGGGCGGCCAATTGATTTTGCTGGAACACGTCTTGAGCTCCAACAAACTAATGGCCGCATTCATGAATCTGCTCAACCCTCTGATCGTTCGCTTGTTCGGCGCCAATATCAATCGTCAAACCGTCAAGAACGTCCAGGCCTGCCCATTCCGCAGCATTTATGTCGACCCGATCAGCAGCGACATGATCAAGCTGATACGGGCGGTGAAATAACTCCCGAACCGATACCTAAAATTGAAAGGCCGCACCACGCCTCAACTCAAACAGGGCTGCGCTTCCTTGGTAATCATCGTATCCATCAATGCCATATGCGCGTCGGCATCGAATAAAATGTTTTGCTCGTAAAAAAATTCTTTGGCCGCGTCTATGGCGTCTAATACGATCGCAACCGCGTAACGCTCGGCGTTAGCCGAATCCACCATGTTTTCCGGTACGGCCGCTTCTATGCGCAGAATTTGCTCCGAGGTATCGAAAGAATGCAAGCGCAAGCCTTTGAAATCGGCTTTTTCACGGCCGGACGGCAACAAGAAGACGACATCCAGAATAGGCGCGCGTTTTTGCGCATGATAGTCACGCAGTTTCGATAAATTCGACGCAATTTTGATGATGCTTTTGATCAACTCGCTTTCTTCCAGAGAGCGGTCCGGCATCATGGAACCAATGTACAGTGTCATAGCAACCTCTCGTTCGCCAATGTTTTACAAAATAAAGCAAGGCTTTTGCCAACTTTTTCATTAATCGCAAACGGCAAGCCCTATGGCTACATTCGAAGGAAAAAACCCTTTATTTCCTGGAGATAGGCGAGTTTTTCGGGTCGGCCAGCGGAATTCGTGTGTCGACAAACCGTTAAGGGAAAGCCCGGCATTCGTGCGATTGACTACAGATTGTCGCAAACCCTGCAAAATCGATAGCGCCAGCCTATCGGTAAAACCGGCTCAATCGCCATTAAGCGCCGACGATGTGCCGCTAACTGCTAAAGCGGTCGGCAAAAAATCCAAAGCAAACCGGCAGTTTCAATATCTTTTTCTACATTCGTATGACATGAAAAAAAGACGACCAGTCTATTTTATGCAACTTTTTTGTTTTCCCCGGGTCTTTTTATTTTATATTCTAAGAGCGCGGCGAACATGATCGATGTACCGTATGAACTTAAGCGCATAGCTAAATGAATTGCAACTTGTTATCGTATTCAAGACATCGAAATTTAGACAGCCGAATCGGTAATCCGAGACACGATAAACTACGATATGAACTCAAATCTGAACCACGTTCGTCGCAAATTCGTTCGGCGCCAAAACGAACGACGTAAAAACAACTTCGAGTTTAATTCACCGGAATGGATCGCCATGATGCAAGAGCACTACGTGCTCTGGCCTAAATATGATCGCAGAAAACACGAACGCCGATCCAGAGAGCGGCGTAAATCGGAACGGCGCAACACCGAAAGAAAATCAGCTACGGCAAAATACTTACGCCAGACTAAGTTCCTCAGCTCGGACGATATTTTGGATGACGCTGAAAAGCGGATGATCCTGGACTTGTTTCGCAAAGAATAAGCTCGGCCGATTCAAACAGCGTAAAGCACTCCGGAATCAGGCCTTCGCATGAAAAAGTTAGCTCTCCGGCCGTTAAGAGGGCAGTCGTAAAGCTCCTTCCGCCTTCGGGACGACAGCATGGAAGCCGCCGTTGAGCCTGCATGGACCTATTCACGGCGTCTTGTGCGGCGAGTAACCATACCCTTAAGCCCCTCACCTCAGCCCCGCCGAGGATAGCGGGCTTTTACGACATCCGTTGTAGCTGCGAAAACCGTCGTTTAAATTTCCGTTGAATGGATGGGCAAGCCTAGCTTTCGGCAGGTGTTATCGTTGCCACGCTTCCAACGCATTGATGATCCCGAGCAACCATGACGTATCCGGATTACGCGCCTTCCGCGCCTGCTCAATCATACGCAGGTTATTCGCCGTTGTTGCCGGCTCCCACGATTCGCGGACCGCAGCCAACGCATTTGCAAGATGCTCCGAAGCGGCATCGATATCGTCGTTCAACACGCCAAGCTCCAGCATAGTGGCGTAGTCCCAGTAATCCGGGTTATCGCCAAGCCGCCGCTCAACCGCGAAACGAACGACCGGAAGCAGTTGTGCCTTCCGCTTCAACGATGCCTCGTCGCCCTTGATATCGAGCAGGGTCACGGCATTGACTCCGGGGTAAGCGTCCCGCTGGTCAGCCATAAACCCGCGCAGATAAGCCTCGACACTCTTGGTGAAATAGCCGCGCGCTTCGACGACACGGCCCGCGTCCAATGCTTCTTTCCAAAGATCTTTGTTAATCCGCCCGATAAGACCGCACGTTTCAGAGCTCGGCCCCTGTTGATCTTCCACGGCTTCCAGGATTTGCAGGGCCTGAGCCCGATCGGCCGGATCCTTTTTTTGGCCGGCGCGGCGGTTGTACGCGAAACCGAGTTGTTCTCGGACCAGAATCTGCCCCTTTATAAACTCCGGCATCTGATCGTAAAGCGAGATCATGCCGTCCCAGTCTTCCAGAGCACGGAAGGAAAGAAACAAATCGACTATCGTGCCGGCGTCCGTGGCGTCGAGTTCCCCGATAGACTGGCGCAGGGACAGAAGCTCCTGTTTCGCTTCATCCCGCCGCTCTTTGACTTTCCCTTTCGCCCTGATCGCGGATAACCGCCGTTTAAGCTCCTCGTTCAAAATGACTTGATCACGGAAAACGTCGGTCTTCAGCCGCGCAATGTCTCCGGGTTTCCATTCGCCGAGGAGCTGGAATAAGGGACTATCGACCGGAGTCTGGCTACGGCTCAAGTTCCGGAGTTGCTTGAGCCGCTCGGCAACGGCTTTGCGCAGCGCCAACGCCTCGTCATCGCCGAAGGCGTTCTCCTTGCCCAGATCGTAAGGCAAGGCTCGCAGGAAGTTAACGTCGAACGGAATTTTTTGATGCTTAGCGAAAACGGTAAGCGTGGTGGCCGGACGGGCCGTGTGTCGTACGCCAAGCTCATAGAAGACGTTCGCGTTCGCGGTGGTTAGATCCGCCAATACATAGTCGCATAACAAAAGCCGCTCGAACATGGGCTTATGTATAATCCCGCCGGCGCGCTCCTCGTCGGCGCGGATCGGCTCCATGCCGGCATCTTCAATCGCCGGTTTAAGTGCATTGTTATAAATCCGGTCGAAGTCGATGTCCGGAAGGCCGCCGGGGTCCGGCTTGAGTCCGAAAGGCATCACGACGAAGCAAAGCGGTTTCAGAGGCATAGGGTTTCTCCTAAATTCATCGTTCTTGATTCAGTTTTTGCCGAAAAATCGTATCAAATTCTAGCAACAAGCATCGTAATCCAAGCATACCGTCACGCTAAACAAAACCAGGACTCAGTCCGAAATAAGTCGCCCCCTTCCTTTCTTTTCGTCTTCTAACTTAGGATCAATCAGCCGAGCCAAGCAACTCGATCCTTTCAAAATACTTATTCAAATCGATCCTGATCGGCATGAAATAGACATTCCAGCCGTTGGCCGCCGCCGAAGCGATGACGTTGTTGGCGAATTCGACATTCCAGTCGTAATCCGGCCGGAAACTTTTCGGAAATTTGACCTTGTTTTTGACTTCCCAGTAATTTTTGGAGGCCATGGTAGTGATCGGGCTGATGCCGATGTAGGTTTCCAGGCCTTCCATGTGCTCGGCGTAGATTTCGATCAATCGGTAATCGTAAAATGGCTGGGAGAAGAAACCGGTGGCGCCGGCCTCGGCCTTGCGCTGGGTGTAATCGCATTCGTCCTGCAAGCCTTGGCGGTGCGGGTCGAAACCGGCGTATATGTTCAATTGCGGAAAGCGCTGGCGCACCGCGCGGATCAGGTCGACCACGTCGGTGTTGTAATAAGCCCGCTTCAAACCTTCCGGCGGGTCGCCGGTCACCAATAATACGCTGTCGAGTTCGAAATCTTCGATAATGCGATATAGCTCGCCGCTTTCGATCTTAAAATCAATCGCGCGAAAGTGCGGGACGAAGCGGAATTTGCTGCGGTCTATGCGCGTCGCCAACTCCCAGCTTCGGGTTTCGAAGCGTTGAATATCGGGTATATTGATGAAGTTGACGCCTTTATCCAACGCTTGGACGAAGGCGTATTGCTGTTCAAAAGCCTCCAGGCTTCTGGGTACGATTTCGAAGGAAATATTCATGAATAACCGTATTTTTAAGCTTTACCCCGTTTCGCTCCGACGGATACGATGCACGGCAATTAAGCTGCCGTTGACGGGTAAAAAAGCGAATTGACTTTCGCGGGCGAAGAACCACGCGGTTCGAACTGAAACATTTTACCACCTTAGAAATGCGCCGATTAAAATGAAACGGCTTGTCGAGTTTTGGCGCGAATTGTTTGCGCTCCGTCAATCGACTTTTTTCGCGGAAACTTGCTTATGATTCGGTTAGAAAAACCTATTGATCGTGCAACCGCCGGCCTCATTTCGGAATCTGAAAGCGAAGCCAAGTAGGAGCGACGCCTCGTCGCGACGGAACGTCTCCCCATGGCCTCTTTTTTATAAGTATTTTAATAACCCCAACATGCCGCTGACATCCTTTCACCCCATCGTCGCCAGCTGGTTCGACAGCCAGTTCGATGCGCCGTCCGCCGCGCAGCAGCAGGCCTGGCCGGCGATTCGCACCGGCAAGCCGACGCTGATCGCCGCGCCGACCGGCTCCGGTAAAACGCTGGCGGCGTTTCTGGCCGCGATAGACGATCTGGTGCGGCAGGGTTTGGACTCGGTGCTACCCGACCAAACCCAGGTGCTGTACGTGTCGCCGCTGAAAGCCTTGTCCAACGACATTCACAAGAACCTGGAAGTCCCGCTCGACGGCATCCGCTTCGCCTTGCTGGAAGCCGGGCTGCCGGACGTGGCGATACGCGCGCAGACCCGCACCGGCGACACCTCGACCGCCGAGCGGACGGCGATGAAACGCAATCCGCCGCACATTCTGGTCACCACGCCCGAATCGCTGTACATATTGCTGACCTCCGATTCCGGGCGCGACATGCTGGCGACGGTGCGCAGCGTGATCGTTGACGAAATTCACGCGCTGGCCGGCAACAAACGCGGCGCACACCTGAGCCTGTCCATGCAACGCCTGGAGCAGCTGTGCCCGACGCCACCGGTGCGCATCGGTTTATCGGCCACGCAAAGGCCGATAGCACTGATGGCCGATTTTCTGACCGGCACTCGCTCGGCGCCGTGCACGATTATCGATACCGGCCACATCCGCGCCCGCGATTTGCAAATCGAGGTTACCGGATCGCCGCTGGAAGCCGTCATGGCGGCTGAAGTGTGGACGGAGATTTACGACCGCCTGGAACAACTGATAGCACAGCACCGCACCACGTTGATTTTCGTCAACACCCGCCGGCTGGCCGAACGCGCCGCGGCGGCTTTGGCCGAGCGGCTAGGCGACGAATACGTCACTTCGCACCACGGCAGCCTGGCCAAGGAACACCGGCTGGCGGCCGAACGGCGCCTGAAGGCCGGTACGCTGAAGGCGCTGGTCGCCACCGCATCGCTGGAACTGGGCATAGACATCGGCGACGTCGATCTGGTCTGCCAACTGGGTTCGCCGCGCGCCATTTCGGCCTTATTGCAAAGGGTGGGCCGCTCCGGCCACCGCCTGGGCGCGATTCCGAAAGGCCGGCTGTTCCCGCTGACCCGCGACGATCTGGTGGAATGCGCGGCGATGCTGGCGGCGATACAACGAGACGAACTGGACCTTATCACCATACCCGCGCATCCTCTGGACGTGCTGGCCCAGCAAATCGTCGCCGAAGTGGCCTGCCGGGAATGGCGCGAGGATGAGCTGTTCCGGCTCTACGCCGGCGCCTGGCCTTATCGCGACTTGAGCCGCGAGCAGTTTAGCCAAGTCGTCAAGATGCTGGCTGAAGGCTACCATACCCGCCGAGGCCGGCGCGGCGCTTATCTGCACCGCGACGCCGTGCACGGCTTACTGCGGCCCCGCAAAGGCGCACGCCTGACCGCGCTGATGAATGGCGGCGCGATTCCCGATCAATTCGATTACGACGTGATCATGCAGCCCGAAGGCCTGTTCATCGGCACGCTGAACGAGGATTTCGCCTTCGAAAGCCTGGCGGGCGACATTTTTCAACTGGGCAACAGTTCCTATCGGATGCTGAAGATAGAACAGGGCCGGGTTTACGTGGAAGACGCCCACGGCCTGCCGCCGAATATCCCGTTCTGGTTCGGCGAA
The DNA here is from genome assembly GCF_054172045.1 of Methylomonas sp. MgM2. Classification (NCBI taxonomy): domain Bacteria; kingdom Pseudomonadati; phylum Pseudomonadota; class Gammaproteobacteria; order Methylococcales; family Methylococcaceae; genus Methylomonas; species Methylomonas sp. MgM2. Next base: position 41,121 of record NZ_JBSYXO010000019.1, on the reverse strand, counting down.
GCGCCCGGGCGCAGCGACGAGCTGTCTCAGGCCGTATCGGAACTGCGCGCCGCCATGGACCAAAAATTGGAGCAGAGGCAGGATGCGGCCCGCCGTTATCTGAGCGAAGACCTGGCCCTGCCCGATGCGGTGGCCGAACAACTGGCGCAATACCTGGCGGCCGCCAAAGCCGCGCTGACGGTGTTGCCGACCCAGCAGCGCATCGTGTTCGAGCGCTTCTTCGACGAAACCGGCGACATGCATTTCGTGATCCATTCCAGTTACGGCTCCCGGATCAACCGGGCGTGGGGCTTGGCCTTGCGCAAGCGCTTCTGCCGGCGCTTCAATTTCGAATTGCAGGCCGCGGCGGGAGAAGACGCCATCGTCCTGTCGCTGGGGCCGACCCATAGTTTTCCGCTGGAAGAACCGGCGCATTATCTGAAGGCAAGCAACGTCAAAGAGGTATTGATACAGGCGCTGCTGGCCGCGCCGATGTTTCCGACCCGCTGGCGCTGGGTGGCGAATACCGCGCTGGCGGTGCCGCGCATGCGCTCCGGCAAGAAGGTGCCGGCCTATTTTCAGCGCAACGACGCCGAAGACTTGATCGCGCTGATCTTTCCCGACCAGCTGGCCTGTTTCGAAAATATCAGCGGCGACCGCGAAGTGCCCGACCACCCGCTGGTGGAGCAGACGCTGTACGATTGTCTGCACGAACTGATGGACATCGACGGATTGCAAAGCCTGTTGGCCGGCATCGAGCAGCATGCGATAGAGGTGGTCACCCGTGACTTGGCCGGCCCGTCGCCGCTGGCGATGGAGATTCTCAACGCCAGGCCCTACGCTTTCCTGGACGATGCGCCGGCCGAGGAACGCCGCACGCTGGCGGTGCGGCAACGGCGCTTTATGACGCCGGAGAGCGCGGCCGACATAGGCCGCTTGAATCCGGACGCCATAGACAAAGTGCGCTGCGAAGCCTGGCCGGACATGCGCAGTCCGGACGAATTGCACGACGCGCTGACGGTGCTGGGTTTTCTGACCGAAGAAGAAGGCCTGCGCGGCGCGCCGGAATCGTTGCCGCCTACCACAAGCAACCATGATTTTTTCCGCCATCTGCAACAAGAACGGCGCGCCGCCGCGATGACGATAGCCGGTGGCCGAGCTTTGTGGGTGGCTGCCGAGCGTCTGCAAGCGCTGCAAACCTTATTCCCCGATGCCGTTTTGCAACCCGCCATTCAGCCGGTCGATACATCGGAAGCCGTCGATCAGGAAACGGCCCTACGCGAAATCGTCCGCAGCCGGCTGGAGGGTTTGGGGCCGGTGACCGCGCAACAACTGGCCGAAACGCTGGGGCAGACCCCGGCTGCCGTCGATGGGGCGTTGCTCGCGCTGCAAAACGAGGGCTTCGTCATTCAAGGCCGGTTTAGCCAGCAAAGCGAAGCCGTCGAATGGTGCGAACGCGGTTTGTTGGCGCGCATCCACCGCTACACGCTGAAACAATTGCGCAGCGAAATCGAAGCGGTGACGCCGGCCGATTTCATGCGCTTTCTGTTCGCCTGGCAGGGCTTGGCGGAACCCGGCGAAGGCGCCGCCAGCCTGGAGCAACGCTTGCTGCAGTTGGAAGGCCTGGGCTTGCCGGCGGCCAGTTGGGAAGCCGACATCCTGCCGAGCCGAATCTACGCCTACCAATCCGCCGAACTCGACCGTTTGTGCGGCACCGGCAAAATCACCTGGCTGCGCCTGAATCTGCCGGCCGGCCCGGCGCCGGGCAAGCGCAAACAACCCGCCGGCAAAGCCACTTCGATCAGCTTGATCCGCCGCGAGCATCTGCCGCACTGGCGCGCCTATGCGCCGTTGCCGCCTCAGGATGCGCTCGACTTGTCCGGCATCGCCCAAAGAACCCATGGCGCGCTCAAAAGCATGGGCGCCAGCTTTTTCGCCGAGCTGCAAGTCGAAACCGGCCTGCTGAAATCCCAGTTGGAGGAAGCGCTGGCGGAGCTGGCCGCCTGGGGCTTGGTCAGCGCCGACAGTTTTCAAGGCCTGCGCACCCTGATCACGCCGCAGACCGTTCTGCACCGGCGCGGCAAACGCTATCCCGGTTACGACCCGTTCAGCGCGGCCGGGCGCTGGTCGCTGCTTCGAGCCCTTCCCGCCGCCCCGGACGCAGACCGCTACCAACACTGCGAGCACATCGCCCGGGTATTGCTGCGCCGCTACGGCGTGGTGTTCCGGAAACTGCTGGAACAAGAAAGCATCGTGCCCGTCTGGCGCGACTTGCTGTACGTGTTTCGGCGCATGGAAGCCAGGGGCGAGCTGCGCGGCGGCCGCTTCGTGCAAGGCTTTTCCGGCGAACAATTCGCCCTGCCCGAGGCGCTGGACCGCTTGCGCGACATCCGTAAAAAACCCAAAGCGGGCGACTTGATCGCGATCAGCGCGGCCGATCCATTGAATCTGACCGGGCTGATCACCGCCGGGCAACGGATACCGGCCCTCAGCAACAAACGCATCGTCTACCGCGACGGTATTCCGGTTGCCGTCAGCGTAAAAGGCAAGGTGGACTTGCTGGAAACGCTGGATGAACAGGAACAATCGCAATTGAAGATCGCCTTGCTGCGCAGACAAAAATATACGCGCCAAGCCGGGCTGTCCTTGGCCAATTAATACATTCTAACTTACGAGCTGGGCAACACTCATGACGTTGAAGTATGATGCGCATAATGGAAGCCTTTCTAGGAACTGCAACGATAATCACGAATATCCGTGGTCAGAGCGACGTTGAAGCATAAATATTACTCTGACTTCGAATATGTGAATATATGCATTTTAGGCCAGGTTATGACTGGCGTTAGGCATTCCGAATGCATGGCTTTTCGTAGTTAAAAATGAAACTCATCGGAATATTTACACGAGTCTTCACGGGCACGAAGTTGTTTGCGTGGGCGTCCGGCCTTGCAGGGGCTATAGCAGCTGCCGGTGTGATTGTCCAGACTCTGGATAATCGCAATCTGGAAATCCGTGTGGCAGCACTCACCGAAGAAAACGGCCGCCTCAACCGAGAGCTTGAGAGCGCTAATAGCAAGTTCCGTCAGGTAGGAGAAGAGAGGGATTCGCTTAAATCCACCTTAGGGCTCGTCAAAGCACAATACGACATTCCAGATTCAATCATCGGCGACATTCTTAGATCATCTCATTCCGGAAAGCAATTGTCAGAGTTTAAGAACCTGGCAACTCTGAATGTAGCCGATTTGAATGAGACAACAACGTTCGCTTTGGATCGGACTCAGACAACGCGGGTACTCTACCCACGTTTCACATTTACCATATCAGTTTCTGAAGTGCAGCCCAACGGTAAAACGACGGTGAGTATAGGGTATATATTGCCTGACGACGAGCTTCCAGAAAGTCTACTTATAGAGCTACATCCGTCCCAATACATGACTATTAGTAGTGCAGACGGTCGTCATCTTTTCTACGTAGGCCTTCTTGCAGTAGATCCATCCAATAAAAGAGCGCTTGTTGAAGTGAAGCCTATGATCGCAATACGAGAAATGGCTGCATCCAAGTAAACGGAAAGGGCCGTAGATCCTGTTAGCATCGCGTAACCGCACGAATGTTCTGACCATACAAAGTTCATTGCGGCGTATAACCCAAACGCACGAACAAGATGGTTTGCCTTTGAATGAATGGCGTTCTATCTAATATGTTCCGCTTCGACGTTTATCGTAACAGCCGCGCAAAATCAATTAAGGACCGAATTCAAGCCCGCGCTCAATGTTTAAACAAATCAATCTGCTTCATAGCACTCCGATGTTCGAGCACTTCTAAGACCGAATATTCAGCCCGCATGCCCTTCGGGGTAAGCCACTGACAAATGCGCACTTTGACTTTCAAAATATCGCTTTTAGCAAACGCTTCTTCGTTGGAATTAACGCGGCTCAGGAAGTCGTCGTCTAGAATTTCGGCAAAAAAGGATTGCGTACCGTCGGAGAAGCGCCATTTGTTACCATCGACAAAGGCAGCACTAGCGATTTGCAGATTCACGACGGTGGTTTGGTCGTTGATTTTTTCTTCGCCGAGTTCTGGGGCGATGAAGTAGCCGGCTTCTGCTTTTTCGATAAATACCACCGGCGTTTTCGGCTCCATCGGATCGACGACCGCTATAGATTCGATACCGTCACGCTGTAACGGTTTAGCAATCATGTCTTCGAAAGCTTTGCGGATTTTGTAGTTTTGCAGCAGTTTTAGAGTGAGCTGTTCGGTGTCTAAGTGGTCGTCATCAATAAAGATCCGGATGCGGCCATCGTTAAGCACTTCAGTTTTCGTAATTTTTCGATTTTTAAGCCAGCGCAAAGCTGCAATTAAAGAGCCGTGCGAACCTTTTATTAAACCGACGATGCCAGCAACGTTAAGCACGGCAGTGGTGTTTCCGTGGTTGAAGATGTCGATGGCGTCCAATATTAGGCTTTTTGCGGATGCGACAATTTCGATTCCAAAACAGCCGGTTTTGAACGAACCTTTTACACTCACACCGATTTTAAATTTATCCCCGTGCATGAGGTTACCGACTTCTTCCATTAAAACACCGATAGCCAGTAAAGCAGGGGCCAGATCATTGACGTTCATTTCGTGATGTTCCAACGCTGGACCGTCATAAACGATTTGGAATTGCGCGGGTTTCATGGCTGCATGGGTTGTTAGCGGTTGAAATCAGTGGGTGATTTTAGACTAGATGTTTAGTTTTAGCGATATTTAACGGTCTCCTCTGACTGTTTGATCCACGATTGCGGCGTAAAAAATCAATATGCAATGAATCCACCTATCTACCCAAACGCCAATTCCCCCATATGTGTATAGGGTCGGGTCTTGCAATTAAGCATTGAGCCCTAGGCGCTAAAGCCAATCGGAATAGCTACCTTCCGTATGCGATGAATAATGCATCAAACACCGCACGCCAAACGGAAGATTCGATAATTTTGACGTTGACACGGCGTTATTACCGGCTATGATCGGTTGCGAATTAAATACGCAGGCAAAAATTTGCCGGCTATTCAATAGATAGGCCAATACGTACTCACCGTGGAAAAATAGTGATATGAAAGCAAATAATTTATTGATTAGTTTGTCATTTATATTGATAAGTCCAACAGGATTTGCGTTGCCAAACGTGCTTTCTCCTTCTGACCAGGCCGCCGCGTTCAAGGCGGCGGGTTATCAGTTAAAAGGCGAGCAATGGCGCAGCGAATGCGGCCTTGAAGACCCCGGATCTTCGTCATACGTTCCCGGAAATATTGAAAATATTGGAGACATCAATGTTGATGGGTATCCTGAAGCCATTATTACTGAAGGCGGTACCTTTTGCTACGGGAATACCGGCACTGGATTTAGCCTCGTCAGTAAAGAAAGCAACGGCGGGTGGAAAGTAATCACCAGCAGTCAAGGTATTCCAGAATTCTTAGGCACTAAAGGAGTTGGAGGTTGGCCGGACATTTTGATCGGCGGCCCCGGATTCTGCTTCCCTGTCGTTCGCTGGGACGGCAAAGAATATAGGCAACATCATTTCGAATATGAAGGCAAAAGTTGCCGGCCATAACCATAAAACACGGCTGAAGGAAGACAAGATGCGATTAGCATTGCGTAATCGCACGAATGTTTAATTTTCGTTCCTCCGATTACGCTTTCGTTAATCGGAGCTACGTAGGCTGATTCCCGAAACGTTGAGCGCGGACACTCTGACATTTCTGCATGACGAGGTACGTAACAGCCTGATCGCGGAGATGCCGGCCGAAGAACCGGCCGCGGCAGCCGAGCAAATGGAAGTCATTGATCTGGCCTATATCATGGAACACTTGCCGGAGCCGGTCAGACAAACCCTGGAAACGGCAGGGCGATTGATGAGCACGGACTTCATCAGCGTACGCAGCGACGTCTCGCTGGGTGTGGTGAAACGCTATCTGCACCTGCACGAGGATTTGCCCGATTACACGGACGGCTTGATGGTTGCGGATCGGGACGGCGTCTATCAAGGCAAATTATTATTGAACAAGGTGTTGACCGGCGACGACGAGACCCTGGTCAAAGACGCCACGAGCAGCCAGCACACGCCTATCCCGGCAACGGCAAGCGAACACGATATCGCCCTGTTTTTCGAACAATCCCATTTGGTCTCGGCCGTCGTCGTCGACGAAGACAATCGACTGCTTGGCCGTATCTCACTGGACTACGTTATCGCAATCCTTAAGGCCGAAGCCGATCACGCTTTGTTGGGGAGGGCCGGTCTCAACGAAGAAGCCGACCTGTTCGCACCGGTCATTAACAGCGCCAGGCATCGTACGGTTTGGCTGGCGATCAATCTGGTCACGGCTTTTCTGGCGGCCTGGGTCATCGGGCTATATGCCGATACCCTGGAAAAAATCGTCGCGTTGGCGGTGCTGATGCCTATCGTCGCCAGCAGGCCGGCATCGCCATTCCGTTACTCTTGCAGCGCCTGCGCATCGATCCGGCCCTGTCCGGCGCAGTGATTCTGACCACGGTCACCGACGTGGTCGGTTTCATGAGCTTTCTGGGCTTGGCCACGCGATTTCTCGTTTAATCGCGATTGGGTACGGCTTTATATGCCCACGCGGAACCTACGGCGGCCATTATCCCCACCCTACAATTACTGATGAGAACTCTGAAGACGTTAATGTTTTGGATGGTTTGCGGCGTAGCGCTGTCCGGTTGCGCCACGCTGAAAACATTGGACGACACCCGCTTACCCTTGAACCAGCGGATTTTCATTTATAGCGGTAGCCGGCTGGATTGGGCGGCGCTGACCGAAAACCAGGCCGCGCTGCGCAAATTCTCGGTAGAGCCGCCGGATTATCCGTTAATCGATCTGCCGCTGAGTTTCGGCTTGGATACCTTGTTCTTGCCGCTGACGCTTTGGACCGAGATTTTCCACTAAGGGCATGGCCGATAATCACTTCCCTGAATTAACCCCCCCTTGAAAAAGAGTGGCCGGAGGAGGTTTAGAGATAAATCCTCCTCAATCTTTTTCAAAGGGGGCTTCTTCTCAATCGACGGGCTTTGATTTCGCCGTATTCAATATAGGCAAGCCCCCGTTTGCCCGGTCTATCAGTTGTCCAAGGTCAGCAGAAAATCCGTATTTTTCACGCATTGTTGCGGGGCGGACACGGCCCGGCTTTTGCGTAGACTCCAGACCCAGCGCTTCAGCAGCTTGTTCCATTTTCCAGTCTTGTACTCGGCCCGTATTTTGACGTCTTGCTTGTACACGCGTTCGAGGGTGCGCGTTTCCTGCCAGCTGCGGTTGTTCTTGATGACGACGTTCCGTACCGGCTCGGAGCGCCATATTTCGCTTTCGGAATCCCAGTAATCCAAATCGACGAATTTGATCGGATGGCCGCTTTGGTTTCTGACCTCCAAATGTACCTTCCGGCAATTTTTGGCTTGGACTTGTGACGACGCGATCGCCAGCAGTAAAGCGCCGATCAGCAAAAATGAACGAGCGACGAGACCGGTGCGGCCTGAATTTAGGGTTCGAATGTCCAGCATAGTCATGATATTTTCCTCGTGGAGATGGGTAAGTCGGCCGAAGTCGTTTGGCTTTCGGCCTTCGCGCAACGAATTTCCGCGGTTCTTAATTTGCCGGCATCGGCCGGGGAGAAATTCGATGTGGCTTTACTTTACCCAGCCGCGAACGCGGGCGGTATGGGGTCTATACCCCAATTGCATCGGCGGCCGGTTTGCCGGAAATATGGGGTATTGACCCCATGGGCGGGGGATTGCCTTGGGTTTATGCTGAGCAACCATACGGCACAAAACGAGATTATTTGAGATGTTCGGGATCAATCAATCCTTCACGAAAGGCATAGGCCAACAGTTCGGCGACGGAATGCACGTCCAGCTTTTCCATCAGGCTGGTACGGTGCTTATCCACCGTTTTCGGGCTGATCAGCAATTGGCCTGCGATCTCCTTGTTGGTCTTGCCGGCCACGATCATGTTGAGAATCTGCATTTCGCGTCCGGTCAGCGGCGGGGTGTTTTGCGCCGCATGCAGGATTTGCTGAAAACAATCGGCGACGCAACGCCCGCCGCGCAGGATCAGCGGCAAATTGCGGTAAAGCTCTTCGAGATCGCCGCCTTTGGAAAACAGGCCGGACACGCCGGCCTCGAGCAATCGGGCGATTTGGCCGGGCGCGTTGATGCCGGTCAGAACGACGATTTTAGTATCGGGACTCCAGCGTTGAATATCCAGCACCACTTCGGCCCCGCCCGCCAGCGGCATGGAAACATCCAGCAGCAACAGGTCGGGCCGGTGAATTTTGACTTCGGCGATGGCCTCGAAGCCGTTGCCGGCTTCGGCGACGACCCGAATGCCTTCCGCAACCGCGACGTGCGGCGTCTCCAAAGCCGCGCGCAAACCCTGGCGCACGATAACGTGATCGTCGGCGATCACCGCCGTCTTTTGTCGGCTGTCGTTCGGATTGGCCATGCCGGAAACCTTGAGTTAGCTGATGCCTATCGTAGGAAGGCTTTGATATGAAGGCCTGCAATATACCGTATCTTTTGATTTTCGGCCTGTTGTTGTCGGTGTTGGCGCCCGGTTTCGCGGCGGTTGCGGCCGATGATGGCCATTTGGCGATCGAGCGTTACTGGCTGGCAGATGCCGGAACCAAGCTGACTGCGCTCGAAGCCCTCGCCTCGTTCGAGCGCGGCGAAGGCCTGGCGCTGCAATCGAGCGTGTTTCGCTTGGGCGCCCAGGAAACCCGAATTTGGATATTGCTTGCCGCAAGGAATCAATCCAGCGAAACATTGTCGCGGCTCTTGCTCGCCGGCATTCCGCATAGCCGCTACTTGCGGGCCAGCTTGTTCGATCCGGGCGACGCGGAGCCGCGCGGCCGAATCCTGCTCGACGAACATCGAAACAAGCCTTACGCCCGACGCAATAACGCCTACCGCTTGTTGAATTCCGACGATTTCCGGATCGGTCCCGGCCAAGCAGTGCGCATCCTGGTGCAAGCGGACGTTCGCGGGCCGAGCTATCTGCCCCTGTCGCTGCTGTCGCCCGAACAATTTCAGCACATGCGCCTGAAGGATGCGGTCTTCGCCACGGCTTTCTACGTGTTCGAAGCGACGCTGGGCACGCTGTTTCTGTTGTTCGCCTCCGCGATCAAACACCGCATCGCGATTCTTTACGCCGTGATGTTTCTGCTCGGCCTGCTGGCGATGGCAGACATAGACGGCCATGCCTTTCGCTGGCTGTGGCCCGAGTCTCCGAGTTGGAACAGTTGGTCGCCTATGGTGGTGTTGCCGGCGCTCAACACGCTCGGTTTCGCGATCATCTACCTGTTGTTGCAAGCCATCGAATCCGCAGCATTGGCCCGGCTGAAACCCGTAGCCTTGGTGTTTGCCGCGCTCAGCCTGTTGTTGCCGGCCTTGCTGCCGTGGCTGCCTTTTTCGACGCTGGTGCAAAGCGAAAATGCCCTCACCCTGTTGGTCTTCATTCTGCAACCCGTCGCATTTGCCGCTTGGACAAAGCTGGGACGCCGAAACCGCGTCAGTTGGTTGGCGCTGCTGGTCGTCGCCGCGGCGATCGGCGGCTTGCTGGTGACGGTATTCGTCGACCTCGAACTACCGACAACACTATCCGAACACCTGCACCATCTGGCCTATCTGCTGGTCGGCTCGATGATCATGATCGTCATCACCGCGCAACTGATGGGCATACGCAAGGATCAGGAAATCGCCGCAGCGCGGGAACTGAACTTCGCCAAGCGGGATGCGGAATTGAACCAAGCCTTGTTCAAGGCCGAACAAAACTATTCCAAGGCGCGCGATTTGGCCAGCCGGCGGCAGCGGCAACTGGCCGGCGCATCGCACGACATACGCCAACCGATCGCCGCGCTGCGTGCCGGCATCGACGCGGTGGCGAATCGGCAAGACCCCGGCACACGCCGGCAATTGCACGAGGCTTTCGATTATCTGGAAAAGCTGTGCCGGCATTATCTGAGCGAAACCCGTTCGGTTGCGCCGGAAGCGCAGGCACCGGATGAAGCCATGGAAACCTACCCGGTCTCCTTGATCCTCGGCACCGTACAACGCATGTTCGCCGAGGAAGCCGCCAGCCGCGGGGTCGAACTGCGTACGGTCGATTGCGGGCTGTCGCTGCAGGTTCCGCCGCTGGTATTGATGCGCATCGTGTCGAATTTGACCGCCAACGCCGTCAAACACCACCCGGGCGGCGAGAACGCCAAAGTGCTGCTGGGTTGCCGGCGCAAAAGCCATGGCCTGGTCATCTGCGTGGTCGACAACGGCGCAGGCATGACGGCCGAGACCCTATCCGAAGTCCAGCATGCTTATCAAAAAGGCGCCGATTCCGCCGGCGAAGGCCTGGGCCTGGCCATCGTTCGGCAATTGGCCGCGGAAATCGGGGTTGAAATCCGCATGCGCTCGACATACGGTAGCGGGTCCTACTTTGGCGTCGAAGTTCCTTTGGCGACGGCGCGGGCTACCGGGCCGGACCGATAAGGCATCGAGTATCGAAGCAATTTTTTAACCGACACATCGTCCGGCACGCCGGATTCGACTGAGCGACATAGGAGCAAATCATGAACCTGATATCACCCAATACCCCCAACAGCGCGGAAAGGAGCGGCGCGCGGACGAGATCGGCCGGGCGCGCGATCGCGCATTGCCTTGCGGCGCTTTCTTTGTCCGTGCTGGCCTCGGCTTGCGCGGTACAACCGGGACAGCATATTCCGGCCTTTTTGCCGATGGCGGCAAGCGTTCCGCAAACCGAAGCCCTGGACATCGACGGGGTGTGGCGGGTCAATACCATAGACAAACGCATACGCATCGAAGGCGGGCGGGCCTACGCCGTCGACGACTGGCTGCATTTATTCACGCTGCATGTGCAACCGGACATGGTAGTCATCCGTAATATTCAATCGGACGGAATGGGAGGATATACCGGGGAAGATTTGCCGCTGATGGGTAAATGGCAAGCCAAGCCCGCCGCGGACGGCGCTTTGGACGTGTTCGTGGCCGGGGCGATGGGGCCGGCCTCATATCGCTTACTGCCGGTCGAATCGGAGGATCCCGGTTTCGACGACGATGTCTATCCCGACGAGCCGGAACAAATATTGCCCGACGAAGGCGAGACCGACGACGATGAGCCCGAATACGTCGAAGTGCCGCCCATTCCCGCGCCTTTGCCTACGATCGGTCGGACCGTCGGCGAAATCGGCAAAAACTGCTACCGCGATTTCGAGCCCATGGGCAAATCGATGCTGAAGTACCTGGCTTGCCAGGCCGGATCGGGTAACGTGAACGCCTTGAAGCAAACTCTGTCGGCCAAACGGGTCGATGATGCCAAAGACATATTGGCCGCCAAAGCCTGTTACCACGAATTCACCGAGATGGTCGACACGGTACGCCGCAAGGGCTTCAAGTCGGTATCGCTGGGCGTTTCCGGAGAACTGGGCGCGATCATCGGCGGCTCCGGCGAAGCCTTCGTCGCGTCCAACCTCGATTTGAGCCATCCGACGATTTACGGCTCGTTGGGCGCCGGTATCGGCTCTCAAATCGGCGGCAGCCTGAACGGCGTGGTGACGGCTTATTACGATAGTGCGGACAAACTGAGCGGCAAGGGGAAAAGCTTCGCGGTTTCGTTGAAAGCCCTGGGGGGCGCCGGCGGCGCGGTAGGGCTGAGTTCCGGCTCGTCGCCGCGCTGCGAAAGCTTTTCCGCATCGGCCGGCGCCGGTGCGGAAGCCAATGCCGGCTCGGTCAGCGCCACCACGACTTTCAAGCTGATTCGCTTGCCCAAGCCGGATTTCAGCGCCGCCTGCAAAGACGTGTCCGTGAAAATCACCAATCGCACCGGCAATGAAATCAAAATTATCGACGTCGACTTTTACGACTATATCAACAAACGCTGGCGTTCGAAGGCGATCAAAAACCAAGCATTGTCGAACGGTAAAAGCTGGTCTAAAAAATTGCGCTTGCAAAAGGTGGGAGGGGATAAAACCAGGATCAAGATTCAATACCGCGAAAAGACCGGTAAAGGTTTGTTCAAGAAATGGTCCAAAGTCATTAATCGGGAAACTCCAGCCCAAACATGTAGTACCGGCTCGACATTTTCGGCGGAACTACGGCAGTGAAATCTCCCGGCCACATATTGAAGACATCGGACGATTCCTCGATGCTATTGCTTAGGTATCGAAACCTTTGAATTCATATCCTTGATCACACCGTTAACGGTTTTGCCGATGTAAAGAATCACAACTATCGCAAGCACAAGGCCGGCGGCTAATAACGGATACGGCACGGGGGGAGGCCCTGCTTTTCCGCTAACCAGGCCGGCCAGATGTTTGGTGGTAAAACCCAGATAAACCAAGGTGCAATTGTAAAGCAAGATACCGCTGGTAGCGGCCAGGTAGGACAGAAACCTGACTTGGGAGACGGCAAACGCATAGCTGAGTAGCGCAAACGGCAACGGCGTCAAGCGTAATAAAAACATCAGCTTGAATGCGTTTTCGGACAAAGCGGCGCTTATGCCGGCGAGCCTTTGTTCCCGCTGGAGCAAGGCGCTCACTTTCGATCTGAACAAATATCGGCCCTGGATAAAAATCAACGCCGCCGCTGAATAGGTTGCGACCGCCATATAGAGTTGCGCCGGTAACAGCGGAAACAAAATTCCCGCGACGAAACACAAGGCATCGACGGATAGGCCCAAGGGCGTGAGTAGGACGAAAACGCCGATGTAACCCGCCGGCGCCCAGGCCCCCAATTTTTGCAAATCCTGTTCGAGCGCGCCCAGATGTAATTCGAATTCATGCGCAAGCGCGACTAATAAAACAGCGCCGATGATGATTAAAGTGATCTTGCGAATGGGCATATCAATTCCCGCGTTTCAATCGAACATGAACGATGACCATATTAATGCGTGGGGCGCGATGGGGAGAAAATTCCGCCCCACCCTAAACGTTCGTCATATGGAATACCGTGAATTTTTGTTAAATTAGCCTTTAATTTACTCATCGACAGTATACCGTGTCCACGTCCCTAACCCTATCTGCCGACAACTCCGACCCGATCATATCGGTAAGGGGGGTCGACAAAACCTATGCCGGCGGCTTCCGAGCGCTGAAAAACGTCAATCTGAACATAAAGCGCGGCGAGATATTCGCCTTGCTCGGCCCCAACGGCGCAGGTAAAACCACCTTGATCGGCATCATCTGCGGCATCGTCAATGCCTCGGCCGGAACCGTCATCGCCGACGGACACGATATTGTAAAAGACTACCGTAAAGCGCGCACGACCGTCGGCTTGGTGCCGCAAGAACTGCATACCGACGCCTTCGAATCCGTCTGGGCCACGGTCAAATTCAGCCGCGGTTTGTTCGGCAAACCGCCAAATCCGGCGTATCTGGAAAAGGTGTTACGCGACCTGTCGCTCTGGGACAAACGCAACCAGAAAATCATGGCGCTATCGGGCGGCATGAAACGCCGGCTACTAATCGCCAAAGCCTTGGCTCACGAACCCAAGATATTATTCCTGGACGAGCCTAGCGCCGGCGTCGACGTGGAACTGCGGCACGATATGTGGCGCATGGTGCGCAATCTACGCGCTCAGGGCACCACCATCATTTTGACCACTCACTACATCGAAGAAGCGGAAGACATGGCCGATCGTATCGGGGTGATCAACAAAGGCGAATTGATCCTCGTCGAAGAAAAACACGTGCTGATGCGCAAACTCGGCAAGAAACAACTGGTTCTGAGCCTGCGCCGGCCCATGACCGGTATTCCGGCGGAGCTAAGCTCATGGCCTTTGGAACTCTCCGACGACGGCCGTACATTGGAATATCGTTTCGATGCGCAGGAAGAGGAAACCGGCATTGCCGATTTGTTGCGCGCGTTAAACGAGCATGGCATCGACTTCAAAGACTTGCGTTCCAGCGAAAGTTCGCTGGAAGACATCTTCGTCGGTCTGGTACATCAATCAGCAAGGACACCGAAATGAACATTTATGGCATACGCGCGATTTACCACTTTGAAATGGCCCGCACCTTTCGAACCTTGGCGGAAAGTGTCGCGGCTCCGGTACTCACCACGTCGCTCTATTTCATCGTATTCGGCAACGCCATCGGTTCGCGGATGGGCGATATCGACAACGTCAGTTACGGCGCCTTCATCATTCCGGGCCTGATCATGTTGAATTTACTGAACGAAAGCATCTCCAACGCCTCCTTCGGCATTTACATGCCCAAATGGGCCGGCACCATATACGAGCTGCTTTCGGCGCCGGTGTCGTGGCTCGAAGTGCTGATCGGTTATGTCGGCGCGGCGGCGACCAAGTCGGTCCTGCTGGGCCTGCTCATTCTGGGTACCGCGCGTGTATTCGTACCTTACGAGATCTCGCATCCCTTTTGGATGATCGCTTTTCTGTTGCTCACCGCCGTTACCTTCAGTCTGTTCGGCTTCATTATCGGTTTGTGGGCCGACAGTTTCCAAAAACTGCAAGTCGTGCCGATGCTGGTCGTCACGCCGCTGACCTTTCTGGGCGGCGCGTTTTATTCCATCAACATGCTGCCGCCTTTGTGGCAAAAGCTCACGCTTTTCAATCCCGTGGTTTATTTGATCAGCGGCTTCCGCTGGAGCTTCTTCGACATCGCCGACGTACACGTCGGCCTCAGTATCGGGATGACCTTCGGATTTCTGATCGTCTGCCTGATTTTTGTGTGGTGGGTATTCAAGTCGGGGTACAAGATTAGAAGCTAGGGCATTGATCGGCGTTTTCGAGCCGGATCGGCCGATCTGACGAGAGCCTATCATTTTATTGCAAAACTTCAACAGAGTAGGATACTTGGCAATTCTTTTCAGCATCGGGAGCGGCCATGACCACGACAAGAAAACTCAAATGGCTGTTGGCCCTGGTGCTGGTTTTTGGCGGCTTCACCCTTTACAAATTATTCGAGGGTTTCAGCCATAATCCGGCGAACCACGAACATGAATGGCTGTTCAAAGTCGTTTCGGAATTCGGTTTGTTCGTATCGGTGATCATTTCAGCCGGTTATTTTCATCATTGGTTTATCTCGGCCGAAGAAAATAAAGAGGCGGAAGAACGTTTACAGCATACCTTGGGGCATTATGTCGACGGCATATTATTGAATTCCGCTAAAAGGGGATTCTTGGGAATCACCAACAAAGAATTCGATTTTAGCCAAATCATGCAAGGGCTGAAACCTGGCGATTACGTCTACTGGCTAATCACCTTCGATCCTCGATTCAAAAACAAATCGCGAGAATTGGAAAAAGCGATAAAAACCGGCGTCAATTTTAGAATGCTGATTTTAAAATCCGATTGCACAATCGGAGAATTGCGCGCGCAGGAAACCAATGGCTTTAACCCGCAAGAATTCAATGAATATTCCAAGTTATTCAAAGTCTCGCTGGAAGACGTGATCGCCCGCATCGACGATGCCGAGTCCGGTTCGTTGGGCGTGTTTATTTACGACGGCTTGCCCGGCCTGCCGCTGTTTATCGTCATTCGGAAGGAATCGAGAAAGATCGAAGTGTTTAACAGCTTTTACCTGGCGGAACCGGTAGGGAAAATGCCTTATCTGCATTGGGAAAGCGAGTTAAAACCCGGGAGCCAGGAACCCTTCGAATCCGACTACTGGAACATGCCCGGCCTATTTCTCGATTACTTTAAGAAGCGTTGGGAAATGGAAAAAGAAAAGCTCCGTTCAAGCGGTCAAGAACACGAACTCAAGCGCTTTATCCATGCGCCCGCAACGGCCAAGCAAAAATGCGCCGAACTTGCCGATTTCATTTAGGCGTGGCTCCGGTGGTCGACGGCGACCACGATTGGCATGGGCTGAGACCAAATCAAATACCGGCATAAATTGATGCGCCGAGCAATATCTCCAGCCGGCGCAACCATCGCCAAGCGTCGCTGAGCAGGCTTGGCAGACCCTAATGATTCGCGGTACATGCCGGAAGCGAGGCGGGCCGGCAAATCGGGGACCAATTCGCGGACACCGGTGAATCCCGACCATATCCAGCTGAAAAACGAATGTTAGAAACACCGACACCAGCACGAAATTGCCGAACGACAGTTCGGTATAAAACCGCGGCTTGGGCAACGCGTTCCATTGTTCAATTTGCTCGGGCTTTAATAGCGTCAATACTCAACGCTACCTCGTAGCCCCGATTAGCGAAGCGTAATCGGGGGCATGATAGGCCTCAATTTTCGTAGGATTACGCGTTGCTAACAGTATCGGACCTATCGAAAAGTTAGCTATTCAAAGAGAGGGAACACAATGTCAACAGGCTAAAGACTTAGGTGCCGGAATAAGTTGTGGCGCGAGAGTCTTTAGTCCGAATGACTAGGTTGGTAGCGGTCGCTTTTTAAATCGGCTATCCGAATTAACGATTAATCGTTTTTCATCTGCCGACCGATAATGCGTAGGGTGCCGATCAAAAAATGCAATGAACGGCGGACATCCGGGTCGTTTAGCGAGCTAAGCAATTGAAACAAGCCGGGTGGTTTTTCCAATGCCGCAGTTCGAGCATTCGCCATACGAACGGCGTTACCGACCGTCCAGCCCAGGACTAAAATTTCCTCACCGACTTTCGTGGTTTTTTCCAGCGCCGCCTCGTCAAGAAACTCGATATTGTCGGATATTAACGATAATAAATCGATAATGTTATTCAAGCGTCCGGCTTGCACCAACGGGGCGGTTTTATCGATTATGTTCTTAATGCCATCGATGGTGGCTGGATCGCTCAGAGCCGTATCCGCCACCAGTTTTTTTACATTCGTATTTAACTGCATTTGTTCAGACATAAATAATTCCTCTTTGATCAAACGATGCCACGCGCAACGGCCCAATAAATGCCGCGATTAAAGGTCTTGCGCATCAGACCTCCGAGTTTGGTAGGTGGGGCGACCTGTACATCATGTTTATAGTCGTACCAGAGCGGCATCCCGGCTTCCAACCCCATTTGCGCGATCGCTTGGACTTTTCCGTCATAGATCGCGGCGGTGTAACCGCGGCGAATTTCCGAAGCGATGTTTTCCACGATGACCGGCGACTGGTTGTGACAGGTCCCGCCCGCTTTGCTGACGGGCAGATCGACGGTGTCGCCCATCACATAGACGTTGTCGGTGCCGTACATCTTTAAGGTTTCGAAGTCGGTCGGTAACCAGCCTTCATTGTTTTGCGCTTGCGACTTGCCGGAATTAATGACGGCGTCAACCGCCCTGATCGGCGGCGTCGCCATCAAAATATCGAATTCTTGAGATTTACCTTCCTCGGAATAGGCTATTTTGGCTTCCGGATCCACCTTATCTAAGGTAAAACCGCGTTGATATTTGATGTTTTTACTGTCGAATATGCTCGGCAACACTTCGCAGGTCGGTTTTTGCAGAAATAAACAGTTACGCAACAATTGCGAAACGGTCGGGTAGCTGTAGATGATTTCCACCCGGTCGCGCACGCCGCGTTTACGTAAGTATTCGTCAAGCATCAATGTGGTTTCGACAGGAGCGATGCCGCATTGGTGAGGTACGTTCGGGGTCTTGGGAAAATTGACCGTGATGAATATGCGCCCTTCTTCGATGGTGCGTAATTTTTGGGCGAGTTGCTGCGCTGCTTTAGTCTGATAAAAATGATCCCCCGCCTCCTTCAAGCCTTCAATTCGTTCCGGCGCCGGAACACAGCCGGTGGAAATCACCAGATACTCGTATTGGTAGCGCTTCCCGCTTTCACAGAGGACGCGATTTTGCTCAAATTCGAAGCTTTCCACGCCATCGACATGAAAGATTATCTCGGGGCGCAATAGCGAGCGTTGCTTGCGGACTAATTCGTGCGGATGAAAAGCGTTGAAAGCCACATACATATTGGCCGGCTTGTAAACATGGTCGGGGGAATTTGAGAGCATCATGATCTCAATTTCGCCTTTTAGGATTTCCGGATAAAACTTAGCGACTAAGTTGTTGGCGGTCATGGTGCCGCCGATTCCGCCGCCAACGACGATGATGCGTTTTGTCGAGCTAGTCATAATGACTCCTTCAATTGATTGTTCGGTGAGAGGCCAACTTGTCGGGCGCATCGATATTCAAAAGATTACGCCAAGTACAAGCAAACCCATTTGTTAAGTCAGTCGGCGCGTTTGAGCGCGCCGGAAGGACACTGATCGACTACCTTGGCGAGTTCATCGTCGCTGGCTTTGTCCGGTTCGATCACAAATTGTCCGTCGACTACTTTGAATACTTCGGGCAGCGATTTAACGCAGTTGCCGGAGTGAGTACATTTTTGTTGATCCCATTCTATTTTCATGACGCTTAACCTCTTCTTTGTTCGGCTGTTGTTGGATCGATCACGGTTTTTACCTCGGCGATCGAATTGGTTGGAAATTCACCGGATTCCGCGTGGGTTTTAATGCTTTGCTTATCGGGCGCGATGTACACGCAATAGATTTTGTCGTCTGTCACATAGCTTTCCAGCCACTGAATTTGCGGGCCATATCGTGCAAAATGCAGCAGGATTTTTGCGATATCTGCTGCAGCTGATCTGCGCTTAATTGGCCGGCGTTAGGGGTTTCTCGTTCAATAATATATTTAGGCATATGGCCTCCCATGCTTTTATATGACCAGTCGTCTTTATCTGACGACTAAAAAAACCGACAATAGCCGCGATGGCCTTATCGTTTTGAACAATATTGTTTAAACGGTTTGTAACAAGTGGATGATTAACACTGCGGCGGAATCGTTACGGCTAATCCGGCCGCTTTCCAGGCGGCGATGCCGCCATTGATATTCCTAATATTTTTGAAACCCATCTGCTGCATGACGGCTGCGGCCATCGCGGAGCGTCCCGAACTGGCGCACAGTAGCAGCCATTTTTTCTCGCGGTCCATTAACTCTTCACGTCGATCCGCATATTGACGGTCCGCCGCCGCTTCCAGTATTCCGCGCGGAATATTCAACGCGCCGTCGATAGTGCCCGCCATGAATTCGCCCGGTTCGCGCACGTCCAGTACCTGATAGCCTGCATCCAATAGCGGTTTAACGTTCGATACCTCGACCTCTTGTATTTGCGATTTTGCTTGTTTCACAAAAGCCATTAAGGTTTTTTCTTCGCTCATATCAAAATCCCATGAATAATAATTGACCGGTCGTCTTGAAGCAGGGCAAAAAAACCCAAACAACCGGCGGTTGTGTCGACTTGCCTTGTTTCCGATCTAAAATCGACTAGGCAACAAAATAATCATTCAATAAGGTATCGCAAAACTCATGCAAAGGTTGCACGGACTGCTCGATTTTCATCCGCAACAATGCGCCTTGCCAGTTATTTACCAACAAATTCGCCATGACTTCGGCGCTTCTATCGCTACGCACAGTACCTTCCTTTTGGGCTTGCAGCAATGCCTTATATTGCAGCGATTTATAGCGTTCAACCGCAGACTTTAGCGCCTTGTTGCACAACTCGCTGGTATCGCCGATTTCACCCATCAAGTTACCCAATAAACATCCACCTTTGTAACCGTTCTTTTCCACTTCACCGATGAGTTCCGCATAGTAATTTTTTAAGGCGGTGAGCGCGCCGACTTGTGAGTGTTGCAGGTGTATGGTTAATAGTTTAATAAAGGGCTCTATATAGTGTTTGATGCTTTCGGCAGCAAACTCTTCCTTGCTACCAAAATAGCTATAAAACGACCCCTTGGGCACCTGTACCGCATTTACAATTTCGTTAATGCCGGTCGCATGATAACCCTGGTTCATCAGCAGACAAACGCCTTGGTCTAGTAATTTTGTACGTTTAGATAGCTTGTTGCTCATAGTGGTTACGAAATATACGACTGGTCATATATTTTGTCAATAGATTTATTCCGCTTCAAAGCAGGCGCCTAGAAGGAGATGGCCATGATCGCATTTTCAAACATTCGACGGATGTTATAAAAGCCCTAAATACCGAAGCTAAGCGTTATAAAAATATCTAAAAATATCTAGAAATGTCTAAATCATTGCCGTCTAGACATTCGCCAGGATTTCCCCTCCGGCTCGATCAATCCCTCTTGTTTCAAGGCCTGTAGCAAGTTTTTTATTTTATTGTCTTTTTGGGTGGCATCCAAAACGTCCGGTAACTTGTCTAATAACAGCCGATTAATGTCTGCACGTTTGGCGATTCCAAACTTCTCCAAATATTCGACTATAAGCTGCTTATAATGTTGGTCATCAAAGGCGCGATGACGGATATATTGAGCCCGATCGCCACTGTGATCGGCAACTCGGGCTAAAATGTGGTAGTTTGGTTTTCGCCCTTCGATAAGGCATTGACCTTTAAGATACTTTGCCTGTTCGTTTGTTAGAGGTTTACGCTTTTGCACCCTATCCAACAACAGAATATCTTCTAGCGTTAAATCCGGAAGTTCGGCCAATTTTCGCCCGGCGTCAACATAGGGCAAATCCGGGCCTTTGGAAATCATGAGTATCGACTAAAAAATCGCAACTCATGATATGCAACATGCCGCGAATGCCTGGGTACTTAATTTGCGCCTCGTCAGCGATCGTGCGCGTGTCGTCTATGTGCAATGGGAATTGCTCTCGAATGTCGATCGTATCTTTATGCCATTCAAGTATAAAAAATACCGCCAATTCAAGATCGGATAATAAATGGCGGGTACGTTGACACTTATGCCCAAATATCCGGTGAGAACGGCCTTCCGAGGGGACGTTCTTTATCGTTAGCCAGGGTTT
Source organism: Methylomonas sp. MgM2 (assembly GCF_054172045.1). NCBI lineage: Bacteria > Pseudomonadati > Pseudomonadota > Gammaproteobacteria > Methylococcales > Methylococcaceae > Methylomonas > Methylomonas sp. MgM2. The sequence goes on along the minus strand of NZ_JBSYXO010000019.1, from coordinate 20,379 downwards.
ATAGTCTTGCCCATAACCGGAGCCACGCCCCTCTTTTATCCATTTCTGATGCTTTAAGTCCGAATTTTGGTAACATTTTTTCGCCATAAACAAAAAGCCGCTAAGTCTTCGCTCTTGGTACGAGTCTAGACTTAACGGCGTCAGTATGCAACTTTATTACCTAGTATGATACTTTATCGCCTTCCTACAAGCGGCCAATCCGGGTTCTATTTTCTTATTCCACCGTCACAGACTTAGCCAAGTTGCGCGGCTGGTCGACATCCGTGCCTTTCAATACCGCGACATGGTAGGACAGCAGTTGTAACGGGATCGTATAAATCAGCGGCGAGACGATGTTGGCTACGCTCGGCATCTTGATGATTTGCACGTTTTCGTCGTCGCTTTCGCCCAAGGTTTCGTCCATGAACACGATCAATTGGCCGCCGCGGGCGCTGACTTCCTGAATGTTGGATTTCAGCTTTTCCAACAGAGTGTTGTTAGGGGCCACGGTAACGACCGGCATTTCGGCGTCGATCAAGGCCAAAGGCCCATGCTTCAACTCGCCGGCCGGATAGGCTTCGGCGTGAATATAGGAAATTTCCTTCAATTTCAACGCGCCTTCCATCGCGATCGGATAATGCGATCCGCGGCCCAAAAATAAGGCGTTTTCTTTATCCGCAAATTGCTTGGACAATTCCTCGACCGTCTCGTCCAGCTGCAATACTTTTTCGATATTGCCGGGCAGGGCAAACAACTCGGAAACGATTAGCTCTTCCCATTCCTTGGTCAAGGCAAAACGCCGTCCAACCGCAACGACCAGCATCAGGAGAGCCACCAATTGGGTGGTAAAGGCTTTGGTCGATGCCACGCCGATTTCCGGACCCGCGCGCGTCATCATGACCAGTTCGGATTCCCGTACCAAGGAACTTTCCGGCGCGTTGCAGATGACCAGCGAATGTTTGACCCCCAGTTTTTTCGCCTCCTGCAACGCCGCCAGGGTATCGGCGGTTTCGCCGGATTGGGATATCGTGACGACCAAGGTATCCGGCGAAATCACCGGATTGCGGTACCTGAATTCGCTGGCGACTTCGACCGCGCAAGGCACCCGGGCCAGTTTCTCGAACCAATAGCGCGCAACCAGGCCTGCGTGATAACTGGTACCGCAAGCAATGATTTGTACCGATTTGATTTGATTGAAAATTTCGGCCGCTTGGTGCCCGAAGGCGGAGTCTTGCAAGCGATTTCCGACGAAGCGGCCTTCCAAGGTTTCCGAAACCGCCCAGGCTTGCTCGTAAATTTCCTTGAGCATGTAATGACGATATTTGCCTTTGTCCACCGAGTCGGGTCTGAGCTGGCTTTCGATGATCGGCCGTTCGACCGGCGCATTGTTTTTATCGTAAATTTTCAGACTATCGGTTTTCAGTTCGGCGACGTCACCGTCTTCCAGAAATATGAAGCGTTGCGTAACCGGCAGCAGGGCGGCCATGTCCGATGCGATGAAGTATTCGCCGATACCGATACCGATCACCAACGGGCTGCCCTTGCGGCAGGCCACCAAGGTGTCGGGTTGATCACTGCTGATCACACCCAAGGCATAGGCGCCTTCCAGATGCGACAAAGTCGACTTTACCGCGGCCAGTAAATCGGTCGTCTTTACCAATTCTTCGTCTATTTTGTGGACGATCACTTCGGTATCGGTTTCCGAAGTAAATTGATAACCGTTCTGTTGTAGGGTATTTCTAAGATGGTCGTGATTTTCGATGATGCCGTTATGCACTACCGCTACCTTTTCGCGGCTGACATGCGGATGCGCGTTAAGCGTACTCGGCTTGCCGTGAGTCGCCCAGCGTGTATGTGCAATACCTATGTGTCCGCTGATCGGGTCGCTTTGGATCAATGTTTCCAGACCCTTCACCTTACCCAGTTCGCGCTTACGGTAAATCTCGCCATCGCTTATCACCGCCAATCCGGCTGAATCGTAGCCGCGGTATTCCAGCCGTTTCAAGCCTTCGATTAAAATCGGCACCACATTGCGTTGGGCGATGCCTGCGACTATGCCACACATATTAATTCTCCGACTTACTGGGATGTAAGGAGTGCAGGGAACTGTCTGTAACAGTTTCTGCCGACTTACAAAGAGGTTGGGACGACTGCAAGGATGCAGAAGTTAGGGCATCGCCGGGAGCAGATGCCGAGTACAGGCGATTGTCAGGAACGATCTCTGCCTGCTTGGTCGGACGCGTCCATCCGGGAATACTGATCTGCTTGACGCGGCTCAAGGTCAGTTGCTCCTCCGGCGTATCACGGGTGATGGTCGAACCCGCTCCGATGGTAGCGTTCTTGCCGACAGTGACTGGCGCAACCAACTGGGTGTCCGAACCGATGAATGCGCCGTCTTCGATGACGGTTTTGAACTTGTTGACGCCGTCGTAATTACAGGTGATCGTCCCGGCGCCGATATTGACCTTGCTGCCGATTTCGCTATCGCCGATATAGCTGAGGTGATTGATTTTGCTGCCGCTGGCGACGCTGGATTTTTTGATCTCGACAAAATTGCCGATATGCACGTGGTCGGCGAGTTCGGCTTGAGGCCTTAAGCGAGCGAACGGCCCTATCCGACTGTTCGCGCCGACGACCGCATCTTCGATGACGCTGTTCGCTAATACCTCGACGCCTTCCGCAATGCTGGAATTTTTGATCAAGCAATTCGGTCCGATTTTGACGTTGGAGCCGATTCGGTTGACCCCTTCGAATATGACGTTGATATCGATGTCGATGTCCTGGCCCAGTTCCGCAAATTCGCCGCGGACGTCGAGCCTGGCCGGATCGCGTAAAGTGACCCCGCGCTCCATCAAATTCTGCGCCTGCTCGGCTTGATAAACGCGTTCCAAATGTGCGAGTTGGATGCGGTTGTTGACTCCCAACACCTCATCCTGGCTTTCGGCTTGACTGGTTTCTATGCTTAAGCCGTCGTCCACCGCCATTTCGATGATATCGGTCAGATAATATTCGTTTTGCGCATTGTTATTGCTCAAGCGAGATAACCAGCCTTTCAGCTGACTACCCTTACAAGCCAGAATACCGGTATTGCCCTCGTTGATTCGCAACTCGCTTTCGTTGGCATCTTTTTGTTCGACGATTTTGATCACGGCATGATCCTTGTCTCTGACGATACGGCCATAGCCGGTCGGGTCGTCAAGCGCTACCGTCAAGAGTGCCAACGAGGTGAGACTGACTTTCTTGAGCAGGGTCTCGAGCGTCTTGGCCTTGATCAGCGGCACGTCGCCGTACAGCACCAACACCGTATCGCTATCGTCTACATAGTCTATCGCCTGCTGCACCGCGTGACCGGTTCCAAGCTGCCGGCGTTGCTCTATCCAGGTTACATCGAATTCATGGAGTCTTTGTTTGACGATTTCGCCGCCGTGCCCATAGATTATGAATACCCGGTTATCAGGCAAGGATAAGCTGGTTTCATAGACGTGTTGTAACAAAGGCTTGTTCGCGAGTTCGTGCAGAACCTTCGGCAGAGCGGAACGCATGCGTGTGCCCTGTCCGGCTGCCAAAATGATGGTTTTTATCGACATGTCTTATCCTTTAAACTAAAAAAGCCCGATGACGCAGGCGTTATCGGGCTTATCTATTTATACGAAGCTAACGGATCAGTGACCGCGTTTTCTCAATCGTTCCAGCGTTCTTAGCTGCATGACGGCTTCAGCCAGCTGTGCCTGTGCAATAGCATAGTCAATCTTGCCGGATTTGTCTCGGAGCATTTCTTCTGCGCGGGCTTTTGCTTCGAGTGCTTTCGCTTCGTCGATATCTTTCGCCCGAATCGCGGTATCGGCCAGCACGGTCACGACGTGCGGCTGCACTTCGAGCAAGCCGCCGGAAATGTAATATTCCTGACTTTCCTTATCCGAGATTTTGACCCGAACCTCACCCGGTTTCAAACGGGTGATCAGCGGCGCATGGCGAGGAGCTATGCCCACTTCGCCCATTTCGGCCGGCGCGAACAGCATCTCGGCCAGACCGGAGTAAACCTCCTGCTCTGCACTGACGATGTCTACATGTATGGTCATGACCATTCAAATCTCCTCTAGTGAGCCAAATTATTTTTTGCTGCTTTTGGCTTTTTCGACGGCTTCTTCGATGCTGCCCACCATGTAAAACGCTTGTTCCGGCAAATCGTCGTAATCCCCGGCAATAATGCCTTTAAAGCCGGCAATGGTGTCTTTCAACGATACGTATTTGCCGGGCGAACCGGTAAAGACTTCGGCCACGAAGAACGGTTGCGACAAGAAACGTTGAATCTTACGAGCACGAGACACGATCAGCTTGTCTTCTTCCGACAGTTCGTCCATACCCAAGATGGCGATGATGTCGCGCAATTCTTTGTAGCGTTGCAACACGCCTTGTACCGCTCGCGCGGTGTCGTAATGTTCTTGGCCGATGACCAGAGGGTCCAGCTGACGGCTGGTGGAATCCAAAGGATCGATCGCAGGATAGATACCCAACTCGGCGATCTGACGGGACAGTACTACGGTCGCATCCAAGTGCGCGAAAGTGGTAGCAGGCGACGGGTCGGTCAAGTCGTCGGCCGGTACGTAAACCGCTTGGATAGAGGTAATGGATCCCGTTTTGGTCGAGGTAATACGCTCTTGCAATACACCCATCTCTTCGGCCAGCGTCGGTTGGTAACCTACCGCGGAAGGCATACGGCCCAACAGCGCCGATACTTCGGTACCGGCGAGAGTGTAACGGTAGATGTTGTCGACGAAGAACAACACGTCGCGGCCTTCGTCGCGGAAGAATTCCGCCATGGTCAAACCGGTCAACGCGACGCGCAAACGGTTTCCGGGCGGCTCGTTCATTTGGCCGTAAACCAGAGATACTTTATCCAATACGTTGGATTCGGTCATTTCGTGGTAGAAGTCGTTACCTTCGCGGGTACGTTCGCCTACACCGGCGAATACCGAGTAACCGCTATGCTCGATCGCGATATTACGGATCAGCTCCATCATGTTGACGGTTTTACCGACACCGGCGCCGCCGAACAGGCCGACTTTACCGCCTTTCGCGAACGGGCAAACCAAGTCGATCACCTTGATGCCGGTTTCCAGCAATTCATTGGCGGGCGCTTGTTCGTCGTAAGCCGGCGCATCGCGATGGATGACCCATTTTTCTTTTTCGCCGATCGGACCTTTTTCGTCGATGGCGTCGCCCAACACGTTCATGATACGACCCAGCGTTTCCTGACCGACCGGCACTTTGATGCCTTCGCCGGTGTTGGTCACGTCGACACCGCGTTTCAAGCCGTCGGTGGAACCCATCGCGATGGTACGAACCACGCCGTCGCCCAGTTGTTGTTGAACTTCCAGTACCAATCCGCCTTCGACATTCAGCGCGTCATATACTTTCGGCATCTGTTCCCGCGGAAATTCCACGTCTACGACCGCCCCGATAATCTGAACGATTTTACCCAAACTCATTGTGTCGTCCTCTTTTAAAATCTATCTAAACTTGTGAATGCGTTAAACCGCCGCGGCACCGCCGACAATTTCCGAGATTTCCTGCGTGATTGCCGCTTGTCTGGCCTTGTTGTACACAAGTTGCAATTCTTTGATGATGTTGCCGGCGTTATCGGATGCGCTTTTCATCGCAACCATACGCGCCGCCTGTTCGCAGGCATTGTTCTCGACCAGCCCCTGGTAAACGATGGACTCGACATAGCGTTGCAGCAATTGATCCAGAACTTCTTGCGCACCGGGTTCATAGATATAATCCCAATGCCCCGACAAATCCTCTTCCAGACTGCTGGCCATGACCGGCAATAATTGGGTCATGACCGGTTTTTGCGTCATCGTGTTGACGAACTCGTTATTGAACACGTACAACTGGTCGATCTTCCCGCCCAAGAACGCATCCAGCATGATTTTGATCACGCCGATGATGTCCATTTGATGCGGGGTGTCTCCGAGCTTTGAGACCTGGCCGATGATATGCGCATTAATATTGCTGAAAAACGCAGCCGCTTTACCGCCGATAGTCGCCAGATCGATTTCGATGTTCTGCCCGTTCCATTTCTGCATCGCGGTCAAAATCGTTCTGAACAAGTTGGCGTTCAATCCGCCGCACAAACCTCTATCGGAACTGATAATGATGATCCCTACTCGCTTGACTTCACGCTCGACCATAAACGGATGTATATACTCCGGATTGGCATGCGACAGATGGTTGATGATCTGACTGATCTTTTTGGAGTAGGGGCGTGTCGCCTGCATGCGATCTCTGGTTTTACGCATTTTGCTCGCGGCCACCATTTCCATGGCGCGAGTGATCTTCTGAGTGTTCTTGATGCTCGCGATCTTTCCGCGTACCTCTTTGCCAACAGCCATGAGACTATCCTTTACCAGCTATGGGTTTTGACGAAACGTTCGATGGCAGCGTGCACGCCGTTTTGAATGTCGTCGTTATAGTCGCCTTTTTCGTTGATTTTCGCCATCAACTCGGACTCTTCGGCTTTCATGAAAGACAAAAGAGCGGCTTCGAAATCGCGTACTTTTTTGACGTCGATCGGGTCCAGGAAACCGGCATTGGCCGCGTACAATGAAACCGCCATATCGGCGACCGGCATCGGCGCGTACTGATTTTGTTTCATCAACTCGGTGACACGTTGACCGCGTTCGATTTGTTTGCGGGTCGCTTCGTCCAGGTCGGATGCGAACTGAGCAAAGGCCGCCAACTCGCGATATTGGGCCAAGTCCAGACGAATACCGCCGCCCAGCTTTTTAATGATCTTGGTTTGCGCGGCGCCGCCCACGCGGGATACAGACAAACCGGCGTTGACCGCAGGACGAATACCCGAGTTGAACAAGCCGGTTTCCAGAAAGATCTGGCCGTCGGTGATCGAAATCACGTTGGTCGGTACGAACGCGGAAACGTCGCCGCCTTGGGTTTCGATGATAGGCAATGCGGTCAAGGAACCGGTTTGACCTTTGACTTTGCCGCCGGTCAGTTTTTCGACTTCGGCCGCGTTGATACGCGCGGCGCGTTCCAACAGACGCGAATGGATGTAGAACACATCGCCCGGATACGCTTCGCGGCCCGGCGGACGGCGCAACAACAAGGAAATTTGGCGATAGGCCCAAGCTTGTTTGGTCAAGTCGTCGTAGATGATCAGCGCATCTTCGCCTTTGTCGCGGAAGTATTCGCCCATCGCGCAACCGGCATAAGGCGCGATGAATTGCAGCGCGGCCGATTCGGAAGCCGACGCGGAGACGACGATAGTGTGATCCATCGCACCGTGTTCTTCCAGCTTGCGCACCACGTTGGCTATCGACGAACGTTTTTGGCCGATCGCGACATAGATACATTTGATGCCGGTGCCTTTTTGATTGATGATGGCGTCGATCGCAATCGCGGTTTTACCGGTTTGGCGATCGCCGATGATCAGCTCGCGTTGGCCGCGGCCGATCGGAATCATCGAATCGATGGATTTCAGACCGGTTTGTACCGGCTGGTCGACCGATTGCCGTGCGATAACGCCCGGAGCGATTTTTTCGATAGGCGAGGTCAAAGCCGTATCAATGGCGCCTTTCCCGTCGATAGGATTGCCCAAGGCATCGACTACGCGGCCCAACATCGCATCACCGACCGGTACCTCCAGAATCTTGCCGGTACATTTGACGGTGTCGCCTTCGGAGATGTGCTTATAATTACCTAGAACGACCGCACCGACGGAATCCCTTTCCAGGTTCAATGCCATACCGTAAGAGCCGCCAGGAAATTCCAGCATTTCGCCTTGCATCGCGTCCGACAAACCATGTACACGAACGATACCGTCGGTTACCGAGACAACAGTACCTTCCGAGTGCGCCTCGATTTGGGCGTCGAAATTCTCGATCTTCTTCTTGATCAGATCACTTATTTCAGATGGATTTAATTGCATTTTATTTTCCCGATCTCGCTCTTAGAGCCGTTTTGCTAATTGATGAAGCTGGCCGCTGACAGAACCGTCTATCACTTTGTCGCCTGCTTTGGCACGTATTCCGCCGATCAACGATTTGTCGACCGAAACGCTGGCATTGACCTTTTTGTTCAGGTACCTTTCCAGCATCGCGACGTATTTGGATTGTTCGGCTTTGGTTAATGCATAGGCACTGTAAAGATCGACATTAACATAGCCTTCGTCATTGGCCTTGTATTCTTCGTACAAGACAGAGATGTGAGGCAGCAATTTCAATTTGCCGTTTTGCACCAGCAATTTCAGAAGATTTTTAACTTCATCATCGATTTGATCCTGACTAATATCCAACAGCAGTTGCAAGAGTCTGTCGCTACTGACTTTCGGATTATTGACGATGGCCGTCATGTCGGCATCCTGGAGAACCGTTGATAAGAATTGCAAAGCCTCCGCCCATGTTCCCGTAGTGCCGGATTCTTTCGCACGTTTGAACGCGGCCTCGGCATAGGGTCGTGCTAATGTCACTAATTCAGTCATCGCTTAACCCAATTGTTCCGCCGCTTTGTTCAGAAGATCCTGATGCTTGGCTTTGTCGATTTCTTCTTTCAAAATCTGTTCAGCAGCACGTAAAGCCAAGGCCGAAACTTCTTTGCGTAAATTTTCCCTGGCTTGCAGCGATTCCTGCTCGATTTGAGCTTTCGCCGCCTCCAGCAGGCGTTCGCCTTCTTTCCGGGCTTGCAATTTGGCTTCCTCTACCAATTCATTCGCGCGCTTTTGGGCGGATGCAATAATTTCCGCCGATTGCTCCTTAGCCTCTTTTAAGACGCTAACAGCTTTCTTTTCAGCCAGTTTAACCTCTTCCCGGCCCTTTTCGGCGGCGGCCAAACCGTCGGCGATCTTGGCTTTGCGCTCTTCCAACGCGGCAATGATGGGTGGCCAGACATACTTCATGGTAAACCATACCAGAAGCGTGAAGGTAATCATCTGCCCGATCAGAGTAACATTGATACTCATTGATGGTTTCCTCGTTATGCTGTTTTCATGTGTATCTGTCTACTACGGCCGACTAGGCGGACAGTAGTTAGATAAAGACGGATGTCTTCTCCGAACAGATTAATCTTTTCGGTTAACCGGCAACAGATTGAACAGCTGAAAGGAATGGGTTTGCGAAGGTCAGCATCAGCGCCAAACCAACACCGATCATGGTTACCGCGTCAAGCAAACCGGCGATGATGAACATTTTGACTTGCAACATAGGAACCAACTCTGGTTGACGCGCCGCGCCTTCCAGGAATTTGCCACCCAGCAAACCGAAACCGATAGCGGTACCGATTGCGCCCAGGCCCAAGATGATGCCTACGGCAATTACAGTGAAGCCTTGAACGTTGGCAATTAATGATGCGAGTTCCATAGTGTCTCCTAAGTATTGATATGAATGTAAAAAATAAAACTATTAATGGTCTTCACAGGCCAAGCTCAAATAAACGATGGTCAACACCATGAATATGAAGGCTTGTAGCGTAATGACCAGAATATGAAATACGGCCCAAGGGAAACCCAGCAACGGCTGAACAATTGGCGGCAACAAAGCAATCAGGATGAATACCAGCTCACCCGCGTATAGGTTACCAAATAACCGCAGACCTAATGAAATCGGTTTGGCCAATTCTTCAACGGTTTTCAACAACAAGTTGAACGGCAACATTTTCGGCCCGAACGGCGTACAAGTCATTTCTTTGGCAAAGCCCCAAAGACCTTTGACTTTAATGCTGTAAAAGAAAATCAGGATGAATACGCTAATAGATAGCGCAAAGGTCCCATTCAAATCGGTACTCGGTACGACGCGCATGTATTCCATACCCATCAAGCTACCAACCAGCGGCAACAAATCCACGGGTAGCAAATCCATCGAGTTCCATAGAAACACCCAGCAGAAAATAGTCAATGCCAATGGTGCAATCAGCTCGCTACGGCCGTGAAAAGTGTCTTTGACTTGGGCGTCGACGAATTCGACTATCGACTCGGCAATATTCTGAGCTAGGCCCGGCACGCCGGAAGTCGCCCGCTCAGCAACCGTCTTAAAGAACCAGATAAACAATCCGCCCAATACCCAAGAAAAAAACAGGGTATCCAGATGCAATGTCCAAAATCCCTCACCCGCCGATAACGGTGTCAAGTGATGGACAATATAACCTGTAGCGCCACCTTCACTAGCCATTTTGCCTCGCAATATCAATAATCGCGCCAATAAAAGAGCGCGAACCAAAAAACTGACAACACTGCGATATAACCAACCAGCAGCGTTAAAAAATCAACAGACGGGATCTGTAAAACAATCGTAAAAAGAGCCGCGGTGAGGACCAGCTTTACGGTTTCGCCGGCATAAAACGCGTTGACGACACCTTGAGCTGACTGATGTCTGGCAAGGTAAACCTTATATGCAAAGTAAAAGTTCGGCAGCAAAGCGATAGCGCTTCCGATAAGCGGAGAAACCGCCTTACCCCATCCGCCTAGCAATAAAAACCCCGAGGCTACCAATAAGGCCATCAGGACTTGCATATATAATATTTTACCGACAGTAGAAAAATGATTTTCGACTGCCATATCCATCCTCTCGACCGTTAAGCTCGCCGATTATACCAATCCACGGACTTAAAGCAAAGAAGCTCGATGATTGTTTCCCGCTTCATCAAGACTGCCCAAAATCACCTCAGCGAATCCCCCTCGGCAGCCTCCGCAACAATAGGCAATACCCATGCCAAAACATAACTTACTGATTTTATGGTAAATAAAAAACCATACTATTTGTAGCAAAAGCGACAAAAGGGCATAGAACAACTAAAACCTTTTAATAATTGTCGTTTTTATGTCAATTGATTCTTTTAATGATGCCTTCCAATTCTTCCAAACTGGCATAAGAGAAAATCAATTTACCCTTACCGCCGTTTTGATGATTAATCTCTACCCTAGCCCCGATTCTTTCACTAAGCTCACGCTGCAAGCGCATAGTATCAGGATCGATCTTCTTCGGCGCCTGGACCGGTTTGTCCTGGTGCAGCTCTCGCACCAACTTTTCGACGACACGCACGGTCAAGCCTTGCTTGACCGCCTTGTTGGCTATTTCGATCTGTTTGGACTCATCCAAACCGATTAGGGCACGTGCATGACCCATTTCCAGCTGACCGCGGCTCAGCATGTTTTTTACGTCGCCCGCCAAATCCAATAAACGCAACAGATTGGTCACCGTCGCACGCGATTTGCCGATCGACTCGGCGATTTGCTGGTGGGTCAACTCGAACTCATCCAATAAACGATGTAGAGCTTCGGCCTCTTCCAGCGCGTTCAAGTCTTCGCGCTGAATATTTTCGATCAACGCCACCGCCATCACCGATCTATCGTCAATGTCCTTGACCACGACCGGCACTTCGGAAAGTTCGGCCAGTTGCGCAGCCCGCCAACGCCGCTCGCCGGCAATGATTTCATATTGATTATCACCGATTTTCCGAACCACGATCGGCTGAATAATGCCCTGCGCGGCAATCGAATCCGACAATTCCTTAAGCTTTTCAGGGTCGATATCCTTACGCGGCTGATATCTGCCGCGCTGCAAGAACTCGATCGGCACCTTCAGCACGTCATGAGACTTATCCTTGGCCGCCGAGGCAGGCGCGACGTCGCCGAGTAATTCACTTAAACCTCGTCCTAGTCCACGTTTTTTCTGCATCATCGTTTGCTTGCTTTCTCTTTTCTGATCATTTCGCCCGCCAAGGCAATATAGGCTAGCGCGCCTCGCGAGGATTTGTCATAAGCCAAGACGGGCACGCCGTGACTGGGCGCCTCGGCCAAGCGGATGTTTCTGGGAATCGTGGTCCGGAACACTTTGTCCGCAAAATATTCCACCAATTGATCGGAAACATCCTTGCCCAGCCGACTTCTGTTGTCGACCATGGTTCGTAGAATGCCTTCGAGCACTAATCCCGGATTCACGGAATCACGAATATTACGCAAGGTCGACATCAAGGACGACAGCCCTTCCAAGGCATAATACTCACACTGCATGGGAATCAGCACACTATTGGCGGCCACCATCGCGTTCAAGGTCAACATATTCAGCGAGGGCGGGCAATCGATCAGGATATAATCGTATCCGTCCTTGATCGGCAACAAGGCATCGGCCAATCGGCGTTCGCGATGCTGGGCGCTCATCAATTGCACTTCCGCCGCGGTCAGATCGGCATTGCCCGGAATCAGGTCAAAGCCTAACTCTTGATTCTTGATGACGATTTCGCTGACTGGCACTTCTTCCAATAACAATTCACAGCTGGAATATTCAAGCTCGTCTTTATTCACGCCGCAACCCATCGCGGCATTGCCTTGCGGATCCAGATCGATCAACAACACTTTACGTTTGGTTGCGGCAAAGGCGGCCGCCAGATTAACGCTGGTTGTGGTTTTACCCACTCCGCCTTTTTGATTGGTCACCGCGATAATCTTAGCCATGCTTTTGATTCTCCAGACAAATTAAACAGCGCTCGGCATCGACACCGGGCACTTTTAACGGAATGACAAAATAATTCGAATCCAATTGCGTTAATTCTTGCTCGGGAACCTGCCCTTTCATGGCCAGCAGCAAACCGCCATCGGCCAATAAATGCCGGCTCAACTGCACAATGTCGCTCATACCGGCGAATGCCCGACTGATCACCGTCGAATACAGTTTTTCCGGTTCCAGCAATTCTACTCGACTATGCAGCACCTCGACGTTGTTTAGTTTCAATTCCAGTACCGCCTGCCGTACAAAACGGGTTTTCTTGGAATTGGAATCCACCAAGCTAAAATGGCAGTCCGGCATGCAAACCGCCAACGGAATACCCGGCAAACCGGCGCCGGTGCCGATGTCGGCGATACGCGGCGGCTTGACATGCGGCAATATGGCCAGGCTATCCAATAAATGCAAACTGACCATCTCCAACGGGTCGCGCACTGCGGTCAGATTATAAGCCTTGTTCCATTTTACGATGAGCTGGATAAAACTCAGCAGCTGATCCTGTTGAAGTTCGGGAATAGCTAGACCCAAGGCTGCAAGACCCCGGACCAGTTTATCGTGGCAATCCTGCATCAAGCGCTTTTCTTTTTCAGATGCACTAGCAGCAAGGAAATCGCCGCCGGCGTGACGCCGGGAATCCGCGAGGCTTGTCCCAAGGTTTCCGGACGCTGTTTTTTCAGCTTTTCGCTGACTTCGTTCGACAAGCCGGACACCAGACTGTAATCGACATTGTCCGGCAGTTTCAAATGCTCGTAACGCTGAGTGCGGCTGATTTCGGTTTGCTGGCGGTCAATGTAGCCGGCGTATTTGGCTTGAATGGCCACCTGTTCCGCCACTTGTTCATCGACATCGGATTCCCCGGCAAGCCTCAACAAATTATCGATATCCACTTCCGGACGCCGCAACATATCGGTCAAGCTGACTTCTTTCAACAGCTTTTTGCCCCACAATTGTTCGGCCAAATCCGCTTCCTCGGTTTCGGTTCTGATCCACTTCTTGGCCAACTTACCCTGTAAGTTGGCAATCGCTTCGCGTTTTTGTTCGAAACGGCGCCAACGTTCGTCGTCCACCAAACCCAATTCCCGGCCTTTTTCGGTCAAGCGCAGATCGGCGTTGTCTTCGCGCAATTGCAAGCGGTATTCGGCCCGGCTGGTAAACATCCGGTACGGCTCCGAAGTACCGCGCGTGATCAGGTCGTCTATCATCACGCCGATATAGGCTTCTTCCCGGCCCGGACACCAGCTTTCCAAACCCTGTGCCAAGCGCGCCGCATTCAGGCCGGCGATCAAGCCTTGCGCGGCCGCTTCCTCGTAGCCGGTGGTGCCGTTGATTTGACCGGCGAAGAAGAGGGCGTTCATGTGTTTGGTTTCCAACGAGGTTTTCAAGTCGCGCGGGTCGAAGAAGTCGTATTCGATCGCGTAACCCGGCCTGACGATTTCGGCATTTTCGAAGCCCGGCATCGTCCGGATGAAACGGTATTGCACGTCGAACGGTAGACTGGTCGATATGCCGTTGGGATAGACTTCGTTGGTATTCAAGCCTTCCGGCTCGACGAAAATCTGATGAGAATCGCGCTCGGCGAAGCGCACGACTTTATCTTCGATCGACGGGCAATAACGCGGGCCTACGCCTTCGATGATGCCGGAATACATCGGCGACCGGTCCAGGCCGGAGCGTATGATGTCGTGAGTTTCGGCATTGGTGCGGGTGATATGGCAGCACACCTGCCGAGGATGCTGATCGCGGCTACCCATGAACGAAAACACCGGCAAGGGCGTATCGCCGTGTTGTTCCTGTAATTTGGCGTAGTCGATGGTGCGGCCGTCGATACGCGGCGGCGTGCCGGTTTTCAAGCGGCCGACACGAAACGGCAGCTCGCGCAAACGCTCCGCCAGCGCCACCGAAGCCGCGTCGCCGGCGCGGCCTCCGCTATAATTTTCCAAACCGATATGAATGCGCCCGGCCAAAAACGTGCCGGCGGTCAACACCACGGCTTTGGCTTTGAATTCCAAACCCATTTGAGTTTTGACGCCGACGACCCGTTCGCCTTGCACGATCAAATCGGACACCGTTTGCTGAAACAAAGCCAGATTCGGCTGATTTTCCAACGCGCTGCGCACCGCTTGTTTATAAAGTTGCCGGTCGGCTTGGGCCCGGGTGGCTCGCACGGCAGGACCTTTGCTGGCGTTCAGAATCCTAAACTGGATACCGCCTTTATCGATGGCCTGCGCCATGATGCCTCCTAGCGCGTCGACTTCCTTGACCAAGTGGCCTTTGCCTATGCCGCCGATCGCCGGATTGCAGCTCATTTGCCCCAAGGTTTCGATGTTTTGCGTCAACAACAGCGTTTGCACCCCGCTGCGCGCCGCCGCCAATGCCGCTTCCGTTCCGGCATGACCACCACCCACCACGATCACATCAAAGTCTTTCTGGAATTTCACAGGCAATCTATGTTCAAATAAACGGTTCGAATGAAATCGCTATTTTAATAGCTTATGGAGAAAAAAGCATGAGAAAACGAAATAAAGCCAAAGGCTTGCGCGAAATCCCGATTAAAAACCCGGTCGCTAAATTCGCCCACCACTACAATAAAAGCCAAGTTTTTTCCGACAAACGTAAATACCAACGCAAGGCCAAGCACCCCGCGCGGGAGCCTTTCTCAACCGCTTTCGGCAAGGCGCTTGAGCAAGGCTTCGACGCGGGCAATGCCGTTCATGCCGGATTTTAAGGATTTCAGCCTCTGTGAAAGCAACGATAGAAGATAAAGTACAAACCCGGATTCCAACCAAATACGGCGAATTCATTCTCCATTACTACACCAACAGCCTGGACGATAAAGAACACGTGGCCTTCGTCAAAGGCGAGGTAAGCGGCAAAGACGACGTGCCGGTCCGCATCCATTCGGAGTGTTTCACCGGCGACGTGCTGGGTTCGCGCCGCTGCGACTGCGGCGAACAACTGGACATGGCGCTGGATATCATCAATAACGCCGGCTTCGGCATCCTGATTTACCTGCGTCAAGAAGGCCGGGGCATCGGCTTATTGAAAAAGCTCCAGGCCTATAACCTGCAAGACCAAGGCTTGGATACCGTCGACGCCAACATCAAGTTGGGCCATCTGGCCGACGAGCGCCAATACGACATCGCCGCGCTGATTCTGAATAGCCTTCAAGTCCACTCGATTTCGCTGATCACCAACAATCCGCAAAAAATCGACGAACTAACCAAGCTCGGCATACTGGTCAACGACAGGATTCCAATCGAGACCCATGTTCATCACGACAACCTCAGTTATTTGAAAACCAAAATGGAGCGCATGCGCCATCTGCTAAAGGTGCCGGATAAGAAATAATTGTCGCAATGCTAGAACATTTGAAACTGCCCCCAGCGGCATTAAAAGTCACTATCGATCTAAATCAGATCGGCCTTGGCCAAACGCCACGGCAACAAAGCATCGTCGGACAATCCCGCGCGCAATCGGCGCTGACTTTCGGCGTGGCGATGAAGTCGCCGGGTTACAACATCTTCGTGATGGGCGAGCCCGGCACGGGGCGGCTGTCCATGGTCAGCCAATATTTGGCAAGCTATGCGGAAAAGCAAGAATCCCCGTTATCGTATGCCTATGTCGACAATTTCGAAAATCCGCGCGAACCGGTTTCCATAGAACTACCCTCCGGTGAAGGCCACGAATTCGCCAAGGACATCGAAAAGTTAATCGACAACATCCTGGCCACTTTTCCGGCCGCCTTCGAAAGCCCCAGCTACCAGCAAAAGAAAAGCGTCATCGAGCGCCGTTTCAACCAGCGCTATAACGCCGCGATCGACTTGGTGGACAACAAGGCCAGGGCCATGAACGTAGCCTTATACCGCGATAGCGAAACCATCACGTTTTTACCGATTCGCGATAACAAGGCCCTGGACGAAGAGCAATTCACCCTGCTCCCGCAACAAGATCGCGAACAGTTTCATCAGCACACCGAAGAACTGGAAGAGTACCTTGGCACCGTGTTATTGGAGTTACCGCAATGGCGGCGCTCCTTGGTGGAAGAGTTGCGCCAACTGGATAACGACACGATCAAACAGGCGCTGGAACCCTTATTTGCCGAACTCAACGCCAAATATCAGAACGTCGACGACGTGATCACCTATTTGGCGGAAATCGAGAAAAATTTAAGCAATACCATCAGCGACTTCCTGATGCCTAGCCGTAGCCAGGAAGCCCGCGAAAGCACCGTCAAGCGCCAGTTACTGATCGAACAGTATTTGCCCAATATTCTGGTCGATTGCAAACACGACAGCAACGGCGCGCCGGTCATTTACGAACCGCATCCGACTTTTCAAAACTTGTTCGGACGCATCGAATACATCAGCGACCAAGGCACCCTGGTCACCAATTACCGGCGTATCTGTCCGGGCTCCCTACACCGGGCCAACGGCGGCTACCTGATACTGGATGCGGAAAAAATATTGACCTATCCCTTCGTATGGGAAGGTCTAAAACGGGCGCTGAAGGCCGGTAAAATCGAAATCGAATCGCCGTATTCGGAACTCGGCATCAATACGATTACGCTGAAGCCCGAGGTGATTCCGTTAAACGTCAAAGTCATCCTGGTCGGTTCCCGCGACATCTATTATCTACTGGAAGAGCTCGATAGCGAATTCAACGAGATGTTTCGCGTGCTGGCGGATTTCGACGATCACATCAGACGCACGCCGGAAAACATCGCCCAGTTTAGCCATTTGATGATTTCGCAGGCCAAAGACGCCGGCACCAAACCGTTAACCGATGCCGCCTTGCTGCGCTTGATCGAACACAGTTGCAGACTGGCCGAGCATCAAAGCCGGCTCTCGGCGCATGTCAACAATTGTTTGGAAATTATTGCCGAAGCCAATTTGCTGGCCGATCAAACCGGCGCCGCCCAAATCGATCAAGCCGAAATCGAATTGGCGCTAGCGGCCAGGGAGCAGCGGAACGGCCGCATCGCCGAAGCGGTGCTGGAAGAAATGCTGGAAGGCACGATCTTGATCGACACCGACGGGGAAGCCGTTGGCAAGGTCAACGGCCTGACCGTCATGGACATCGGCGGCAGTAGTTTCGGGGCTCCGGCCAGGATCACCACCACCGTGCATCCCGGTTCGCGCGGCATCGTCGACATCGAGCGCGAGGTCGAACTGGGCCAGGCCATCCATTCCAAAGGCGTGATGATCTTGACCGGCTATCTCGGCCACTGCTATGCCCAGCAATTTCCGCTGGCGATTTCCGCCAGCATCGCGATGGAGCAATCCTACGGCCACATCGACGGCGACAGCGCCGCGTTGGCCGAACTGTGCTGCTTGATTTCCGCCTTAACCCGGATTCCGATCAAACAAGGTTTTGCCCTGACCGGCTCGATCAACCAATACGGCGAAGTGCAAGCCATCGGCGGCGTCAACGAAAAAATCGAAGGCTTTTTCGCACTCTGTGCCGCGCGCGATCTTACCGGCCGGCAGGGCGTCATCATCCCGGCATCGAACAAGCCCAATCTGATGCTAAAACGGGAAGTCATCGACGCCGTCGAACGCGGTCTGTTCTCGATATACACCGTATCGAACGTCGACGAAACCCTGACATTGCTAATGGGACAGGAAGCGGGCGCGCTCAACGCCGACGGAAATTATCCGGAACATAGCATCAATTTCAAAGCCGTCGCCCGTTTAAAAGAAATTTCCGAAATGACTCAGGATGACGACAAGGAAGCTGAATCGGAATAAACGCTTTGATTTCGTTTATACTGTTCCGCGATCGAAAGTGCCCGTGAACACGTAGCCCCCTCGATTCATTGCCGGCACGGATGCATGCGCCTGGGAGAAGACTCTCTCTATCGCCATAAGATTAGTGAGCAAGATCCAAAAAACCTGTAAAATTCGCAAACCCAATTCGGAGTGTAGCTCAGCCTGGTAGAGCACTGCCTTCGGGAGGCAGGGGCCGGAGGTTCGAATCCTCTCACTCCGACCAGCGCAGTTTATTGAAAATAAAGGATTATTTTCAAATGCCATCGGTTAACACGCTAGAAGAAAACGCGACGGGCAAACCAAAACGTACACCATGCCGTTTTTGTAACCCTAAATTTGGGGATTTCTTATGGCGTACACAATTCGAAAAACCAACGTACGGGTCAAAATACCCGGAGCCGGTTTCGGTGGTGTCGGGCGCGTAACTGGTCGTTCGCAACCCACCGTAACTTTCACGATAACCACTGCCAATGGTGAAGTCCCTATTCTTGGTGTTGCAAAGCGTGGTAACTATCACAAGGAGTATGTCTTTGATCCGGAACGTTGCGATTACTTCGTACCGATTAAATGTCGGAAACCAAAATACTGTCTGCAAGCCTACGACACCAAAACAGCGTTCAACTATTGAACGCTTGAAGGTCAAATTTCCAGACTTCGATAAAGTCGATATTTAAGTAGTTTCCATTAGCATAAAGGGAATCATGGCAAGAAGAAAGAAAAGTAGTGTAATTGAAGATTTGTACGAAATTACAGCAGTATTACCTTGGTGGGTAGGAGCACTACTTGCCATCATTGCATACGTGATCTTGCATCGTTATGCGATTGCTGAGGCACAGACGACGGCAGTGCCTGGGCAAATTGGCCAGATGGTTGTTGGCCAAATGACAAAAATGCTGGCGGCATATGGGCAATATATTCTCCCACTGGTGTTTATCGCTGGAGCAATTACATCGTTTTTGGGGCGGCGTAAGCGGGAAGAATTGGTTTTGGTTACGGGCCGCGATAGCTCTGGAAACACGCTGCGGAGTCTGAGCTGGCAAGAGTTTGAGTTGCTAGTTGGTGAAGCATTCCGAATGAAAGGCTATTCAGTGAGTGAAACAGGCGGTGGAGGTGCGGACGGCGGCATCGACTTGATGTTAAAGAAGGGCGGCGAAATTTTTTTGGTTCAATGCAAGCAATGGAGAGCATTTAAAGTATCGGTGAACATTGTGCGCGAACTTTATGGTGTGATGGCGGCGCAAGGCGCAACAGGAGGATTTGTAGTAACTTCTGGCACCTTTACAGAAGATGCAAAGTCCTTTGCCAAAGGACGAAATATCGAATTGATTGATGGTTCAGGGCTTAGTCGAATGATTGAAAAAGCCAAAACAGCTCGATCAATGCAACCCCAAGCAGATATATCATCTAGGATTCTTGATACCGTTAAGCCCGAAGCCATTGCAACTAATCCTTCTTGTCCCAAATGCGGTGGTGCTATGGTAAAGCGAATAGCCAAACAAGGCGCCAATGCTGGTAACGCTTTCTGGGGCTGTTCGGCGTTTCCAAAATGCCGTGGTGTTAGGGCTATAAATTAGCAGAAGCTTTAGATGCACATTGGATGTTTTCTAAAACAGTTTTAGTGTCTGCTTGGTATGTTTCATGTTTTTTTTCTTTGACTGGGTGACCTGGGTCGGCTATTTCTGCAAATTTCCCAATACATTTAATTCATTTAGTGTGGAAGCCTTTTCGTCGTGAGATTGGATAACCAATCTTTGCGCCTCAACAAGAAATTCGGAATATAGCTTTTGTCGAACCACACTTTGTTCCTTCGCAATTGCGAGCTTCCACTCGTGATTTTTTACACTTCGGCTTGCAAAGTAATTTATCAAACCACCGAGTAAAACCCCTGCAAGCGCGCCAGCAATTGCTACAATTTCAGATGTGATCACTTCAACCAAGTAAATTCACGAGTCCCAAGAGCTTTTCAAGATATGTGATCAAGCACACCCTTGGTATATTCGGCATATTTCTCTTTCAAATATTTCAATCCTTCATTCGCATCGATGTGAAATGGTTTAATGAACCCGGCCACTTCTAGAAGCAGACTTTATACTGTTAGTAGAGGTGAGCATGACGAACGA
>NZ_JBSYXO010000018.1:0-102194 GCF_054172045.1 Methylomonas sp. MgM2 | reverse complement strand
TTATAAGTTAATCTAGCGGCTGGCTCAGCGAATCAATGCGGATTGCGGGGGCGATAAAATCAACAGCCTGTTAAGGCGGTTTTGATTAATAAACTGCACCGGCTTCGGTCAATGTACTCACCTGCGCTACCTCTACGTTACAAGCATCAATATTCATAATGATAGCGAAGTTGCGCGATAAAAATATGATCGTCTAAAACCTTGTAAACAAGCCTATGCTCATCGTTAATTCGCCGAGACCAATAACCAGACAAACCATGCCTCAAAGGCTCGGGTTTGCCAATTCCTTCAAACGGCGCGCGTTGAATATCTTTAATCAAAGCATTAATTCGTTTAAGCATGGCTTTATCGGTTTTCTGCCAATATAGGTAGTTTTCCCAGGCTTGGCTGGAAAAAGTAAGTTTCATTCAATTAACTCACGTTCAGTACCGCCTCCGGATTCAAGTTCAGCTATAGATTCCAATAAATGTCTGGCGTTTGCCGGGGAGCGCAACAAATATGCGGTTTCCTCCATGGCCTGGAAATCCTCTAGTGAAATCATTACTACCGGAGATTCCCGCTTTCGGGTAATAATCACAGGCTCGTGATCATTACAGACTTTTTCCATGGTTTTTGCCAGGTTAGCGCGTGCGGCGGTGTAGCTTATGGCGTCCATAATAATCTCTCAAAACAAGGCTGTACAAAAAACTGTACCATTAATATAAAGGCACATAACCGGCACGTCAATCCGACTTCGCACCGCTAAACGGGTTACATCGGGTGTTAGACGAGCTATTTATGAAATAAACCGGCTATTCAGAAATCAACCTTGAAGTTTGGAAAGCGGCTGTCACTGTGCCTTCTAACTCTGGTAAGGCGTAAGCTGAGAGGTGTTTCGCCGAGTGACAGTTTGCTGGCGACCTTTGAAACGATGGTCGTTGACGATAAGAAAAAGGCGCCGTTCGGCGCCTTTTTCGCTGCCTGGTCAGGCGTGGCTTTATTTGACCGCCGAACGGTAATACTCGACCGCGGCGCCGACGCCGCTGCCGGCTTTGATGTCGAAGCCGTTGTCCAGCAGCGCCATTTCCACGCCGGCGATCGCACCCAGCATGGAGACTTCGTTCATGTCGCCGATGTGGCCGATGCGGAACACTTTGCCGGCTACTTCGGTTAGGCCGGCGCCCAGCGAGATATTGTATTTGTTGTAGGCGGTAGCGATGACGTGACGTGCGTCTTTGCCGGCAGGCACGACCACAGCCGTTACGGTATCGGATTCGAAACCGGGTTGAGCGCAGATTTTCAACCCCCAAGCTGCTACCGCGCGGCGTGCGCCTTCGCCCAAGCGGTGATGACGAGCATAGATGTTTTCCAGGCCTTCCTCCAACAACAAATCCAAGGCTTTGCGCAGGCCGTGCAGCATAGGGGTAGACGGGGTGTACGGGGTGTAGCCGTCTTTGTTGGACGCGGCCATGTCTCTCAGGGAGAAGAAGGAGCGCGGGAAGGTGCTGGTTTCGGTGGCGGCCAAGGCTTTTTGGCTGAAACACAGAATCGCCAGGCCGGCGGGCAGCATGAAGCCTTTTTGCGAGCCGCTGATGGCGCCGTCCACGCCCCATTCGTCCATGCGAAAATCGATACTAGCAATCGAGCTGACGCCGTCGACGAACAGCAGGGCAGGGTGGCCTGCGGCGTCCATGGCTTTGCGCACGCCTGGAATGTCGCTGGTGACACCGGTCGAGGTTTCGTTATGGGTGGCCAGCACCGCTTTGATGGTGTGGGCGGCGTCTTCCTTCAGGCGGGCTTCCAGGTGGTCCAACGGAATGCCTTTGCCCCATTCGATTTCGTGTACTTCGACGTCGAAGCCTAAATTCTTGGCGGCGGCAGCCCACAGGTGGCCGAATTGGCCGAAACGATAGATCAACACCTTGTCGCCGGGATTCAGGCAGTTGGTCAGCGCGACTTCCCAGCCCGCGGTGCCGGTCGCTGGAAAGGTGAAGCATTGGCCGGCTTCGGTACGGAAAATTTTCTTCAAGTCTTCCAGAATCGGTTTCAGTAAGTTGGGGAAGATCGGCGAACGATGATCTTCCATGGCGACATGCATGGCGCTCAGCACTTCGTGTGGGGTATTGGTTGGACCTGGAACAAATAAGTGATTGCGACCCGCCATCAGGTTTCTCCTTTGAATTTGATTAATCGTCTAAAAATCGCGGGATGTTGTCATAATTACCGGTTTTCGGCAAGTTGTTTCCGTTCGGTTAATAGCCTGGTTAATGGAGCGCAATTTGACATTAGGTGCCCTGAAAGTAAAATGTCGTGTTCTTTATTACTTATCAGAATCGGATTTGTAGCGATCCGATTACCCATTGAAGGAAAATATTGCATGAGCCACACTTTATATGTAGCCAATACCCCTCGCGTACAACGCTGCGAATTGGCGGTACCGGGTTCCAGCCCGGAAATGTTCGAAAAAGCTTTGAAAAGCGGTGTGGACTATGTGTTTTTGGATTTGGAAGACGCCGTAGCGCCGGACGACAAGCTGCAGGCGCGTAAAAACGTCATTCAAGCGATCAATGATTTGGACTGGGAAGGCCACGGCATTACCTTGTCGGTGCGCATCAATGGTCTGGATACCCAATATATGGTGCGCGACGTGGTCGACTTGGTCGAGCAGGCCGGCGGCAAGATCAAGACTTTGTTGGTTCCGAAAGTCGGGGTTTACGGCGACGTTTACATGGTGGAAGCCATGTTGAACCAGTTGGAAATGCAGCAAGGCCTCACGAACAAAATCGGTATAGAGGCATTGATCGAAACCGCATTGGGCATGGCCAACGTCGAAGACATCGCCAAACAAGGCGCTATCGGCGGCCGATTGGAGGCTCTGCATTTCGGCGTGGCCGATTATGCCGCCAGCAACCGGGCCCGCACCGTCAACATCGGCGGCTTGAATCCGGATTATCCGGGTGACCAATGGCATTTCGCGATCAGCCGCATGACGGTGGCCTGCCGCGCCTACGGCTTGCGCCCGATCGACGGTCCGTTCGGCGATATCAAAGACCCGGAAGGATTCAAAGCCGCCGCCCGCCGTGCAGCCGCCTTGGGTTGCGAAGGCAAATGGGCGATCCATCCCTCGCAAATCGCGTTAGCCAACGAGGTATTCACGCCGCCGCCTGCCGAAGTCGAAAAAGCCAAACGCATTCTGGCGGCCCTGCAGGAAGCCGCCGCCCAGGGTAAAGGGGCTGCGGCCCTAGACGGCCGTTTGATCGATGCCGCGTCGGAGCGCATGGCTAACAATGTAGTGCGCATGGCGGAAGCGATAGCGGCGAAAAGTAAATAAACCAAACGTAGCCCGGGTCGGCGTAGCGTCCCCGGGCTTGAAAGCCTTCGTGGCGGGTTAGGGCTGACGCCTTTTATGCCGGTCCGGTAAACCCAACCTACATTGTTAATACGACGAGAGAAATTCATGGACATTCATGAGTACCAAGCAAAACAACTGCTGTCGGAATACGGCGTAAAAATCGCCGCCGGCGGCTTGGCCTACAGTCCGGAAGACGCGGTACAGCGCGCCAGGGAGATAGGCGGTCACGTTTGGGTGGTCAAGGCCCAAATTCATTCCGGAGCGCGCGGTAAGGCAGGCGGCATCAAAATCTGCAAGACCCACGACGAAGTCAGCGAAGCCGCTGAGTCTTTATTGGGTAAACGTTTGGTGACACACCAAACCGGCCCGGCCGGCAAACAATGTCTGCGCCTTTACGTGGAAGCCGGTACCGAGATTGTTAAAGAACTGTATTTCAGCCTGCTGATCGACCGCGCGCATGAACGTATCGTCATGGTCGGTTCGTCGCAGGGCGGCATGGAGATCGAAGAGCTGGCGGAAAACAATCCGGAAGCGATCAAAAAAATCTACATCGAGCCGGCGGTCGGCTTGCAGGACTTCCAAGCGCGCAAGATGGCTTTTGCGTTAGGCTTGAAAGCCGACTTGGTGCCGCAAGCAGTCAAATTGATTCAAGGTTGCTACCGGGCCATGCGCGACTTGGACGCCAACATGGTCGAAATCAATCCCTTGGTCATCAATAGTCACGACGAACTGGTCGCGCTGGACGCCAAAATGGGCTTCGACGACAACGCCTTGTTCCGCCGGCAAAACATCTCCGAACTGCGCGATAAAACCCAGGAAGATCCGCGCGAAATGGCGGCGGCCGACCGAGGGCTCAGCTACGTCGGCCTGGACGGCGACATCGGCTGCATGATCAACGGTGCAGGTCTGGCGATGGCGACCATGGATATGATCAAACTTGCGGGCGGCGAACCGGCTAACTTTTTGGACGTCGGCGGCGGCGCCTCGCCCGAGCGCACCGAAAAAGCCTTCCGCATGGTGTTGCAGGACAAAAACGTCAAAGCCATGCTGGTCAACATCTTCGCCGGCATCAACCGTTGCGACTGGATCGCCGAGGGCGTGGTGCAGGCGGTTAAAAAAATCGACATGCAAGTGCCGTTGATCGTGCGCTTGTCCGGTACCAATGTCGAGGAAGGCCGCAAGATCATCGCCGACAGCGGCCTACCCATCATCATGGCCGAGACCTTGGCGGAAGCCGCCGAGAAAGCGGTCGAAGCGCGTAATCAAGTTGTGGGTCGCTTACAGCATCCTGCTTCCGGCGACACTGGGACATCCGTGTCCGGCGCAACACAAGGTTAAGGAAACGACATGGCAATTTTCATCGATAAAGACACCCGCATCATCGTCCAAGGTTTCACAGGCAAAATCGGCACTTTCCACGCCCAGGAAATGATAGCCTACGGTTCCAACGTGGTCGGCGGCATCACACCCGGCAAAGGCGGTCAAACCCATTTGGGCAGACCGGTATTCAACACCGTCAAAGAAGCCGTTCAACAGGTTGGCGCCGAAGCCAGCATCGTGTTCGTCCCGCCGGCTTATGCGGCCGATTCGATCATGGAGGCGGCGGACGCCGGCATCAAATACTGTGTATCGATCACCGACGGCATCCCGACTCAAGACATGATGAAGGTCAAGAATTTCTTGCGCCGCTTTCCGAAAGAACAGCGCATGGTGCTGACCGGGCCTAACTGTGCCGGCACCATCAGCCCCGGAAAATCCATGCTGGGCATCATGCCGGGTCATATCTACATACCCGGTAACGTCGGCATCGTCGGCCGTTCGGGTACATTGGGTTACGAAGCGGCGGATCAAATGAAACGTTTGGGTATCGGCATCTCGACCTCGGTCGGTATCGGCGGCGATCCGATCAACGGCAGTTCGCACCGCGACATTTTCGAGCGATTCGAACAAGACCCGGAAACCAAAGTGGTTCTGATGATAGGCGAGATCGGCGGTCCGCAAGAAGTCGAAGCCGGCATGTTCGCCAAAGAGCATATGACTAAACCGGTCGTGGCCTACATCGCAGGTTTGACCGCGCCGAAAGGCCGCCGTATGGGCCATGCCGGTGCGATCATTTCCTCGTCCGGCGAATCGGCGGCGGAAAAAGTCGAAATGCTGAAAGAATTGGGCGTGACGATTGCACCGACGCCCTCGGCAATGGGGGAGACCGTCGCCCAGGTTTTGGCCAAGCTGTAATCGGCAACATTGCCAATGCGTAAGCCCGCCACAGGCGGGCTTTTTTATTTTCGTTAACGTGCAAGTCGTAATTTGATCATCGTATGACTTATCCGCAACGCGCTAAATTGCTTCAAGCCTATCTCGCCTTACCGGCCGATTTACAAGTTATCGTCAATTTGCTGGCGGTATATCACGGCTATTGTTCGCTGACGAATATCGCCAAGATGTTGGCCAACCTCGGTATCAAGGAAGGCAGCCGGATATTGAAATCGGAAACCGTCAAGGCCAGACTGCGGCCGCTGATTGCGGAAGGCCTGCTGGAAGAGAATGTGCGTCCCGGGGGCACCCGCTGTTCGCGCGCGCTGGTTGAAGTCATTACCCGGCAGTTGATAGCCGACAAAGAATTCGAAATGTACGCCGCGGAAGTACTGGCGCTGAATCCGGCGGGCAAAGGTTATTATCGCTATAACACTGCCGAAGATTGCGTGCGCGAAGCGCGTATTTATTTTCACCGTGGCAATTATCAGGAAATGCAGGCCTGTCTGGAATTGGGCGGGCGCTATCCGGGCGGCTTGCCCAGTCACGTTGATTTGTATTTGTCATGGTTTTTGAATCCGTTGGACGTCGCCTGGTTTCAAAGGCGCCACGGTTTGATCTTAAAAGAGTTGGCTGAATATGCTGCATTGCATCAAACGATTTATTTATATCGGCAGCCCGATTTGGATGTCTTCTTTGAGCAGCAGTTGGCCGATGGGGAAGAGCGGGACGATCCGATTTTTTCTCGCCTGTACCTCGAATTGAAATTATTGCGCGGCGAATGGGAAGAGGCATCCGCTTTATTGAAAGGCGTCGAAGATCCCGAGCTATTGGCGATTGAGGCAACCTTGACATGTCTTGCCGGCGATTTTTACGAAGCTGTCAGTCGTTTCGAAAAAGCCTTAGCTTTACTCAGGAAACTGAGCGGTCGGCGTGCGGCTTACTTTTACGGATTGGCAGGCGTGTTTTATCCGCTGGCGATCTTGAAAACGAACGACGCCAAAGCGCGCGCCAAGTTGGTCGCTTTGTTAAATCAGGCTATCAAAACGGATAGTTATTGGAGCGGGATTTACCAATACATTCAGTTTTTTCTGCGGTATCAGCAAGGCGACCTGGCCGCTCGCGATATCTTGCTCAACATTCCTATGAACTATCGGGTTTACAGCGGATTTCGCGATAGCGGCGTACCCGACACCGTGCATCATACGTCGATATTGCAGCCGGTGTTGTTGCTATTGATGCAGGGTTGGTGCAAAGCCGATTTCGCCAGCCGTGTCGAGGCGGTCGATCAACAGCTCTATACCCATTTGACGAACAACGGCTATCGTTGGCCTGCGGCGGAACTGGCAAAAGTTTTTAGCCGCTTGCAGAGTGCGAAATCGGCGCAATGGGATCAGAGCTTCTTCAACCAAGGTCGTATCGCATTGGCCGATTTGTTTGTCGTCCGAGCGGATTGGGAAGTGGCTTTGGACGCCTTGCTGAATTTACCCGTCGCCGATAAGACCACGGCCGGTGCTTCACGCGACGAGAAGCCGACGCGCTTGGCGTGGCTGTTGAGCTTTGACGAGTACGGCCGTATCAAAATAGAACCACGCGAACAAAAGCAACAAATCAAAGGCGGATGGAGCAAGGGAAGGGCGGTAGCCTTGAAGCGGCTGGCGCAAGAGCGGGACGGTTTTGATTACCTCAGCGAGCACGATCTCAAGCTTTGCGCGCATATCAAGGAATACCGCGATTCCGGTTGGTACGGCGGCGGCACGTATTTCGAATTCGATAGCGGTTTGCCGCAAGCGCTGATTGGTCAGCCCTTGTTGTTTTGGGCCGATGCGCCCGAAGTACGGGTGGAGGTGGTTAGAGGCGAAGCGGAATTGCGGGTCAAAAGACAGAGCGACGATAAGATCAAGATTAGCCTGGAACCCGCTCCGGGCCGAGAAGAGAAATTTCAGGTCATCAAGGAAACGCCGACCCGCCTGCGGGTAGTGGAATATACCGCCGACCATCATACGGTCTATGGGGTGTTGGGGCCGAGCGGGCTGGAGGTGCCGGTTTCCGCGCAAGAGAAAGTCCTGCAGACCCTGACCAGTATTTCGGGCCTGCTGACCGTGCATTCGGATATAGGCGGCAGTTCCAGCACGGCGGAACAGGTCGAGGCCGACGCCACGCCTCGTCTTCATCTGTTGCCTCACGGCGAAGGTTTGCGCGTGGCTCTGTTGGTGCGCCCGTTCGCGGACGGCGGCGCCTATTTCCAGGCCGGGCACGGCGGGGAAAGTGTATTGGCTGAAATCAACGGCAAGCGGTTACAGGCGCAACGTGACTTTAAACGCGAGAAGCAGCTTGCCGCAGCGGTAATCGACGCGTGCGGGGCGTTACAAGACGCCGAGCGCGATGCGGCCGGCGATTGGTTGCTGGAGCATCCGGAGGCCTGTTTGGAACTCTTGCTACAAGTTCAGTCCCTACCGGCGGAACAAGTCCTATTGGAGTGGCCGGAAGGCGTGCGTTTCAAGGTTTTGGGTCAAACCGGCGGTAAAGGCTTCGGCGTGCAAATCAAACGCGACAACGACTGGTTTGCGTTGCAAGGCGAGCTGAAAATCAATGACGAGACCGTCTTGGACATGCAGCAGCTATTGGGCTTGTTAGACCAGCGGCAAGGACGTTTTTTGCAACTGAAAGACGGCCAATTCATCGCCTTGACCGACGAATTCCGCCGCCGCTTGGACGATTTAAAAGCTTATGCCGACATCAGCGGCAAGAGAGTGCGCTTGAGCCCTTTGGCCGCTTTGACCCTGGAAGACTGGCAGGATGAAGAAGGCTTTAAAGCCGACAAACATTGGCAACAACATATTCAACGTTTGCAAGCGGCCCGCGACTATCAACCCAAGGTGCCGTCGACGTTTCAGGCCGAATTGCGCGATTATCAGATGGACGGTTATTGCTGGTTGTCGCGCTTGGCTCAATGGGGCGTCGGTGCCTGTTTGGCCGATGATATGGGGCTGGGGAAGACCGTGCAAGGGCTGGCGCTGCTGGTGGAGCGGGCGCCGCTCGGCCCTAGCTTGATCGTGGCGCCGACCTCGGTTTGCATGAACTGGGAGAATGAAGCGCGGCGTTTCGCGCCGACTTTAAATCCGATCATACTCGGCGGCGGCGACCGCCGGCAATTGTTGGATAATTTGCTGCCGTTCGATCTTTTGGTTTGTAGTTACGGTTTGTTGCAGCAGGAGCAATTGGCCGAGATGCTGGCGCAGGTCGAATTCGGCACGGTAGTGCTCGACGAAGCGCAATGGATCAAGAACATCGCTACCCGTCGTTCGCAAGGCGCCATGAATTTGCAGGCCGGCTTCAAAATGATCATGACCGGTACACCGCTGGAAAATCATTTGGGCGAACTTTGGAATCTATTTCGTTTCATTAATCCCGGTTTGCTCGGTTCGCTGGAACAATACAATAAACGTTTCGCCGGCCCGATCGAGCGGGAAAAGAATATGCAGGCCAAGCATCAGCTGAAGAAACTGATACAGCCCTTCATTCTGCGCCGTACAAAAAACCAAGTGCTGCAGGAACTGCCGCCGCGCACGGAAATTCCGATTTACGTGGAACTCAGCCCGGAAGAAACCGCGTTTTACGAGGCTCTGCGTCGTGACAGCCTGGCCATGTTGGTCAGTAGCGAGGAAGCGGCCGGTGCCAAGCACCTGCAAATTTTGGCGGCAATTACCAAATTACGGCGTAGCTGCTGTAATACGCGTTTGGTCAATGCCGATCTGGCGTTGCCTAGCAGCAAGTTAGCCGCGTTCGGCGAAATCGTCGATGAGTTGCTGGATAACAAACACAAGGCTTTGGTGTTTAGTCAATTCGTCGATCATTTGCAATTGATCAAAGAATTTGTCGAGCAGCGCGGTATTGCCTATCAATATCTGGACGGTTCCACGCCGAACAAACAGCGTCAACAAAGGGTCGATGCATTCCAGCGCGGAGAAGGCGAGCTGTTTCTGATCAGCCTCAGGGCCGGCGGGGTAGGATTGAATCTGACCGCGGCCGACTATGTGATCCACATGGACCCGTGGTGGAATCCGGCGGTGGAAGATCAAGCGTCCGACCGCGCTCATCGCATCGGCCAGCAACGGCCCGTGACCATTTATCGGATGATCGCTAAAAATACCGTCGAAGAGAAAATCGTCGCCTTGCATGACCATAAGCGCGATTTGGCCGATAGCTTGTTGGATGGTGCCGACATCAGCGGCAAGATGTCGGCGGACGATTTGCTGAATTTAATGAAAACCGAGCAATAGGATTTGCTTTTTCGTTAGATATTTCGGCTGGATTTGGCGCCGGCGATCTCTATATTTCTTAGCATTCGCTGTATTTCTTTAGCGCCAAATTAAATGTCGAGGCTAAGCCTTTGACTTGAAAAATATTAAGGAAAGTCAAGCGGTTTTTTGCCGCAACCCCCTCTAGACAACACAATATATTGTGTTAATATTTTTAAAAATCACTAGATACGGTGTTTTCGTCGTTGTAGCGATTTTGTCGCGTATAAACCGTTGATCCATGCCGTAGGCTGATTTATTCAGCTAAAGGCCTAGTATTTCGCCATACTATTAACAAGGGACTTAAGAATGACCGCAAAACTTCAAGTTGTAACGCCACATAATGCTGAAATTCCGCTGCAAAGCGCCTCTCTGGACATCTGGGACAGTAAATATCGGCTGAAGACCAAAGACGGTACGGCCATAGACGCGACCATGGACGATACCTATAAACGCGTAGCCAAAGCGCTGTCCGAAGTGGAGGGCACCAAAGCCCTGCGCGAGCAATATTACAAGGAATTCTTGTGGGCCTTGCGCAAGGGCGCGATTCCGGCCGGCCGCATCGTATCCAATGCCGGGGCGCTGGAGCACAAGCCGGCGACTTCGACGATTAACTGCACCGTATCCGGCATCATCGAAGATTCGATGGACGACATATTGGCCAAAGTCCACGAGGCCGGTCTGACCCTGAAAGCCGGCTGCGGCATCGGCTACGAGTTTTCGACCTTGCGTCCGCGTGACGCTTATGTGTCCGGCGCCGGCGCCTATACCTCGGGCCCGCTGTCGTTCATGGATATCTACGACAAAATGTGCTTCACCGTGTCTTCGGCCGGCGGCCGCCGCGGCGCGCAAATGGCGACCTTCGATGTCGCGCATCCCGATGTGATCGATTTCATTCGGGCCAAACGCGAAGACGGCCGATTGCGTCAATTCAACCTGTCGCTGTTGATTACCAGCGAGTTCGTGGAGGCTGTCAAAAACGACGGCCAATGGCCTTTGTCTTTCCCGGTGACCGAAAGAGAAGTCAAGACCGACAAACTGGACTTGAACGACGGTAGCAAGATCGTCTGGCGCGATTTGCCGAATAAAAAAGGCTATGTCGTCAACGAAGACGGCTTGGTGGCGTGCCGCATCGCCAAAGTCATGCCGGCCCGCCGCCTGTGGGACATCATCATGTCTTCAACCTACGACTATGCGGAACCGGGTTTCATCCTGATCGACAAAGTCAACGAGATGAATAACAACTGGTTCTGCGAAAACATCAGAGCCACTAATCCCTGCGGTGAACAACCGTTACCGCCCTATGGCAGTTGCTTGCTCGGTTCGATCAATCTGACCCGTTTCGTCGAAAACCCCTTCGGTAAAGATGCCGGTTTCGATTGGGCGGCCTATCGCAAAGCCATCCGCATCTTCACTAGGATGCTGGACAACGTCGTCGAAATCAACGGTTTGCCGCTGGAGAAACAACGCGACGAAATTTTCGGCAAGCGCCGGCACGGCATGGGTTATCTGGGCCTGGGTTCGACTATCACGATGATGGGCATGAAATACGGCGACGAAGCATCGCTGGCCTTTACCGAGCAGGTCACCAAGGAATTGGCGGTCGAAGGCTGGAAAGCGGGTCTGGAATTGGCCAAGGAAAAAGGGCCTGCGCCTATCATGGAGCAGATGTTCACCGTGACCGGCGAGATGCTGCACAAGCGTCCGGAAATGAAAGCCGACGGCTTCAAGCTGGGCGACCAGGTGCCGGGCAAAATCCTGCACGCCAAATACAGCCGCTATATGCAGCGGCTGGCCAAGGAAGAACCGGAATTGGTCGCGGAATTGGCCGAGACCGGCTGCCGCTTCACCCATCACAGCTCGATCGCGCCGACCGGCACGATTTCCCTGTCCTTGGCCAACAACGCCAGCAACGGCATAGAGCCGAGCTTCGCCCACCACTATTCGCGCAACGTGATCCGCGAAGGCAAAAAGTCCAAGGAAAAGATCGACGTATTTTCGTTCGAATTGCTGGCCTACCGCCAATTGATAAACGCCAATGCGATGCCGTATAGCGACGATCCCGGTCAGCAATTGCCGGATTATTTCATCTCGGCAGACGACATTACGCCCAAGCAGCACGTCGACATTCAGGCCGCCGCGCAAAAATGGATAGACTCTTCGATCTCGAAAACCGCCAACGTGCCGACCGACTATCCGTACGAGGACTTCAAGTCCATCTACGAATACGCCTACGACAAGGGTCTCAAAGGCTGCACCACCTTCCGCTTCAACCCCGAAGTGTTCCAGGGGGTGTTGGTCAAGGAAAAAGACCTGGAAAACACCACTTACCAGTTCACGCTGGAGGACGGCCACGTCATCGAACTGAAAGGCAACGAAGAAGTGGAATACGACGGCGAAGTGCATACTGCCGCCAATTTGTTCGATGCGTTGAAGGAAGGCTATTACGGTAAGTTTTAATGCTAAAAAACGTAACCTGGGTTAGCGTAGCGTAACCCGGGATCGAAAGCCGTCCGTTGGGTTACGTTTAGTGTTTATGCCCTGCGAAACCCAACCTACACCGAATACGAGACACAGACATGACCCTACACAAAATCAGCAAAAAAATCGTCGGCTATAAAGTGCTGACCAAAGACAACACCGAAACTACGGCACCGGCCGAAGCGGAAAAGCCCTCGCTGGAGGAAATGCACGAAAACGTCGAGCGGCCCGAAGTCTTGCTGGGTTCGACGTATAAGATCAAGACCCCGCAATCGGAGCATGCCTTGTATATCACGATCAACGACATGATCCTGAATCAGGGCACCGCCCACGAGGAACGCCGGCCCTACGAAATCTTCATCAACTCCAAGAACATGGAGCATTTCCAGTGGGTATTGGCGCTGACCCGGGTCATTTCGGCCGTGTTCCGCAAAGGCGGCGACGCCTGCTTCCTGGTCGAGGAGTTAAAAGCGGTGTTCGACCCGCGCGGCGGTTATTTCAAGAAAGGCGGGGTATTCATGCCTTCGTTGGTGGCCGAAATCGGCCACGCGATCGAATCGCACCTGAAACACATCGGCATGATCAAATCCGAGCAGCTCAGCGACCATCACAAACAATTCCTGGAAGAAAAACGCCGCGAATTCGAAGCCCAGCACGGCGCATCGGAAGGCAACGCATTCCCCGAACAAGCGATACTTTGCCCCAAATGCAGCACCAAGGCCATGGTGTTGATGGACGGCTGCATGACTTGTTTGAATTGCGGGGAAAGTAAGTGCGGGTGATATCGTAGGGCGGAAAAGCGGAGCGCCTTCCGCCGGATGGCATTAAAAGAATTGGTGCATGACGCTATCGCTTATGCGCCCTACGGCCCTGGTTGATGGGTATCAGCGTATTTGCAGCATTATTAGCTTCACTGGATATGGTAATTGGCTATTCCAAACGTGCGAATCTGCATGGCGATTTGCGAGAGCGTTTTGCTAATCTGGAAATCTATATGGTCAGCGGACCAGCCGATAACGAAGCAGATTGGCAAATATACCAGAGACAAAGGCTGTTGATTGAAAAGGACGAACCCGCAATATACCGTGTTGTCGATGGATTGTGTCGAAATGAATTATTGATAGCCGAAGGTTTTTCACGTAATGATGCACCACAGCATTTTTTTAAATGTTGTTTTTGGCATCGTTGGACCGCTCAGTTGTTAAGGTGGGACAATTTGGCGTCGGTTTAGCCCGCGTAGGTCCGATTAGAATCTGTGTAATCGGACGCATGTTTTAATTGAAATATCTTTGTTTCAATGGGTTCGCTATTGTGAAGTCTAATTTAACGCCGGTCCGCGAACCGGCATAACAGTCGCGGCAGCGACACCCAAAACAAGCAGCTTTTAACTTCACACTCACACACCATGCAAATCTGGGTCGACGCCGACGCCTGCCCCAAGGCGGTCAAGGATATTCTGTTTCGTGCGGCGGAGCGTTGTCGAATAACGACGACGTTGGTCGCCAATCAAAATTTATCGGTGCCGCCTTCGCGTTATGTTCGCATGCTGCGCGTCGCCGGCGGTTTCGACGCGGCGGATAACGAGATCATCCAACGCATGGCGGCAGGCGACTTGGTCGTCACCGGCGATATTCCGTTGGCGGCGGAGGCCGTCGCCAAAGGTGGGCATGTCATCGATACTCGCGGCGAAGCCTATAGCCGGGAGAATATCGGCGAGCGCTTGGCGATGCGCGATTTTATGGAAGGCCTGCGCGCCAGCGGCATCGAGACCGGCGGGCCGGCGGCGTTGGGTTCGCGTGATATTCAAAACTTTGCCAATCAACTGGATCGATTTTTGGCCCGCTATGCCGGTAACCACTAGCCCGCGTAGGGTCGTAGCCGGGTAGGGTGGGCACGGTTGATGTGCCCACGCGGAATTTAAAACCGGCAAAATTGATGATCCGCTGCCGCGAAGCCGAATTTAGCGACGGTTAGAGGAACGGCAACCGCGATACTTTCGCGACGAAAACCATTCTTGATTTTCGCCTTCCAGCCCAATTTACCGGCGGTCCGAATGCGTTTCCGGCAATCGGCTAGACAAACCCGCGTTTCGGAAATATGCTAGGCGTGTGTTTTAGAATATTCGGGAGAAATTATGGAGACTATTTGTTATCGGGGCATGCCAAAGTCGGTCGGGGCCTTTTTCGACGCCTTATATCAGCATCCTACGTTGATGCTGCTGTTCATAGCCGGTGTAACGGTTGCGGCCGGCACTTGGTGGTATAAAGCCAACCAGAAACCTGAATAGGCTTTCGGTGATGCCTTGCTAAGGCCGCCGGCTATTCGACGAGGCTAAAAACGCTAAGAAGCCGGCAAACGCGCTGGCATTTCCGGCTGCATGATGTGAACTCTTTGCGCAAATATCGCTATTAAGCGGGCTTCTTTTTGCGGGTTCTGAACGATAGTACTCCTAAGGCGCTTCCCAACAACCATATGGTCGGCGGAAGCGGTACCGCTGCCGGCTGGCTATTGTTTGGAATTAACGAGAAGCTGCCGGAAAAACTACCTGCAGCATCGCCAAAAACTTGTCCGTTGACGGCAAGCGTATAAGTGCCTGCATTAAGGCTTACGTTGTTCAAAAACGCGTTATAGGTATCCGTTGTCCGGTAGATCGGAATCGTGGAACCAAAGGGATAATATGGATCGGATAGGTTTGTGGTGCTTAGGGCTTCGGCGATCAATGCACCCGAAGTCCCGACACCGTTAAACAATTGTAAAGAGGAGATAGCGGTGCCGCTGATCGATGTTGCGGCGTAACCCGGTATTTCGCTGGTTTCAGTTATTACTGTTGAAACTTCGGAACCGGCAAAAAATGCATTGGAACCGATCGTAAAGCTCCAATAATCACTGAATGAAGAATTGCCTGCGAGGGCGTTGTCGCTGGTCAGAATACCGAACGGCAAACTTAGGGTTCCCAAATTGGTTGAAATCGTCGATGCGCCGGCCAATGGCGTGTACATGCTCACGGTTACGGCCGCAATTTTAAGCATGAGTTTCGCTTTATTAATGTATTTCATAAATTAAAAATGTTTGATAGTGAAACGAAATGTACGCACGCCGTCGACATAGTCAACTAGCGTCCCAGCTGGATAAGCACGCACCATGCATAAGTCGACGAGTTTCCTGCCGGCCGTTTTTAACAGAACGGAAATGGCGCGATGTGCTAACCCGAAATCGATCTATTCGCTGCGACTTTTTATCAGCAATTTTAGTGCCTTACTATATTAAACCGCTAAATCAAGACATTGCCGCGACATGACTACCTGGAAAATATTTAACTATGTTAAATACCATAAATTGGGATTTATTTTAGGTAAGTTAACCCATTCAGCGTGTTCCTCTCCTTTGGTTGAGTGTGCCTCAAATGGCATTCGGTTAATCGATGCATCGACACCGAGAAATGGTCATACCGCGAATCAGATAAGGAGGAAATCGCCGCTGTTCCAACCGTGACCGATGGTTCGGGGTTTATCTAGACGGCTCTTGAGCCGGAGTGAATTTAAATATCCGTCCGAACTTGGCAGCATTTAAATCGGCTCTGACTCGGGCAATCAGTGCGTGAATTTCTGTTTGCGGCGGCAATTGAGAAAGTCCGGATTGTTCTAGACAAGACCCCGGCCTGTTGTTGGGTCTACCAATCCTTAAATTTAAAGTGTTTCAATCGTTGTTTAAACTTGTCCTTGTCGTGGTAGTAAAGGATCACCAGAAAAATGACCGGCCATAATAAGAAGAGAAACAGTTTACTCAAAGTGGCGAAACCCATACGGATTATCCTCGAATAAGTGCAAATGCCAATATGGACTCGTCTTCAGCTCATATGTTCCAAGGCGGAATCTATAGGGTCATCGAAAATGATGCCCGCGAAGTCGCGGGCGCTTATTAAGGCAGGAATCGGAAAATTGCCTGCGGTTCGGCGTTAGATAACCCCGGCAATCGTTTTCTTCGGTTTCGCAAGAACGCTTTTTAACCAACGCTAATAAAATTTAGACGGTGTCATTCTTCGAATTTTCATTGATAATCGAGTGCCTGTTAACGCTTTGACGACGATGGTGCATGAACTTGCCGGATTTGGATAAACCGACTGATACAAAGGCCATCCCTTCGCTTTCGGCTGAACAGCGCCGGCTGATTCGGGACGCCGTCGATGCCGGCATCGAACGTTATATTAAAGACCGAAAGGCCAAGGTGCCGGCCTTCGTGGCGGAGCATTTTTTGTTTCGCGGTACGTTGCGCCTGCATCGTAAGGCATTGGGCAAAGACCTATACAAGGCGCCTCTGAACGTCATATGGTTGCTGCCTTTGGCCGCGACCAGAGCCGGCGCTTTTCTGTTGGATAAAATGGGTGCCGTAAACATTGCGCGACGTCTAAAACGCTTGCCGAGCGGATTCCAAACCGACGTGCAAAAGGAAGTCGTTTGGTTGATTTATACCGAGTTGCTGGAGTTACCGTTTCGGCAGGAGGCCAAAACATCGACTAAGGATGCTTTACTCGAAGCCATTTTGCAGGATGCCAAGTTGGCGACGCTGATCGACGGCTATCTGAACGAAATCCTGCGAAACGCCGCCCGTCCGGACTTTCGGCGCAAGCTCGAACTCAATCTGCAAACCTATGCCGGCAGCCGTGCCGCCGCCTCGGAAATTGCCGGCAATATCATTACCTTGTGTTCAAGTTACGCGGCCTTGCAGCAAACCATGCCGGGCGCCTTATCCGCCGGTGCGGCGGCGGCAACGGCTATTGCGCAAAAGATCGCAATAGCCCAGTTCTGGCTGGGGCCGGCCTTGGGTGCTTGGTATTACGGATTGTTTCCGGTCACAGCGTCCGCCGGGCTGGTCGTTGCGGTCACTGGCGCGGTCATGGCGGCTTTGGGCGTGATTAGCGCGTTTACCGGCATTATCGCCGACCCTTTGCAGACCAAATTGGGATTACATCAAAAGCGGCTCTACCGATTCATCGACGTGCTGGCGGCCGAGCTTAAAGGCGAGCCCGAAGCAAAATACGGCATCGATGAAATCTACCTGGGCCGGATTTTCGACATTTTGGATTTGTTGAGGCTGGCTACGCGTAGTTGATCTTTGCAAAATTGCCGAAGCGAACACGCCCGGTTGAAATATTAGGGTCACATTCTTTTTCTAGGATATTGCGCAACACGTTCCGCATCGAATCGGCCTTATCGGCCTGTGAAAAAAAGGGGGGGTGATGCGTAGTCCTGCATTGTTATTGTTCGACTTGGGCGGTGTATTAATCGAGAGTTCGATGTTCGAGCGCCTGAAGCGCTTATTGCCGGATCACGATCAAAATAGCGATCTCAAAATGCGCTGGTTGAAGTCGCAGCCGGTACGGCGGTTCGAACGCGGCGAAATCTCGCCGGAAGACTTTGCCGAACGGTTTATCGCCGAGTGGAAACTGACGCTTACGCCGCAAGCGTTTTTGCAAGAATTCGCGTCCTGGCCCCGGAAATTCTTTCCCGGTGCGCGCGAAACCCTGCGAGAACTGCGCAAATCCTACAAAGTCGGCTGCTTAAGCAATTCCAATCCCTTGCATTGGTCGCAATTCGACGATATTGAGGCGAATTTCGATATCAGCTTGTTTTCGCATCTGATCGGCGCGATAAAGCCGGATCGCGAAATATTTGCCTTGGCGGTAAAGGAATGCGAAGTCACTCCGGAAGAAGTTTACTTTTTCGACGATTGCGCCGCCAACGTTGCCAGCGCTCAAGAGTTCGGTATGATCGCTTATCAGGTCGACGGATTTAATTCGCTGAAACGGCTATTGCAAGTTAAAAGACTGCTATCTTAATTATTTATTAAATATTAGAATATGCTAACGTAATGGTCAGTCCTTATAGGCCTTGGCATGGATAACGACACCTTAATCGACCAAGCGCGTAAACTTTATGCGTTATTGATCAATAAATATACTTTCTCTAACGAAAGTAACTCGAAACGTAATCGTCTCAACGATTTAGTCATGACGGCGTATTGCCGCTATTTGCGCAGGCTGAACCGTTGCGCGATTTGTTACCAGGAACGCCTATACGATTGCAATCGTGAAGCCGGTAAAGATCACACGCCTTGTTTGCCGCGGCAGGCCTGTAACAAATAAAGCACCGGGATGCGTTATTTGTTTGACGGATATGTTGCAAATCCGAGTATTCGACGGAAGCCCATCGATCGTCATTGAATGACGGGGGTTGTTACTTTGGTAGGCTTATAGCGGCCGACCAGCGGTGCGGTGTAATTGGTCGTCCTCGTTTGATCGGATGCGTTAGCATGGCCTTCGGGAAAACCGCATGCGGTGCCCGCGCATTGGGTTTTTAAATTCGGAGTAGCAAACAACATGACGGACGGACCGTAATAACTCATGACGGTGCCGAATTTTCCGTTGATGCCCCAAGCGTAGGAATAGTTGAATTTACCGGCGAAGTCGCTATATTCCCGGTCGTGCACATTGCCAAAGGCATGGCCGATCTCATGGGTAAAAGT
Source organism: Methylomonas sp. MgM2 (assembly GCF_054172045.1). NCBI lineage: Bacteria > Pseudomonadati > Pseudomonadota > Gammaproteobacteria > Methylococcales > Methylococcaceae > Methylomonas > Methylomonas sp. MgM2. Next base: position 83,306 of record NZ_JBSYXO010000018.1, on the reverse strand, counting down.
ATTGGTGTCGCAATAGTAATTCGATTTGGCGTCTCTTGAATAACCATCGCTAACGGTACTGAAGCCTAGACTTGGATTTGCGTTGCCTCCTTTGGCGAAACCGACATAGGTGATTCCGCAACTTTCCGTGCTATTTGCATATAGCGGTCTGAATAGCACGACCAAATCGGCGCCATATCGATTTCGAAGCGACGCAGTGTCGGAAAATGCGCCCTTGCCAGCCGCCAAGTCTCCAAGTGCCTTAGCGTTGGCACCGGATTCCGGATAACTGGTTTGACGAGTATGTACCAGTCTTAAGCTCATGTTGATTCCGGAGTCTTTATAGGCTTGGTTGGATACGTCGACCAAATATTGGATGCGCTGTTTTGCGTAACCGGGTGTTTGATTGACATGTGTGTACAAGACCATTAAATCGACGACCGTATCGGTCTGCGCGCCTGGATCGGAAGCGCTTGCCGCAGATGGCGGCCGCATAGTCGAATATTCGGCCTCCAGCGTTTGCGCTTTTGCCTCGGCGGCTTTGGCTCGCGCTTGCTTTTTGTCGTAGGCCTTCTTGAGCGACAGCATGTTTTTGTTTATTGCTTTAAACGACTTTAGCGCCGCTTTGAACTCGGATTTTTGCGCGCTGTAAATTGCCTTTAGCGTTGAAACGTTGCGTTTGAGCTCGGCGTTTTTGCTCGACTCTTTTAGCGCGGCTTTAGCAAATGAGAATTTGTTTTTTGTATTCTCGACTATAGCTCGAAGACGGTCGACATGAATTTGAGCATCCTGATTGGGTTTAATGGTTTGCAAATACTTCGAATATAGCTGCTTGACTTCTGCCGCTAAAGCGTTAGCCTTGGCGCGCGCTTTTCTTGCGGCGTTTTCCAATTTCGTTATTTTGTCGCCCATCTGAAAGCTATTTTCCGGCGAATCAACCGCTTCATCGGAAGTTTCGGCCTCATCATGGTAAAAGCCGGCGTTTTCCAGGCCGGAATTCCCGATGTCGACTATGACCGTTTCACCGTCGGTCGTTTCAATGTTGTAGGCGCCGTCCGGCGTATAAATATTGCCTATGATGCCGGTTTCGCCTTGCGAAAGGAATATCCTATATCCTTTGCCTTCGTCATTTAAATAGCCTATCCAAGTGGAATTTTCATTGTTATGTTCGACCAGATTATCGTGTTTGACTTGGTATTGTCCGATTGGAAGGTCCAGCGTCACTTCTCCGCCCAAAGGAATGCTATGTAACCGATCGATCGGCAGCTTTACGGGAAATACCGAACCGGCGGCGAAGTCTTTGTATCGGCCGGGGAGTTTGGCGGCAAAATTAGGTTCGACCATGATAAGCGCCGGTTTGCCGATGTTTTGATTTGCCGAGGTATTTCCGTTTTCATGCCGGCTAGTGATTAGCACTTTCTTTACGGTGTTATGTTCCGACTCTGTCGTGTAATTGTATTGGTCCAACAATTGGGATAAAGCCATTTGCCAATTATCGGCAGCCAGTTTTTTCGTGATGACGTCATTTTCCAAATCGGCGTTAATCTTAAAGGTAATGCCGCTTCTATTGGCTATTAGGTTGGCAGCCTCCAGCAGCGTTTTTTGTTTGATTACATGATAAATAGCGTGAGGTTGTTCCTTTATCCACGCTTCGTTCACGTTTGCGCCGGCATCGGTACTGAGTACGATTGCGGTGAGCAAAACCGCACGGTTGATTGTTCCGGAAAATTTCGAGTTCATCACGGCCACCGTCGCATAAGACCCATGCAAATACACCAATCGTGGCGAGATGCAAGGTTAAGATTGTTCATATAATTAACATTCCCAGTCTAGCACAGTTCCGGTGAATACCCGCTCTCGACTAACGCGTTCTGTCATTCTTTATGATTGGTGCGAATTCGCGGCGGCTAAAGTGGGAAGGATCTAAGCGAATCATTCTTCGTTCGCATTTTCGGACATCTCGCTGACTAGCGATAAACGCTTTTTGCGCAGCTGTCGCCAACAGCTATCAAGCCCTTGTCGGTTCGCGCTAAGTTTCGATACTCAGGATTTATCAACATTCCTAAAAATTGCATTGTTAGAATGAGTAGCCGGGAGCGGATCAAACCGCCATCTTTCTCAATCTTTCCAACCTTTGCTAGTTTTCATTCCACAAAGGAGATTTTTATGCACGATCAAAAGAACGGTAAACAAGCGGAGGAATCGGTCTTGACCCCAACGTATGCAGCTAGGGAAATGACGAACAGCATACCGAGACACGCGATTCCCGAACAAAGCACGGCCCCGGATGTTGTCTACAATCTGATTCATGACGAATTGATATTGGACGGTAATTCCAGACAGAATCTGGCCACTTTCGTAACGACCTGGATGGAACCGCAGGCGGCCCGATTGATGAGCGAGTGTTTCGACAAGAATATGATAGACAAGGACGAATATCCGCAAACGGCGGAAATCGAAAGCCGTTGCGTCAGCATGTTGGCGAATTTATGGAATTCGCCCGGGCACGAAACCGCGACCGGAACCTCCACGATAGGTTCAAGCGAAGCCGCGATGCTGGGCGGGATGGCGATGAAATGGAACTGGCGCAAACAAAGGCAAAAAGCCGGAAAAACCGCCGATAAGCCGAATTTGGTCATGGGGGCGAATACCCAGATTTGCTGGCATAAATTCTGCCGATACTGGGATATAGAGGCGCGCGAGGTCAAAGCCGAAGGCAATCGTTTCACGCTCAATGCGGAGGAAGCGTTGAAGCTGGTCGATGAAAACACCATCGGGGTCGTCGTCATCATGGGGAGTACGATGGATGGCCGTTACGAGCCGGTCAAGGAAGTCGCCGAAGTATTGGACCGCTACCAACAGCAAACCGGTCTGGATATTCCCATTCATGTTGACGGCGCCAGCGGCGGTTTTATCGCGCCGTTCATTCAGCCTGAATTGGAATGGGACTTTCGGGTTTCCCGAGTGGTGTCGATTAACGCCTCCGGCCATAAATACGGGCTGGTCTATCCGGGGGTCGGCTGGATATTATGGCGCGACAAACAGCACCTACCGGAAGACCTGGTTTTTCATGTCAATTATCTGGGCGGCGACATGATCGATTTCTCGATCAATTTTTCCAGGCCGGGTAATCAGGTCGTAGCCCAATATTACAATTTCCTACGATTGGGTATGGACGGTTATAGGCGCATTCAGCAGGCCTGCCAGGATGTCGCTCTGTATTTGTCCGGCGAAATCGCCAAGCTAGGCCCATTCGAATTGATCACCGATGGCAGCGATATCCCGGTGTTTTGCTGGAAGTTAAAAAACGACGTCGCGGCAAGAACGAATTACACGCTGTTCGACATGGCCGACAAATTACGCGAACGAGGCTGGCTGGTTCCGGCGTACACCATGCCGCCCAATCGTCAGGACTTGGTAGTTCAGCGCGTCGTGGTGAAAGAAGGATTCAGCCGGGATATGGCGGACATGTTGTTGAACGACATGCGCCGAGCCGTGGAATGGTTTGCGTCGCAGCCCGGCTATGTCAGTAAGGAACGCGGCAGTCATTTCCATCACTGACGGACCTTGACGTTGGGGCCGAACGGTCCGGTTTTTTCCGCCTGATTAGCCATATGGGACGGGTTGCCGATAACCCGTCCCATATGGCATAGGCTTGCAACGTTTTCGAAAAATCAATTTCCCGGCTGCAGCGCAACGGCAACCTCCTTAAACTTGCCGTTCCGTAAAATCTTGAGCTTAACCACATCGCCTACTTGATGTTCATCCAGCAAGCCGATTAATGTCGGAATGGAATCGACCTCTTTGCCGTCCACGGCGACGATAATGTCGCCCGGCGTGATTCCGCTCTGATTTATCGTGGCGCCGATTAAGCCCGCTCTTTCGGCGGCCGATCCCGGTTGTACGCGCAATATCACAATGCCGGGCGTGTTGAGAACGGCGGTCAGGCGTTCATTAAGCTGCTGATCGATTTCTATGCCTAAGGCGGGGCGGATGTACTTGCCGTTTTTGATCAGCTCGGGTACGACTTTCATGACCGTGTCGACAGGGACGGCAAATCCGATTCCGGCCGATACGCCGCTGGGGCTGTAAATGGCGGTGTTAATGCCGATCAAGCGACCGGCCGAGTCCAATAAAGGCCCACCCGAGTTGCCGGGATTGATGGCCGCATCCGTTTGAATTAAATGCTCTATTGCCGGCCCTTCATCGCTTCCCAAGGTCCGGTCCAATGCCGAGACGATGCCGGTGGTCAATGTCCAATCCAAACCGAACGGGTTACCGATTGCAAACACCTTTTGCCCCACCTTCAAATCATGACTCGTGCCGATCGGTACCGGCCGGGGCCGTTTAAAGCCGACGCCGATTTTCAGCACGGCCATATCGTGGATTTGACTGGCGCCGACTAGGCTTGCCTTGTAATCGCGCCCGTCGGCCAATTTGACGATGGCCTCGTTCGCACCGGCGATGACGTGAAAATTGGTGACGACGTGGCCGGCCTCGTCCCAAATGAAGCCCGAACCAGTGCCTTTCGGTACGCTAAATACGTTACGCGTCCAAACGTCTTGCACCAGGGAGGTTGTGGAAATGTAAACGACCGACTCGCGCGATTTTTCGAAGACTTCGATGGTGTTTTTTTCGTCCTCCGCCAAGTCTCCGCGCGCCGTTACCGAACGGGCAGGTGCGACGTCCGGGACGAATAGCGATTCGATAAGCGGCAGGAATCGCCACAATAGCATCAGTGCGGCGGCGATCAATGCAAGGGCGATCATGCGGCGAGTGATTGGGTCGGTAGCGTTCGGTTCCGAATTCATGTCTGTCACCGGCTCAAGGTCTGGGTTGAGAACAATGGGGTTTCAGCGGATTCTAACCCGGCCGGTTGAATATGAATAGACCGTCGTGCCGGCTCGGGGAGTTCGAAAAATATATTTTCTACTCGGACGCTACTCGGGGCTTGAAAATGTTTATCGTTACCCCTAAATAGCGAGCGACGCCGGCAGGCGTTCAATCATTAACCCATGATTCTAAATTTTGAACCAATCGAGGTAAGTATTTCATGAGTATTCGTCCTTTACATGATCGCGTCGTTGTCAAACGTTTGGAAAACGAGACCACTTCGGCGGGCGGTATTGTGATTCCCGATAGCGCGCAGGAAAAACCGATCGTGGCTGAAGTCGCCGCCGTTGGTTTCGGTAAACCGTTACGTAACGGCGACGTTAGGCCGATGTCGGTAAAAGCCGGCGATAAGATCTTGGTCGGTAAATATTCCGGCGACGAAGTAAAAATCGACGGAATTAAATATGTCGTCCTGCGCGAAGACGATATTTTGGGTGTGCTAGAGGCTTAATCCGCATCAAGCGTAATCATTGGAGGAAAACATCGTATCTCAGCCAAAGGCGACGAGGCCTCGGTGGCGCTAGCGCGAGTGAAGGCGGGGGAAGGCGCTTACGGATACAACGCCGCCAGCGGCGATTACGGCGACATGATATAAATGGGCATATTGGATCCGACCAAGGTGACCCGTTGCGCGTTGCAAAATGCCGCATCGATCGCCGGATTGATGTTGACCACCGAAGTCATGGTAGGGGAATTGCCCAAAAAAGAAAAAGCAGGTGTGCCGGCAGGCGGCATAGACGATTATTAAGCCCTTGTTTTAAAAACCTTCCGGTGCCGTTTCGCCCCGCACTGCGGGGCTTTTTTTGCTTACGGTTTTTTCGGAATCGTAATCGTCAATACCCCGTTTCGATATTCGGTGTTCATATTGTCCGCATCAACAGGACCTGGCAATGTTAGAACTCTATGAAATTCGCCGACGAAACGTTCCCTATATCGGTAGTCGCTATTTTGGCCTCCCGCTTCTTGTTCGCTTTGATCGGTTTTGACCGAAATCGATAGTAGCTGACCGTCGAGCCGGACATTGATAGACGACTCGTCGGCACCCGGCGCATTGACCGTAACCAGATAATGATCCGGTTTGTCTTGTAGGTCGATCGCCGGAGATTTGCTCAGGCTGCCTAAGGGTGAATTTAAATGGAACCTGGAAGACGATTCTTCAAAAAGCTTTTCCATTTCACTCCACACGCGGTGCATTTCGGCATAGGGATTCCACGGTTGGCCGCTCAAGAAATCCTGGTCGGGTAACGGTCCCGGAGCAGGGGGCTTTGCGATATTCGGCCGGCTATCTCCCAACTTTTGGTTTGAGAGCCTTTGTCCGCTCAATTGATCCACCCGATCATGCAAGCGGAATAGCATATAGGTTTGAATGCCTAAAACGACGGCAAAAAATATCGCGACTGCTGCGATGATATGATTTTTCATGTCAACCTCCTTGATCAAATGCGCCTTTTCGACAAAAGGAGAGGTTACTTGTTCAATGCCGACGCGCCGTAATTCCCATCTGTAATCGAACGACAAACCAAGCGAGATAGCGGAATGGGGGGTGAATTTGAAACTTTTCGAAGATAAAAAAGCCGTCGGCCCTGAGGCGCGACGGCAACTAAGTATGCTCTATTCGACAAATTAGCAGTGCTTGCGACGAGTCATTCTGATTCCGGCTAGACCGACGCCGATTAACGCTAAAGTCATCGGTTCAGGCACCGTATTGGGGTTGCTGATTACGGCGCCGTTAGTGGATGCTAACGTCAATTGATCGCCGATCTCGTCACCGATGGACCGAATGGTAGCAAAGTTGATGGCGGTGGATTGGCCTGGCATCAAATCAAGGACATTAAACGTCAACGAGGCAAGAGAAAAAGAGCCGGGCTGATTGGCGATCAGATCAGCAGCGTCTTCCAAACTGAGTTGAGCCAAGGCCAAGATGCCGGGCGTAGTAATCGCGTCCATATCCTCGAAAGCAGTGAATCCTAGTTCAGTGCCAAAAGAACTCGAGAGCAAATCAAAACTCAATCTGGCGGGGTCGAAGCTCAGGTCAAAATCATAATCGCCGAGCGAACTGCTCGAAAAATTGCCTAGGCCGCTGATGGTTAAATCAAAGGTTACAGTATCGCCAGTTCCAGCTATTGTCGAGGATGGTGTCAAGCTTAACGAGACGCTATCGGGGACCTGAGCCTGAGCCTGTTGGATACAACTTAAGCCTAACAATAGTAGGGGTAAAACAATTCGGTTAAAAGTTTTCATCGGTTTCCTTTATGTTTGTTTAATGTATGAATCGTCAATATTGTGATGCTTAGAACAGGTCCGGGAGCAGGCTTATCCGACTCTCTTGGACCTGTGAATTTAAGCCGTTATATTGATTTAGGTATTAAGGAGCACAACGGGCATTGGTACATTGCACGGTACACTTACGTAGATCGTTATAGCTGACAATGCCGTCGCCGTCGATGTCGTAAAGTGGATTGCTAGTCCGGACGGCCGATTTGATGACCGCTAAGTCGTTTATATCCACGTCACCGTCAGTGTCTGTATCGCAGGAAGCTTGAGAGACATTCAGGTTAACGGTTTCCCGACAAACGTTACCGGCCCCGTCTTTGCCGACCAGTACGCCGCTGCCTGAGAGTGATGGATCGGTCAAACCAATGCCGAAAGTGGCTTCGCCGTCGCCAGGTGTAAATGGGGCGACCGTCAGAGTCAGGTTGGTAGCACCCGGATCCAGTTCAACGAAGAATACGCCGGTATCGGTGTCTATCTGGCCATTGCCGTTCAAATCTTCACCCGGATCCAAAATATCATTGTTGTTGACGTCTTCACTTGGACGGTTATCCGTGACGGTTCCGCTAGCGGAAGGCGGCGTTCCGGCATTGTTTTGAACCGAGCAGATCGGTGGGTTGGCATCGCCGGCTGGATTGATAAAGTCGAAAAGAGCGCCGCCGGGGTAAATGTAGGAGTCGTAGCTGTTATAGCCTTCGACGGTTATACCATGCCCCTCGTTGCTTGATGTGCTATGTACACCGTCCGTTAACGGTAAGCGGGCAACTGAATAAGCGGACGAACTAATGGAACTAAAAGATGATGCCGGAATTACTGAGCCATCCAACGTGGCGATACCTATTTGCGAGTCGGGAACAATTATAGATAGAAAATTCTGAGCAAATTGAGAACCACCCACAGTTGAAAATGTGTAACTGTTTTGATATTGCGCAAAGGGGACCATATTACCCATTGCAGGGTCACCTGAAATGGAACCGGGATAGCTAATGCCAGTCATGAATTGAGTGACAAAAATAGGTTTATCGGCTTCGATCAGGTCGTCGGTGCTGGATGAGAAAGAAAAGTACTGACCTTTGTCTAGAGTGGTAAGCAAAGCTCCATTCTTATTTACCGTTGTGTCATCCTCTGACGCAACAACTTGATAAAACGTTGTTTGTCGGTTTGGCAGGTTGGTAATGAGTACGCTTTTCCCCCAGCTTTGAACAGGCTGAGATATCTCGAAGGTATGGTCGCAGTATGTTGTTCCATACGGAACCTGAGTGCATTCGTCGCCATTAAGCATCCCAATTGGCCGGTCGGCCTGGATTAAGGTGCCGGTAAGATTGCTGGCGTTTCCTTGCGCTGCTGCTCTAGCCAGATAACCTTCACCTCTGTTCAACGTGACCGTAAACGGAATTCCGGCGGATCTGCCTACTAAATTTTTCGTGGGGGTGATTGTAACTTGGGTGTTGTCATAAGCAGCATATACACCAAATTCACCGTAACCGAAATTTGAATCCCAGTTTGAAACGATATATTCGGTGTTAAAAGTGTCAACAGGTAGACCTAATCCGGCGTCGGATGATACACTCAATCGATTGATCACATAAGCAACGAATTCTTTGTCGGCAAATAAATGTACATTGTTATTTTGGATTGTATTGGCTGTCCATCCGTCGGCGACTTGCGACGGCAGACTGACAATTTTAACAGTTCCGGGAGTGACGGTTATCGTTTGAGAAAACGTGGGGGAATTTACCGGATATTCAATTGTTACATCCGTGGTGACATCCGCCGTTAGATGTACCTCGTAATTGCCATTGGTTTGGTAGTTGCGTAACCATTGCAAAATAAAGTCAGTGCCCTTGTTATCCAGTGCGGCCTGACTGCTTATCGCAGTGGCCTGCATTAATGCTACCAGCAAAAGTTGGAGCATCAATTTTTTTTGTTTATCACGCATCGGAACTTCTCCAAAGTTTTTGATGAAAAAATTGGGTATAGGAGTTCGGTAAGTCGCAAACGATGCGGACGACGTTTAATTGATGATTTCGGCGCACTGATTTAATACCTGACATGCCTGATACCCGATTGTATGTTTCAAAGGTTTCTGTGAATGGTTTCACAAAAACACATCGTAATTAGCAGTTTCAGTGCCAATAAATAAAATAATTAATAAAATCATTTACTTTTTACGGATATTTGGAATTGGGGGATTTACACAAAAAGTCAGTGTAAAAAAAATTGACATATCCTGTTATGAAGATATTTCGCAACCGCTTATGGATATTTGGAATTGGATGAACTACACCAAAAGTCAATGTAAATAAATGAGATAGGATGAAGTACGAAAATAGAGGGTCACAGAAAATGACGGATTGGCCCGCGGGCTGGCGGGTAAACGACTCCGGTAATTCGGTTTGCCCATATTCTTAAGCCACCGATTTTTGTAAAAAAACCTGACAACGAACGTTTGTGTTTTAAATTATATTTTTTATTGCCTCTTCTGCGTCCGCCAGTTGTTGACGATTTGAGCCACGTCAAGATCGTCCGGACCTTCCCGCCAACCGGCATAGTAATCGACGTCGTTGCTTTTGGGTTCCGGGTTAGGGCGATAGATTTGTACGCGCGTGGGTAAAGGGGCGGCTTCACCCAGAACCAAGGCTTCGCCGCGGCCTAGCGCCGTCAGTATGTCGGTCAGGTCGCCTTCGGCCTCGGGGACCAGGCCTTTGATGTAGGCTTGGTCGTCCGGGTTGGTGGTTCTCAAACAGATGAATGAGCTGCATTGTGCCAGCATGGTTTCGGACAGTTCGGTCGGACGCTGGCTGACCACGCCGATCGAAACCCCGTATTTGCGGCCTTCTTTGGCGATCCGTTCCATCATGCGCTTGGTGCCGTCGAATTGGCCGCGTTCTCTGGGAATGTAGGCGTGGGCTTCCTCGCAAATCAAGGTGATCGGAAATTCGCGCCGTTTCGGGTTCCAGTAATTGAATTCGTAAGCAATCCGACCGATTTGAGCCGAAACGGCCGGCCGGATGTCGGTCGGTACCGAGCTCAAGTCGACCACCGTGATGTTGGCTTTTTTTTCGCCTAAACCTATGAATTGGCGTAACAGGTCCGTCATGCTGGCCGATGTGTTGCGTTTTTGGGGCTTAAGCAGAAAGTCGTAGCGTATGTCGTTGAAACGGCTTTGCATCCTGATCAAAAATTGGTCGAATTGCCCGAACAAAGCGCCATGGGTCTTGCCGAAATCCTTGCGTTCTTCGTTGGCGGTTTTGAATTGCATATACATTTCAGCCAACGAAAAATAAATCGGCGTATCGATCGTCACGCCCGGAAGTCCGATTTGTTTGGCTTCCTTGCGTTTCAGGGTTTGCAGCACTTCGCGCATGAAAGCCATTTGGGTGGACGCGCCTTTATCGTCTTTGTCGATGAACAAATCGACGAGTTCGGCGTAACTCATCATCCAATAAGGCATTTCCAAATCCAGCGCGTCGACATAGTTGACCAGGTTTTCCGGAAACGCCGATTGAATGTTGCCGTTGTCATCTTTCCAGCAATATTCGCCGTGCAAGTCCAACATGATCAAATGGGATTTAGGCATGGACTTGATGGTATTTTGGATCAAGCTGGTGACGGTCCAGGATTTGCCCGACCCTGATTGGCCTAGAATGGCGAAATGGCGCCCGAATAAAGCGCGCGGATCCAGGCTTAAATGATAATTTTTATGCGATGCCAATTGGCCGATGAAAAATTCATATTGGCGGAATTTGACGAAAATCGCGTTGATTTCGTTTAAGCCGACCGCATAAACGCAGGCGCCCGGAGTTGGATAATGGCGTACACCGCGGACAAACGTATTATTGTCGGTTAGTTCGCCTACCGGGATCAGCGATATGAATCGGTCGGTAGCGCGATTGCCTAAGTGATCGAAGCGGTCTCGTTCCCACATTTTGAAGACCAGGGCTAACACACCGATATCGGTTTGCCGGATCACCACGTACGAGCCTATATTGCCGGCCAGAATTTCTTCGTCGCCGACTTTGATTATCGGGACGGCAGTGGAATGTTGTTCGGTGATACGCGCATCCATGCCGTCACCACGGACTTCCACTAGAGTTCCAATCAGTATCTGTTCGTTGTCTGCCATGGTTTTTCCGCCTGCGATAAAATTAACGAATTAAGCGTAGCCCATTTTGGCTTTTGGAAGAAAAATCGCTGCGCTTTAGATCATGCAAAGAACCTTAATTGAGAAGAAAGATCACATGTTCAACCATCAATTTCCCCAAATCATGGGAATCCTGAATGTGACTCCCGATAGCTTTTCCGACGGGGGACGCTATAGCGGCATCGGCACGGCATTAGCCCAAGCCGGCATCATGATCGAGGAAGGCGCCGATATTCTAGACGTAGGCGGTGAGTCGACCCGCCCGGGTTCGGACCCTGTACCTGCCGAAGAACAAATTCGGCGAGTCGTGCCGGTAATCGAGGCGATTCGCGAGCGCCATCCTGTTATTCCGATCAGCATAGACACTACGTTGAGTGAAGTGGCCGAGGCGGCAGTGGCTGCGGGTGCGAATATAATCAACGATGTTTCCGGCGGACTCGGCGATCCTAAAATGCTGGCCATGGTTGCCGCGGCCGATGCGACCATCATTCTGATGCACATGCAGGGTACGCCTAAAACGATGCAGGACAATCCTTATTACGATGACGTTGTTACCGAAGTGATCGATGCACTTCGACGATGCATCGATTCGGCATTGGCGGCAGGTATAAAAGCGGAAAATCTGGCGATCGATCCGGGTATCGGGTTCGGGAAGCGCAAACAGGACAATATTGATTTATTGGCTCATCTAAACCGCTTTGTGAGTATGGGGTATCCGGTCTTATTGGGTACCAGTCGCAAACGTTTCATGGGCAGTATCTGCAATGTGGATGAACCGTGCGAACTCGTCACCGCGACGGCGGTAACCACGGCCTTAGGTGTTATGGCCGGCGTGCAAATGTTTAGGGTCCACGATGTCAAAGCGAACCGTCAGGCTGCGGACGTGGCTTGGGCTATTAAGCAGGCACAGTGACTACGCTCCATCCGAAATTAAGGCAATTGCAAAAGCAGTTCGCCGAATCGCCGTTGGTTCAAGTCGATGATGATCTTTTTCATGCCTGTGGTGTCGAGCTGTGGATAAAGCGCGACGATTTGTTGCATCCGATTATCTCAGGCAATAAATGGCGTAAGCTCAAATATATTCTCGATCATGCATTGAAGCTCGGTGCCGATACCGTCGTCAGCATGGGAGGCGCCTATTCAAATCATCTGCATGCGTTGGCGTTTGTTGGAAAATGGCTAGGTTTGAAGACGATCGCCTATGTAAGAGGAGAAAGGCCCGAGGCTTTGAACCCGACACTGGCCGATTTGCTGGATTGGGGGATGGATCTAAGGTTTGTTTCGCGCGTCGATTATCGCCGCTTACGTGCCTATAGGGCGCACGATAGTTTTCCCGGATTGAAAAGCGGCCAATACTGGTTACCCGAGGGCGGGGCGGCGGAATTAGCGTTAAAAGGCGTCGCGGACATCGTGCGGGAAATCGATATCGAGTTCGATGTACTGTTTACGGCCTGCGGTACCGGAACCACCTTGGCCGGATTAATCCAAGCCGCGCCGCCGCAAACGAAGCTAATTGGCGTCGCAGCACTAAAGGGCGCGGAATTTTTGAAGGCCGACGTGTCGCAAATGCGGTTTGAATCGAATTGCCCGGAGCGGGAATGGACGATTTTGCTTGATTATCATTTCGGCGGATTTGCAAAAAAAACGGCTGAATTATTGGAATTTATGCAGGCTTTCCAAGCCGGCCATGCCATACCGGTAGAACCGGTTTATACCGCTAAAGCGTTGTATGCGGTATACGATCTATTACAAAAGGGTTGTTTCAAATCGGGTCAACGTATCGTCGTACTGCACACCGGCGGTTTACAAGGCAGCAGATAATGCTCAATGGCCATTTGCCTTTGTATTGTCTATGATCCCCCTTATTAAAAATCAAACATCCTCGGAGTAAGCGCATGGATTTTGTGACGCAGCGATTCTCATCGATCAACGGTCAGATTCAAACCGTCTTTTTTCATTTGAAGTTGCTGGTGGCCGCGCTGATGCGTGAGCTGAACGAGGGAGGGCTGCAATTACATGCCAAAAGCCTGGTGTATACCAGTTTGCTTTCGCTGGCGCCGTTCTTGGCCGTTAGTTTTTCGATTTTGAAAGGCTTTGGGGTTCATAATCAAGTTGAGCCTTTGTTGCTGAAACTGTTGGAGCCGTTAGGCGAAAAGGGCGTGGAAGTAACCGAGAATATCATCGGTTTTGTTGAGAATATACAAGTCACTGTGTTGGGTTTCATTGGCTTTGCGATGCTTTTTTACACCGCGGTCTCATTGTTGGAACAAATCGAAGCTTGTTTCAACCATATATGGAGAGTTGCTAAACCCCGCTCGTTGTACCGGCGTTTTAGCGACTACCTCAGCATGATTTTGATTGGCCCGGTTTTACTGTTTTCGGCGATAGGCATCACTGCGTCTATGAGCAGTTCGGATTTGGTGCAACGTTTGATCGCTTTGGAACCCTTCGGCACGCTCTATTATGTACTAGGAATTCTTTTACCCTATATATTGATCTCGCTTGCGTTTAGTTTGGCCTATGCCTTTATGCCTAATACGCATGTTAAATGGGGGGCCGCGTTAATTGGTGGACTGTTTGCCGGCGTGGCCTGGAAAATCACCGGCGCGCTGTTCGCGAAATTTATTGCGGATTCGGCTCAATACAGTGCGATCTATTCCGGATTTGCGGTGATTCTGGTGTCGATGATTTGGTTATACGTCAGCTGGCTGATTTTATTGCTGGGGAGTGTGATTGTGTTTCATGTTCAATATCCCCGTTATCTGAGTTATGCCGCGCGCCGCCCGCATTTGAGCATTCAGTATCAGGAAGCATTAGGTATTTTACTAATGGCGTTAATCGGCAAGCAGCATATCTACGGCGGTTCGTTTTGTACGTTGAAGGTATTGGCCGATCGGGCGGGATTGCCTTGGGAACCCGTGGTCGAAATTTTGCAGATATTGACCGAGCACGGCTTTTTGACCACGGTGGGTGAGGAAGGCGGTAGTTATGTTTTGGCTCACGACTCGGATTCGATCATGTTAGAAGACATTTTAACTGTCATTCGTGTGCATGGAGACAATCCGGATCGTTCGCTCGCACAGATGGAGACGGGCAATGTCAAGGCCGGATTTTTGGCGGAATTGGCGTTATATCCCAAGCGAGCTATGCATGGACGCGCATTGCGGGACATTATTCCCCCAAACCCCTAATTGGAAAATATCGGCGTAGAAAACAATGCTCATGTTTACAAGGCAATCGATTCTGCTGGTGTTATTGGCCGTTGCCGCCGCGCCGGCGGTTGTGGCGATACCGAAGCTGAGCGATAGCGTCAAATTGATTAGCGGTGATAGCGCTAATCAACAGTCGCTAAGCGCGACGCCGCCGAACCCGCAAGATCTGTCCGCGGATTGGTGGCGTTATTTCGACGTCGATTCCGCCACCCTGAACCAGCGTATAGTTAAATTCAGTGAACGATTAACCGTTTGGGCTAAGGACGAGACCCTGAACAGGAAAGTCAATATCGCCCAATTGATTGAAAATCTACAGCGTTATCGGGAGTTGCGAGACAAACCGACCCCGGAAACGGCTGTGTCGATGGAACTACTGAATGCGTATACGTTGCGCCAGTGGCTAGACCTTGAACATAAGCGCCAAACAATGCAAGCCCAATTACAATCGGAAAGAGAAGACGGGCGACAGGATGAAAAACGCCATGCTGTCGAACGGCGCAGTTTGGATACGATGATGGCGGCTTATTTGGATGTCGCTGATCGAACCGAGGAAAAATTCGTACAGGGTGTGCGGATAATCGCGGAATGGGCTCAACTGGCCTTAGATAGCGAGCGTCTGCGTTTGAAAAAAGCGTTACTGGCTGTTAACGAGGCCCAGCTGACGCATTTGCTTAAAGAAATTAAAATTGCGCGTCAACGCATCGCCGTGAGCGAAAAAGATCTGGAACTGCTACAAAACGGCATCAAACAAGCCGAAAACGAGTTGGTAAACGCGCGCGAAAATCTTACCGAATTGCTATCGGTAATAGAGGTTACCAATCTCGAAACAGAAGTGGGACAAGCGCGTATTTTGCTTTCCAAACAGCGTATAACCCATGCAAGCATACAAGAAGCGCTTGCCGAGGCCGTATTGTCTCGCAAACGGATTGAGTCGGTTCTGACGCAAGTGCTGCTTGCGCCGGATGCCGGCCAACTCGATTTGTTTAAATCGGAATTGCGGGATCAGTCGGACAACATCGCGTCGCTGCGCGATCGCCTGGAAAACTGGCGCGAGAAAGCCGAAACCGATCAGGGACGCGCGGGAAAGTCTTTGGCCGACTTGTTTGTGGCGGCCGATACGCAAAGTAGCGAGTTGGTGTCGCTGACGCAGCAGCGTTTGGCTGTCGTGCAAAATACCTTGCTGTCGCTACAGCGCTTGGATAGTGAGATTCATGATGCGGAGCTGATTGCGGATTGGGTGAAGACCTTGGTCGCGAACAAGGAAGGCGCCTTGATAAGCAGCTGGAGCAACGTCAAATCCTCTACCGTGAGAATTTTGGAACTGGTTTGGGAGCGTTTGCAAGCCAGTTTGTTTAAGATCGGGGATACGCCGGTTACCGCATTGGGCCTGTTGCGTGTTTTATTGATTGTCACGTTGGCTTGGATTCTTTCGTATTTTGTGCGTAGAGGCTTAACCCATTTAAGCGAACGACAAGGCGGCAGCTTGACCTACCTCTATGCTCTAGGGCGGTTGATGCACTACTTGATATTGGTCATCGGCATCAGTATCGGTTTGTCTAGCATCGGCGTCGATCTGAGTAATTTTGCGCTGATCGCCGGCGCGTTAAGCTTGGGGGTGGGGTTCGGGTTACAGGCCGTCGTCAATAATTTCGTTTCCGGGTTGATCGTATTATTCGAACGCAGCGTGCGAATCGGCGATTTTGTCGAACTTGCGAACGGCTTGGCCGGCGAAGTCAAGGCGATCAACGTGCGTAGCACTTTGGTCACCACGACGGATATGGTGGATATTTTGGTGCCGAACTCGGAGTTTGTGAACGGTCAGGTCATCAATTGGACGCTGACTGACGCTTCCCGGCGTATCCATATCCCGTTCGGCGTGGCCTATGGCAGTGATAAGGATGCGGTGAAGAAGGCCGCATTGGAAGCGGCTTATAACACGCCGCATACCCTGAAGAACCTTAGTACCCGTGAGCCCGAAGTATGGTTGACGAATTTCGGCAATAGCAGCTTGGACTTCGAGTTAATCGTCTGGGTGTTGCCGCATGCCGTCAAAAGGCCGCAACGAGTGAGGGCGGCGTATTATTGGGAGTTGGAAACCGCGCTGAAAAAATACGGCATTGAAATTCCGTTTCCTCAGCGCGATTTACACATAAGAAGCGGCCTGTCCGTGCCGCAAGATGAACTTAAAAAAACCATTCAACCGGATTTCGCCGCAGGTGGCGAATCTAACCGGACTTAGGCGCTCGGTTCGTTGCTTTTGCTGCGTTTTGAGCTTGAGCCGACCCGTTTTTTGCTTTTTGCTTTTTTTATTGCGCCGGGGTCGAGCTTGGAAATATTCAGGGGTTTTCCGGCTACGCGGACTTTTTTCAAGGCCTGAAACAAGTCTTTGGGCATTCCGGCCGGCAGTTCGACGGTGCTGTAATGCTGTTCTATCTTGATCCGGGCGATGTGCTCACCGTCTATGCCGGTTTCGTTGGCAATCGCCCCGACGATGTTGCCCGGTTTGACGCCGTCGCTATGGCCGACTTCGATACGGAATAACTCCATGTCCACGGCCGAAGTTCGAGTTCTATCCCGCTTGGCTGTTCGGGTTTTGTTTGACTGATTTCGTTCGTCGACGCGTTCTCTATCGGCTCTTTTGGCCGACTCTTTCAGCAGTAGCGGGGTGTCGCCCTGCAGCAATTTCGCCAACGCGGCTGCGATATCGATTGCCGGGACGTTGTGTTCGACTTCGTATTGATTGATGAGTTGGTTATAAAAGCTCAATTCTTCGGCAGCCAGCGTATCGGTAATTCGTTGCTTGAAACGATTGATACGCGCATTGTTAATGAATTCCGTTGAAGGTAATTGCATTTCTTCAACTTTTTGCTTGGTGGCCTGTTCGATATTGCTTAATAGCCGCTTTTCTCGGGGTGAAACGAACAATATGGCATCGCCGGTACGGCCGGCGCGGCCTGTCCGGCCGATACGGTGTATATACGACTCGGTATCGTAAGGAATATCGTAGTTCACGACGTGAGTGATGCGATCGACGTCCAATCCGCGCGCCGCAACGTCGGTGGCAATCAAAATGTCCAGTTTGCCGCTTTTCAGATTTTCGATGGCTCGTTCTCTTAAGGCTTGCGACATGTCGCCATTGATTGCCGATGCAGAAAAGCCGCGGGCTTCCAGTTTTTCCGCGACTTCTATCGTGGCGGTCTTGGTTCTAACAAATATGATCATTCCGTCGAAATTTTCCGCTTCCAGAATCCGCGTTAAGGCATCCATTTTATGCAAGCCGCTGACGAACCAGTAGCGCTGGCGAATGTTCGCCGCAGTTGCAGTCTTGAATTTGATGGTGACCTGTTCGGGGTTGCTCAAGTATTTTTGGGCAATCTTGCGGATTTCGGTCGGCATCGTCGCCGAGAATAATGCCGTTTGCCGGGTCGATGGCGTTTGTTCCAGAATCCACTCGACGTCGTCGATAAAGCCCATGCGCAGCATTTCGTCCGCTTCATCCAACACCAGCGTTTTCAACAGCTCTAATTTTAATGTGCCTCGGCGCATGTGATCCATGACTCGGCCCGGTGTGCCGACGATCACGTGGGCGCCTCGGTTCAATTGACGCAGTTGCACCGTGTAGTCTTGGCCGCCGTATATCGGCAGGACGTGAAAGCCCTTGATTTGGGCTGCGTAACTTTGAAAGGCCTCGGCGACTTGGATGGCTAATTCGCGGGTCGGCGCCAGTATCAAGGCTTGCGGTTCTTTTTGTTTGATATCGATGCGGGTCAGTATAGGCAACGCGAACGCGGCGGTTTTGCCGGTGCCGGTTTGAGCTTGGCCCAATACGTCGCGACCATTCAGCACGAAAGGAATGATTTGAGCTTGTATAGGGGAGGGCGTTTCGTAGCCGATATTTTGTAAAGCTTTCAGAACCGGTTCGGATAACTCTAGATCTTTGAACGAAGGCGTTGGATTGGGGGTTTCGGACATCAAATTACCTGTAGAGAAAAAAGAAGGCGTCTTAACGCCATAGCTAGGGCGGCATTGTACCGCAATTTGCCGATACGGTGCTTAACGTATTGAAAACCTGGATAAAGCGAGCCGATTACCGAGTCAATTCTCGACTGGAGTAATGTAAACAAATAAACAAGAAAAATTGCGCGCCGAAAATGAGGTTGGCCATCAACAAATGAATGGGTTGGGCAATGGCGGGAAAGCCCAGTCTATCCAAGCTAACGCCCGCTAAAATGGCAGTGACGATCAAGCCTATCAGAGCGTAGGCTACCTTTAACAACAAACCGGGTTTGCCGGTGTTTTTACGAATCGTCCACGCCAACCATAGGTTGGTGAGTAAGATAATCGATGAAAAGGAACGATGTATATAGAATATGACGGGAAAGCTGTCGCGCCAATATTGACGATCGACATAGCTATCTTGGTGAGCAATGATATCGATCGTCTCTCTGATCTGTACACCCATCGCAATTTGCAGCAAGGTCATCAGCATCGCGATTTTCAGTACCCAATTAAAACGCGAACTTACCCATGTGGTGTTGAGTTGGGCCAATAGTACCTTTTGCGAGCGGCTGATGGTGTAAATCAATAAGGCGACGATGAATAGGGCCAACAGCATATGCAGCGTAATCATCAGCGGTTTTAGATTGCTGGCAACCACCGCCGATCCCAGCCAGCCTTGGAAGCTGACCAGAAACAATGCCGACAAAGCCAAGTAAAACGTGGGCTTGTCGGATTTAATGTAAATGCGCGACGACCAGACCGTCAGAATAACTAAAATCCCGGTGCTAACACCTATCAAGCGATTGGTGTATTCGGTCCAGGTTTTTACCGGGTTAAATGCCGTGTTTTCGTAGCCGCGGGCCGCATATATTTCATGGTAGTTGGCGGGCAATTGGGATTCGTCAGTCGGCGGTATCCATTGTCCGAAACAAGTGGGCCAATCCGGACAGCCCATGCCTGCGCCCGATGCGCGAACGATGCCTCCGACTAGAATGACGAAGTAGACGGCAAAAATAGTCAACGTGCCTAAGCGGCGAAAGCGGGCAGCGGCTTGGGGGTCTATCATATCGGATGAGAATTAAATCAACATGGATTGAGTGAGTTCGATTTCTTCGGATACGCCCTCGATTTCGAGAATTTCAGCATCGGCTTGCAATCCTAATTTGTCAAATGCCGGTACGGTAGACCAATCCACCCGACACACCGGATGGTCGGTACCGGCAATACTGTGTAAGAAGGCAACTTGTACCAGGTCTACATAGTCGGCAGGCCCTTCGTGTCCGCGCTGAAAATCTAAATATTCGGAAGCAACCAGTTTAAGCTCTTGCGGGAAGTTCCAGGTATCCATAATGATTTTGCCGACGTGAGTATGGGCTTTTTCCAATAACTTTTCCAAACGCGAAGGGCTGTCTCTAAATTCGGGGATTTTTTCGACTAAAGTCAAGATGGGTAGCTTGCCGATCTGATGTATCAATCCGGCCAACATGGCCTCGTCGGCATTCAAATTAGGTACCAATGCGGCTAATGCGCGACTAATAGCGGAAACGCTAACGCCTTGTTCCCAAATGTTCCGAAAATAGTGTTCTAACAATGCCGACGCCGGCTTAAACATCTGTTGCACGACCAAACTGGTAATCAGCGTTCGAATCGTACTATTGCCAAGCCGGGTTACTGCCATTTGGATGTTCTTAATTTCATTGGTGCCGCGGTATAAAGGACTATTTACGACCTGAATCAGGCGAGCGGATATGGCGGGATCCGTTGCAATCATTTCCGCCAATTCCTGGGCCGATGTATCTCCTCTGGAAACCGCGTCGCGAACCTTCAGGGCAACATCCGGCAATGTCGGCAATACGAGCCGGTTGGCCTCCAGTTCGATTTTGACGTGAGCAAGAAAGTCTTGAACGGATCTGAATTGCATGATTTGGATTTTTAGCTATTGAAAAGGAATAAGAACAATTGGTGTGCGTTCCCGATCGTCCAGTATAAGGTTTTTGCTTCCTTCGTCACCTGTTTGTAACACGGCTAGCATCCGGGTAACGCCATCTAAAGCCTGTAGCTCTATAATTTCGCCTACTTTTTCCCTAGTTTTACTGTTTATTGCGCTAAGGTCGCGTCCTTTCTCCGGTTGTAAATTACCCTCGCATTCCAAAAGACAAAGATGACGTTTGGCTTTTCCTAAGTAACGTGTGCGAGCAATAATTTCCTGGCCCGTATAACAACCTTTATTGTAGCTGATACCGCCGAGTTGATCGATATTGAGCATTTGTGGGATGTATTTTTCCGATTGGTTCGCATCAAACCAAGGGAAGCCATGAGAAATGTCTTGATAACGCCAGAGCTTGCAATCCCCTTTCTCAAAGCTGTCGAGCACGTTAACAGAATGAGTCAAGACATTGCTAATACATAGGAAGCGCGGGTTGGAAGATGGCAGTTTTATCGCAATCAGGGTATCGCCTTGAGTGCAATGAAAATCAAGGGTTGGTAATGAAAGAGCATCACCAAAATCGGGATTGCCGAGGCCTGTCACGGAAACGGTGCGATCTTTGCCGCTAAGTTGAACTTTAGACCTCAATACGTACATTTGTAATTTTTTGAGCACTTTATCTTGCAGGCTAAGCGGTAAAACTAATAAAAAGCCCTCCTGGGTTTTTAATATTATTAGTGTGCTTATCACCCGCCCTTTCGGGTTGCAAAACGCGGCGATACTGGCTTTAGAATCGCTCAAGTCGTTAATGTTGCATGTAAGTTGCCCTTGTAAAAATTGGCTGGCGTCGTTGCCTGTAACCTCTATGCAGGCTAGATAGTTTAATTGATATAAAGTGTTGTTTGGGTTATTCACCCGAAAATCAGTAGACATTGAAATCCAAAATAAATAGTGAGCCACGCGAGAATGAACATGTATTTTACACACCTTGCTTTGAATTGATGACCGGCGGATGGCAAAAGCGACTGAAAAAGCATTACATTTCCGTATCATGCCTTCGACTGAGTTCAAGGCAATATCCGACGCATTTCACGGACTGGCAATCTTAGCGTGCTGGTGGAATGATCTTTCGGAACTAATACGGATTAGTTTAACGATTGCGATCGTTATATTATGGCGACTGCATGGAAATAGACGGAACGCAGGCCCTGTACATCTGAGTTATACTGGTGGCGAAGGATGGCGAGTATCATTGGACGGAGAAGATTACATGCAAGCCGTGATTATGAATACGACTGTTATTTTAAACGCGGTTATATTTTTACATTTTAAAATGGAAAATCAAGCGAATAGGACGCTGTTGATTACTAAAGGCTCCTTAGCAAACAACGAATTCCGCCGCTTGCGTGTCAAATTAATACTTTCATTGTGTGGTCAGGAGCGATGAACAGCAATATCCGGACGTCGGCACAGCTAGCGATTAACAGGCTTAAAAGTTTACCGGCACTGCCCGAAGCGAGCGTCAAGATTCTCGAGGCCATCAATGATCCTGATATTTCAATAGAAAAATTGTCCGAAGTGTTGTCATTGTCTCCGAGCTTAGTGGCGCGCCTTCTGGGGTTGGCCAATTCGGCGTATTTTGGACAGATAAGGCCGATCACGGAGTTACGGACGGCGATTATTCAAGTTTTAGGTTTGCAGCTGGTAAAAAGCCTTGCCGTCGGCATCGTTTTAAACGTTCAGATTGATACGAGCGAGTGTAAAAATTTCGATACGAGATCTTTTTGGATGCACTCATTATTAACTGCAATGGGTGCGCAAAAATTGTTTTCGGCGAGTCGAATCAGGAACGCGGACGCTTCGACGATCTATACCAGTGGTTTGCTGTTGCATATTGGTTTATTGGCGATAGTGTATTTGTTTCCAAAAGACATGGACGAAGTTCTTGCAACCAAACAAAAAGATTATCTGGAATTAAGTCAGGCTATCAGTTTACATTTGGGATTGAACCATTATCAATTGGGGTATATGTTGTTAAACAAATGGCAACTGCCCGATGTTTATCAGGCGGTTTTACGTCATTTCGAAGACGTTGAACTGAAAGGGGACCAAGCAAAACAAATTCTTGTTCTACGTGCCAGTCAGCAAATTTGTTGGTTGTTACTGGACGAAACGGCATGCGAAAAAGACGAAGCTTTTCTGCAGCGGATAGCCGACAGTACTGCGTTATCCTTTGATGCCATTGCAGAAGCGTTTAATGAGCTCTTCGAAAAAAGAGAAAATATTTTAAAACTTGCTGACGCTATAGGAAATATATGAGTACTTCCGTTGATCGAGGCAGGATTAATGCGTGGGAGGGCACCGGCGTGCAAGATTTGATAATTG
This sequence comes from Methylomonas sp. MgM2, assembly GCF_054172045.1. Lineage (NCBI taxonomy): Bacteria > Pseudomonadati > Pseudomonadota > Gammaproteobacteria > Methylococcales > Methylococcaceae > Methylomonas > Methylomonas sp. MgM2. The sequence continues at coordinate 60,496 of NZ_JBSYXO010000018.1, read as the reverse complement.
ATCTGGTAAATGCCTTGTCAGCCGTAAAGTCGCTGTCGGAAGTCAGCTGTGAAATGGCCGATGAAAAGACGTTGATCAGGCAAGCCTTGTCGGGCTTGCTGAATAATCAAGATATGGAACGGTGTTCTTTTTTTATCGTTAACAGCGACGGCATGTTAAGCAACGTGACGGGCTTAAGTATCGTTGAATCGCTTGATTCCCGCGAAATCCGGTCGGCCACAACGATGCAGTTTAAGTTTGGGGAAGGCATTATCGGAAGAGCGGCGGCGAGTCGGGAAATACAGTATTGCGAGAACTGTTTTGAAGACGAACGCTTTACCAAAGCCGGCGGCGGGGCGTATACGCCGGGTTCGATTGTTTGCGCGCCGGTTGCCACTTTACATAATGTGTTGATTGGGGTTTTGAATGTTTCGCATCCGCAGCCGTATTTTTTTACGGATTGGCATGTAAGGCTTTTGGAGGTCTACACCAATATTCTGGGTCAGTTGATTACTAATCGCCGATTATTTCAGCAGATGGAAATGCAGATTGCTTTAAGGACGGCTGAGCTGGAGCGTTTGGTTGATGAAACGAGCCAGCTAAAGGACCATTATGTGAATTTATCCATGCACGATCAATTAACCGGTTTGCACAATAGGCGGTATTTCTACGATCAGGTCGAGCTGGCGCTTGCGCAACATAAACGATACAACTCTCCGTTTTGCGTTCTGGTGATGGACATCGACCACTTCAAGTTGATTAATGATAAATACGGTCATGTTTTCGGCGATCAAGTATTGATTACCGTCGCCGAAACATTGAAAGAGCAAGTTCGGAGTACGGATATCCTGGTGCGTTTCGGTGGCGAGGAGTTTGTCATAATATTTACCAATACCTATTATGACAGTGGGAGGAACTTTGCCGAGCGTATTAGAAAAGAAATCAAAAAATTGTCATGGCGGGTTGCTAACGAAGATGTTGGTATTACAATTAGCGTCGGGATTTATTGTTTGGACCCGAAAGATGTGGCTATTGACCGGGCTTTAGATATCGATCAGATTATTCATTTCGCCGATACCGCCTTATATGAGGCTAAAGACAAAGGCCGTGATCGGGTCGAAGTCTACGAATAGTGCTGTACTCAAAAAGGCGTCGCTCAAATGAGCAATGATTTGGAGGGCTAATAAAATGAAATTAATGTTTTCTTCTCAGTTATATTTCATCCTGATCATGGCGATTGGTTGCAAAATCGCCTCCGCAGACGAAGTCAGCGACATGCAAAAACGCCTTAACGAGGAAGTCATGGGAAAATTATTCAGCGTTGAAACGGAAGCCAACTTGAACGCGTATATAGAAGAAGCCACTAAAAGGGGTATTCCTCCCAAAACCACACCTAGCAGGTATTGGCGTAGGGGATATACCTGCGGCGATTTAAGGCGATACTCCTGGTCCGATTATCGCGATTGTAGTTATTTTTATCGTTACTACGGGTATTATTGGCCTTACTAGTAATTTGCCGTTTGATTTTCGATACTAATTTTGGAGAGAAAAATGACTAATTTTCGGGCGAGCTGGGTCAATGTTGTCGGCGCAAGCACTCTTGCGTTATTGCTTGGAGGTTGCGCCGCAGTGCATACATCGATTGCGAAAAAAGACTTGGACGTCCAGACCAAGATGAGCGATACCATATTTTTAGACCCGGTTGGCCCTGATAAACGTCAAATTTACCTTGAGATACGCAACACGTCGGATAAAGCAAACTTCGATATTATGCAGCCGGTGATGCAAGCCTTGCAATCCAAGGGTTATGTAATATCCAACGATCCTGAGACCGCGCATTATTGGTTGCGTGCTAATGTCTTGAGTGTCGAAAAAGCCAGTCCTACTGCGGCGGAAAGCGCTCTACATTCAGGTTACGGCGGTGTGCTTGCGGGTTCCGCTGTTGGTGCAGCGATCGGTGGTGGCATAGGTGGTTGGTCCGGTGCGGGTATCGGCGGTCTAGCAGGAGCGTTTGTTGGCGGTGCGGCAGAAACGATCGCCGACGCTGCGGTTAAGGACGTTACTTATATGGTCGTCACCGACATTGAAATTGCAGAAAAGGCCAAGGACGGCGTCATTGTAAGGCAAGACGCCCAACAAGACGCCAAACAAGGTATTGGCGGATCCCGGCGTCAAACGTCGTCTGAAGTGACCGACAGAAAGAAATATCGTACGCGTATCGTAAGCACTGCCAATCAGGCGAACTTGGAATATAACGAGGCTGCACCTAGTTTAACTGCCGGCTTAGTTCGGTCTATTTCCGGGTTGTTTTAGGTATCGATAGCTACGATGGGTCCGGGTGTATTCACTTTTTGTTACGCTGGTAACGTTCGATAGGGAAAGGCGCTTTCGGATTTCTACGAACACGATAGAGGCGGGGCAGGTCGAACGTTCCATCGAAGCATCCTTGCGGCCATTGTGACTGAATCAGCACGCATGGGCGTGGTACCGGATCATGTTGTGCATTTGAGCCAAGAACTTGCTATACCGGCCGTCGTTTTAGCAAGCAGCGCGGATGCGAAGCGGCTCTACGATGCGCCGGGACGCGTATCGGCCATGTGATTAGGCTCCTGGAATCGTCGCGCAATGATAATCGGGGAGCGGTTTGGTCGTATCAATAACAACAGCCGGCGGAGCTGCGCAAATCGATAGCCGTCCGGTACTCACCCGGATCGCTGTTGCGGCGGACGCCAGCTTTCCCTGACCCGATCCATTGTTTCCATTATCTGCACCGATTCCGACAGGGGGAGTATCGGACTTTCCCATAGACCTTCCCGCAGACATCGCATGGTTTCCAGGGCTTGGTAAGCGTGCCGGTTGGATAGGCACGGATATTCCAAGGTGGAGAAGGGTTCAGGAGGCGAAACCTCCGGCGGGTTTCGAACCCCGGCCAGGAGATTTTTCACTAGACCTTTTAGGGGCCGCCTTATTGCCTCGGATTTGGGTTCTATTTGCGGCAGTGCTGGCGGTGTGTTGGTTGATAAATGCCAAAGTTCCAGCCGGTTGGCTTCGATGAAGAGCGGTGCGACCCTTAAACCGCCATGGGTACAGAATAACCGTAGATCATTCCTAAGTTCGCTGCGAATGCTGTTGGTTAGGGTGGCTAAGCCCTGGGGGTAACGCAAGACCACCGAGCATTGTTCGTCCACGCCGGTGCTGCCGATGCTGGCTTGGCTGATAATTTCTTCCGGTGGGCCGAATAGATGGATGGCGACGGAAATGCCGTAAACTCCCATATCGAGCAGAGCTCCGCCGCCGAGTGCGGGATTGTAGAACCGACCCGTTGGGTCGAAGGGTACGTTACGGCCGAACTCGGCCATCAGCGCAATGGGCTCGCCCAATCCCGCTTCCGCTATGACGTTCTTGAGATTACGGTACAGCGGCAAAAACCGGGTCCACATCGCTTCCATACAAAACAACTGTTTTGCTTTAGCCAGAGCCGCGATAGCCCGGGCTTGGTCGGCGTTCATGGCGAAGGGTTTTTCGCATAGCACGGGTTTTCCGGCATTTAGTGCCAGCATCGCTGTGGCGAAATGCAGCGTATGGGGCGTGGCGACGTAGATCACATCCAATTCCGCGTCGTTCACTAGATCGGCAGTATCGACATAGCATTTTTCGATGCCGAATTGCGCTTTGAATGATTCAGCCCGTGCACGGTCTTGCGAGCAGACGGCGACAATGCTTGCTTCATCCAGAGCGTTGAGAGTGATGGCAAAGCGCCGAGCCATCCATCCGGTGCCGACTATGCCCCAGCGTATCTTGTTCAACGTGCTCACGTGTTTACCCAGGATGGCGGGTCGATTGCCGGTGCTGAGGTGGTCATGGTTTGCCATTCGGCATTTTTCGAGCGGTTCTGAATCGCGTAGGTGATTTCCGTGATATGGGTGCTGAAGTTTCCACCCAAGGCATAGGGCTCGCCTGATTCGACGGCCCGCATGAATTCGGTTACTCCGCGCATTTTGTCGTCGCCGACACCAAAATTCCAGTCCGCTGAATCCAGAAAATAAGAGCGCAGCCTCCAATGACGGTAGTACCACGGTTTACTTAGCCCTTTAGGATCCCAAACGGGCTTGGAGACTGGGGGCAGTGTTTCGCTGATCCAGGGTTTATCGTGATAAACCAGTTTCACCGGGCAGGCGAATGGCCAAATATGATCGACTTTGAGATAAGCTTTTTCACCGATAATGCTGAGCCCATGATTGGGGGGCGCGACGACGCTGGAGTTAATTTGCGCGGTGACACCGTCATCGAATTCCAGTATCGCGGTCGCAAAATCCGGTGCCATTTCTTCTTGGGGTACCGGTACCCCTTTGTCGGTGAAACAGACTTTCGAGTAGTTCGATACGCGCCGCACCGACCCGAAATAAGCCACCAGCCAACTCAGAACATACCCCGCATGTTCGACGGTGCACCCCACCCGATATTCATCCCATGCGGGCCATTTTGCGCCGGAAGGATTCACCAGGGTTTCAGCGATATTTTGGCAGTGGGAAGCCCCCTCATCCAGGTTGCAAATAACCAGCCTCGGCGGGCCGATCAGACCCTCGCGCAACCCGCGCCACAGGGTTTGTGCCGACTCGCCGAATAAGGTAGACGGTGCGCAGCCAATCTGGACGCCGTGCTGTTCCGCCAGCCTCACCAATTCTTGTGCCGATTCGACATCGGTAGAAAGCGGTTTTTCGGAATAGACGTGTTTTCCTGCCTCGATAATTGCCTTGGAAATCTGGAAATGTTCCGACGGATTGGTCAGATTCAAAACGATTGAAATGGTCGGGTCGCTCAGTAAGGCGTCCAGTGAATCAACGGTCTTAACCTTAAAATAATCCTTTACTTGTTGCAGCCGGGCCGGGTTTCTATCAAAGACCGCCCGAATTTCCAGCCAGGGATGTAGATGGTGGGTCTGCATATAGCAATCGAACACGAATCCGGCTCCTACAAACCCGATACCCACGGGTTTCAGTTTTGCGACGACGGCGGATGGAAGGTGAAATTCGGTCGGTTTCTGTCTTTGGTCTTTGGTTTTCATTGTTATCGTTGAATGATTGAGAATCGGATAAGGATACTAATGTCGATGGGCGCCGAAGCCGATAGTCAGCAGCGGATGCGCCCATAGCGGGATGTTGTCGATCGGGCCGGACTGCCGTTAACGGATTCGTCGGGAGCGAGCGCGAGTTGGCGTAGAGTGCCGACAACGGGTGGCCTAACCGCCGATCGTTTGTACGAATTGGAACAACGAAGGTGTAAGCGGATCGATGATACGGATACGTGCGGATGCTTTGCATCGCTACTGATTTGAGACGCAGGCAAGCAGACACCTTTCTCTCCGATATTTAGGGTGGATCGACGAGAACATCGCGGATTCGGGCGATTAGCGCAGTCCGGCGATATCTTAAATAACAAGATAATCCAACCTAATGGATCCCGCGAGGCATAAGGCACGGGACCGGGCGGTGTTGACGAGCCTACGTAATCGCTAAATCGACTGGATATCGGCTATCTCCTCATTTGAAAGAATCGGCAATTGAGTCCTTCTGAATTTCATCTTCAGAAACTTGATCGGCATTTTGATTCTGGTCGAGATCCTTATCGCCATATTTTTCACATTTTCCCTCCAGAAGATCGACGGACCCAGGCCAACAAGATGCTTCTACAAAATATTTGCCATAATCAAGAAACGTTATGCCTGAACAATCCTGGTAATTGATGGTGGGAGGCGCACTTACATTGTTTTCATCAATAACTCTGACGACTTTACAAAAATTAACCTCTCTAGACCAGGATGGATTTGATATGGCGCATAGCAACGCTAAAACATAAATTTTTTTAGGATCAGGCATATTCTTAATTACTCACCGCTCGAAGTTAATGAAACGAATAATCGGTATTAATCTTTAGATGTCGTATTTTGACGCTAAAAAGTGTGTAGTCTCTTTTAATTATTCAAAGGTTAGCTCTTTTTTTTAAAAATATCTATTTATATCAGCCGCATTTGGACATAAAAAGTCTAAAACGGCGAACCTGCCGCCGCTTTTCAATTTTGTGTGGATTGCCTCCGTTTCTAATTCGATATAGCGCCGCACGACATGGCGATATCCAATATGCGCGAACCGAAGTCTAAGCGGGCTAACGGTATTTTAGTAATTTTGCTGAGTCGAACACAGCCTTATGTCGAGTTGTTTTTTTCCGTCAGCGTTGTCGTTTCCGCCAATTAGGCACAGCCGCATGGTCGGATGTATCGATGACGGCCTTTATAATTCAGTTATATCAACAAGGCGTGTTTCAATATGCTTCAGGTGCGGGCTCCATCGGACAGTAGACTAAGGCTGACTGCGTAAAAAATCTAACGGCACTGACGACGCCCTTTTGCGATCCGCGATTATTGGGAGGAAATCGTTTTTTGGAAAAGATTATTCAATAGTCAATTTCATTCGTGTTGGGAAGATATATGGAATGAAATGAGGGAGAATGATCCCCGGAAGTAAGTGATCTTACCCATTTTAAATATTCACTTTTTAGTCCTTAACTAACACGGGATTGTAGTTTGTACCTTAAGCTGTTTAATTCAATCTCTAATTGGAGCCGATATGAATCACAGCAACACAATTACTTCGACTTACGGTGTTAAAATGCCGCGCCTGATTTATGGTACGGCATGGAAGAAGGAACGCACGGCATCGTTGGTGCAACAGGCAATTATTCACGGCTTTCGCGGCATCGATACTGCTTGCCAGCCGAAACATTATTTCGAGCCTGGCGTCGGCGATGCTTTAATAAAATGTTACGAACAAGGGATAAGTCGCGAGCAGATCTATCTACAGAGTAAATTCACGCCTTTAAATGGGCACGATCCTGCGCAAATCCCGTACGATCCAAAAGCCGAGCTTAAGGAACAAGTGGCCCAGTCTTTTCATGTATCTTTAAAAAACCTTAAGACTCATTATTTGGATGGACTGATATTGCATTCGCCTCTGGCAGAAGCTGATCAGTTGCTGGAAGTCTGGCGCGCGATGGAGACTATTTACCACACAGGCGATGCTAAGCAATTGGGTATTAGTAATTGCTATAGCCTTGAAACATTCGGTTTTCTATATGAAAACGCGACTGTCAAACCGGCAATACTACAAAACCGGTTTTATGCCGATACCGGTTACGATAGAGCGTTACGCGAATTTTGCCACCAGCAAAGTGTGATTTACCAGAGCTTTTGGACCTTAACTGCTAATCCGAAAGTTTTAGCTTCCGGCACAATCGATAGTCTTTCCGCAAGATATCAGCGGACTCCGGCTCAAATCTTTTTCCGTTATTTGACTCAGATAGGGGTTTTGCCTTTAACCGGCACAACTTCAACTGAACACATGCTTGAAGATTTGGCAATTTTTGAATTTGAATTGACTGAGGAAGAATGCGGTGAAATAAGTGGCTTGCTCTGATTTTACGAGATCGACATAAAGTGACACTGTTTGCACTTCGGAATAACTGCCTTTTCCATTTTTCTCCAGGAGGGCGAAGGATTAAGGCGCCGAATTTTGAAGTGCGATGATTACAGTGTCCGAAGGAAACGGGAACGGCATATCAATTAAACTTGAATGAGAATGATTATCAGTTGTAAAATACGCTCCAAACTTTTTTGGAGACTTGTGCATGAAGACTTTGATCGGAACAACCTTACTTTTGGGGAGTATGACTGGTTATGCCGGTCAAGCGGCGTTAACGTCAGAACAGGAACTGGGGAAAACGCTTTTCACTGATCAGAACCTTTCGTTAAACAGAAACCAATCTTGTTCGAGTTGCCATAGTTTGGAACCGGCGCGTGCCAAGCCGTTCGTCACGAGGCGTGTGCCCGGTTTCGTCGACCCGGATAACGTCAAACATGGAACTGCGGTTTCAAAAGGGTCAGTTGACGGCTTATCCGGCAGCTTGAATGCACCGAGTGTGGGTTATGCCGGATTTAGCCCGGATTTTCACTTCGATGAAAACGAGGGTCTTTACGTCGGAGGGCAATTCTGGAACGGCCGGGCAAAAACGCTAATCGAACAGGCGCAGGGGCCGTTTCTGAATCCAGTTGAGATGGCGTTACCCGATATCGCCGAGTTTATCGATCGTTTGAAGGAAAACCGCAAATATAAACGCTTATTCGAGCAGGCGTATAGGATCGACCTAGACCGGATAGATATGTCTTCGCCGGAAGATCAGGCGCAAGTGTTTGAAGCCGCGGCGACTGCGATCAGCCTATTCGAACAAAGTCCGGTGTTCAACAAATTCAATTCCAAGTTCGATTATGTTATAAGCGGGAAAACTAAATTTACACCTTTGGAAGCCAAAGGGTTCGATGTATTCAATGGGAAAGGCAATTGCGCGGCATGCCACATTGGCGAAGCGACCTTGGATGACGACGGTCATGTGGTTGAGCCGGCCTTATTCACCGATTTTACTTACGACAACATCGGCTTGCCTAGGAATGTCAATATTCCGGGCAACCCTAAACCTGACGAAGGCTTAGGTGGTCAACTGGGCATAGACGAAGAAAAAGGGAAACATAAAGTCATGTCGCTTAGAAACATTGCGCTAACTGCACCGTACGGGCATAACGGTTCGATGGCGACATTGGAACAGATCGTTCATTTTTACAACACGCGCGATACCTTGGGTTATGTAGCGGACATAAATCAACCCGGTTTCGGCAAAACCGGTTGGCCGGAGCCGGAATTTTATGAAGAGGCGAGAGAGGTTGATACCGTTAACCGTGACGAACTCGGCGATCTTGGTTTATCGCCTTTTGAAGAAAAGGCGCTGGTGGCGTTTCTAAAAACGTTGACCGACGATTATCCCGAATGGGGTCATGATAGACGTGTGCCTACCGGTACGCCTTCGCCATATGCTAAGTCGGAGCTCGAACATCAGCACGGCAGACATGGGTATCGTCGTCACCGCTGAGTTCGATACGTGATTTAGCCTATGATCTGATGGTTAGCGGCAAGCGGTTTATAGCGATCAAGGAACAAAGCCGGGACAGGATTCCCGGCATTTTCGCACAAGCTTATTGATGCAGTTCTATATGCAAAGCCCGATATTCTTCGGTTAACTTATGCGAAGGCGCATAGTGGATTAGCGGCTTCGCATCGCTATGCGACTCGCGTACTTTCACGGATGTCGAGATTTTGGTGTCCAAGACCGGCAAGCCTTCGGCAATTAAATCTTCAACGAGTTGGCGCGGTAGATTAGCTTGCTTTTGATATTGATTGACGACAACGCCTTCCACATGCAGATCCGGGTTGTGGTCGGCCTTGACTTCGGCAATCGAACGCATCAGCGTATACAAGGCTTCACGCGCGAAGGTATCGCAATCAAACGGTATTAAGCATTTTTCCGCCGCAATCAGGGCCGATAAACTATAAAAGTTCATAATCGGCGGGGTATCGATATAAATCTGCTCGAAACCGTCCAATTTTTCCAGTGCTTCTTTCAGTTTATAAATTTTGTGGCGTGACTCCAAGCGGCTTTGCAAGCCTTCCAGATCGGGATGGGACGGCAGGACATAGAGATTGGGAAAGGGGGTCTCGTGAATAGTGCCGTCCAGGCTTTCATTAACGGCACCAAACAACGCCAATCCCAAGCTGTCTTTAAAGAAGCGGGCGATGGTCTTGTCCGAATCGGCAACTTTTCCGCCTAACAAATACTGGGTTGAGTTGCCTTGTATATCGAGGTCGATGACCAAAGTCTTTTTGCCTTCGACGGCACTGATAGCCGCAAGATTGCATGTAATAGTGGATTTGCCGACACCGCCCTTTTGGTTGAAAATCACCCTGCGCATAATCGCCCTCGATAAAAAACATTAATAAAGATCTGCATTATAAGGTTTATCCCTGTATTATCAACAACGTGTGAACGTATCGCAGTTGCATGCCGGGCATTTGGGGATGATACTGGTCGATTTAAACGCGATTTGCTTCCCGCAGGCGTCGCAGGTAAAGGTGCCTGGGCTCGCGACTTCGCCGCTTTTGTAAGGATGATATTGTTTCGCTTCCATTTCCAGTGCCGCCAGTTTGAGTTTGGTTTTATCGGCGATGTCCATGAAGGCATCCAGCGCGAAGTTTTCAATCAAGTCGATGTCGAACTTAAGCCACTCGGACATCGAATTATTTTCTTCCTCCAGCGTCGGCGAAGTGGCGATGTGTTGAACGTCGCGCATCACATAATCGGCGACTTTATTGATTTCTTCCTGGGTATGTCCCCCCAAAGACGCCGTCTTGTCTTTGGCGATATCCAAGGCTTCGGCAACCGAATGTAAGGTGCCGTCCAACGCTTCGTACAAATGGTTCATCAACTCATCGTACGCTTTGATTAATTTGTTTTCGCCCATGGTGTCTCCTTGTTGTTTTACTCATGTCACGCTTTAGATTTAAGCGTCTGTGAGGTATTCTAGCGCCTTTTTATATCAAAAGACGAACAGGATGGAAGAGCAATACAACCCCTCGGTAATTGAGCAAAAAGTACAGGCTGATTGGGAGCAGTCGGGCGTCTTTACCGCCACTGAAGATACCGGCAAGGAAAAATACTATTGCTTGTCGATGTTTCCCTATCCCAGCGGCAAATTACACATGGGGCACGTGCGTAACTACACGATCGGAGACGTGATCAGCCGCTTTCAGCGCATGCAGGGCAAACACGTATTGCAACCGATGGGCTGGGATGCCTTCGGTTTGCCGGCGGAAAACGCCGCGATGCAAAACAAGGTGCATCCTGCCGATTGGACTTATTCCAACATCGATTATATGCGCGATCAGCTGAAGCGCTTGGGATTCGGCTACGATTGGACGCGGGAACTGGCAACCTGCGATCCCGAATATTACAAGTGGGAACAATGGTTTTTTTTGCGCCTGCTTGAAAAAGATTTGGTTTATAAAAAGACCGCGCCGGTCAACTGGTGCCCTAACGATCAGACCGTTTTGGCCAACGAGCAGGTCATCGACGGCTGCTGCTGGCGCTGCGATACCAAAGTCGAGAAAAAAGAAATTTCGCAGTGGTTCCTGAGGATCACCGAATACGCGCAGGAACTACTCGACGGCTTGCAAAAATTGCCCGGATGGCCGGAACAGGTCAGAACCATGCAGGCCAATTGGATAGGGCGCTCGGAAGGCGTGGAAATGGATTTCGCGGTCGATGGCTTCGCCCAGCCCGTGCGCATTTACACGACGCGGCCCGACACCGTGATGGGCGTGACTTACGTAGCGGTGGCCGCCGAACATCCGGTGGCGCTCAAGGCGGCGGAAACCAGCGCCGACATTGCCGCATTCATTGAATCTTGCAAGCAGATGGAAACCTCGGAAGCGGCCATGGAAACCATGGAGAAACGCGGCATCGATTCCGGTCTCATGGCGACGCATCCTCTGACAGGCGAACAAGTACCGGTTTGGATCGCCAATTTCGTGCTGATGAGTTACGGCACCGGCGCGGTGATGTCGGTACCGGCTCACGACCAACGCGATTACGAATTCGCGAAGAAATACGGTATTGCGATCAAAGCGGTGATCGCTTCCGCCGACGGTGCGGACGATAGTGTAGAGGAAAACGCCTTTACCGACAAAGGTTTGTTGAAAAATTCCGGCGAATTCGACGGTTTGGCGTTTAAACAGGCCTTCGGTGCGATCGCAGAGCAATTGACCGCTTTGGGCAAGGGCGAACGCAAGACCAATTTCCGTTTGCGCGATTGGGGCGTATCGCGTCAGCGTTACTGGGGCGCGCCGGTACCGGTGATCTATTGCGACGATTGCGGCACGGTGCCGGTGCCTGACGAGCAATTACCGGTGACTCTGCCGCGCGACGTGGTATTGGACGGCTCGCAATCGCCTTTAGGCGCGCACCCGACTTTCCCTCAGGCCGATTGTCCGAAATGCGGTAAAGCCGCCCGGCGCGAGACCGACACCTTCGATACTTTTATGGAATCGTCCTGGTATTTCGCCCGTTACGCTTGCCCGGACGCGGAAACGGCGATGCTGGACCGGCGCGCCGATTATTGGTTGCCGGTAGACCATTACATCGGCGGTATCGAACACGCGATTCTGCATCTGCTTTATGCCCGTTTCTACACTAAATTGCTGCGCGACGAAGGCTTATTGGTTTGCGACGAACCCTTCAAAAACCTGCTGACCCAAGGCATGGTCGTTGCCGAGACTTTTTATCAAATCGACGAGCACGGCCACAAGCGTTATTACAATCTGACCCAGATCGAAGTCGAGCGCGATAGCAAGGGCAAAATAGTCGGCGCCAAATTGTTGGAAGACGGTACCCCTGTCAGCGTCGGCCCGATCGAGAAAATGTCCAAGTCCAAAAACAACGGCGTGGATCCTCAACTGCTGATCGATAAATACGGTGCCGACACCGTACGTTTATACACGATGTTTACCTCGCCGCCGGACCAATCCCTGGAATGGAACGACGCCGGCGTGGAAGGCGCGTCCCGTTTTCTAAAACGCTTGTGGCGCCAAGTGTACTTACACGTCGAAGGCGGCCGGGCCGTTCCGATAATGGATAAGGCTGCTTTGAACGAAGAGCAAAAGGCCTTGCGCCGCCAGTTACACCAAACCTTGCAAAAAGTGGCGGACGACATGGGGCGCCGGCATACCTTTAATACCGCGATTGCCGCTAACATGGAATTGGTCAACGCCCTGAATAAGTTCGAGGATGCCGGCGACAACGGTATTGCCGTGCGCCAGGAAGTGTTGGAGAACATCGTGCTGATGCTGTCGCCGATCATTCCCCACATCGCGCAGCAACTTTGGCGCGAATTGGGTCACGGTGACGATATCGTGGTTGCGGTCTGGCCTGCGTTGGATGAATCGGCCTTGCAACAAGATTCGATTGAAATGGTCCTACAAGTCAATGGTAAATTGCGAGGCAAGTTGTCGGTGGCTGTTTCGGCGACCAGAGAACAGGTTGAGGCCTTGGCTTTGGCTGACGACAATGTGCAACGTTACATTGAAGGTAAACCGGTCAGAAAATTGATAGTCGTTCCGCAAAAGTTGGTGAATATTGTTGTTTAATTGTTTTACGAATGGTTTGGGTCAGATGCGAAACTTTAGCAAGCTTGTTCTGGTGTTTGTGTTGAGTTTATCGACGGCTTGCGGCTACCATTTACGCGGTTCGATGGCTCTGTCATCCGAGCTTGAAAGTGTTTATGTTTTCGGGATGTCCGGTAACTTGAATCGAGAAGTAAAAGCTTTGATGAAAGCGTCGCGTATCAATTATGCGGCTTCGCCAAATCAGGCCGGCGTCGTCATCAAGGTTTTAAAGGAAGACATGAGGCGAAGGGTGATCTCTTTAGGACAGACCGGTAAATCCCAAGAAATGGAACTTGAGTATTATCTGAGATTTCAATTTTACGATAATAAAGAAAATCCCTTGCTCCGCGAGCAAACTATTGAATTAAGCCGGGATTTTTTTAATGACCAATTGACTTTACTGGCAAAGGAAAACGAAGAGACTACGATTCGAAGCGAAATGTATAGACAGGTGGCGCGAATGTTAATCTCTCGGGCGGAAGCCGCAGCGAAGTCAAAGAAAGACAACGATGCGCTTTAAGCCTGAACAGTTGGATTCATCGCTGCAAAAAACACTTGAACCGATTTATTTGGTCAGCGGTGACGAGCCCTTACAGGCGGGTGAGGCTACGGATGCAATTCGAGCGGCAGCGCGGCGTGCCGGTTTCGGCGTCCGAGAAGTGATTAGTATCGATCAGGGTGTTGATTGGCAGCAACTCGCCGTTGAAGCCGATTCAATGTCGATATTTGCGGAAAAGAAACTGATTGATTTGCGCTTACCTTCGGGTAGGCCGGGCATAGAGGGCAGTAAGGCATTGTCGACCTATTGTCAGCATTTGCCTGCGGATACGGTTTTGCTGATCACAGCCGGAAAGCTCGATGCGGCCTCGCTAAAGTCGCAATGGTTTAAAGCGATTGATGCTGCGGGCGTGGTCGTTCAAATTTGGCCGCTTCAGGGCCGGGAACTGTTGATTTGGCTGCAGCGTAGGGCGGATCGAAAAGGTATGAGACTTGAACTCGATGCGGCAAAAGTCTTAGCATCGCGTATCGAAGGCAATTTGTTGGCGGCGGCGCAGGAGATCGAAAAATTATTTATCTTGCACGGCCAAGCAAAAATCGATAGAGCTACGATTGAAGATACGGTTGCCGATAGCGCGCGGTTTGATGTTTTCAAGTTGACTGACGCCATGCTGGCCGGAAAATTCAATCGCTCGGTCAAAATCTTAAACGGTTTAAAGGCCGAGGGGATAGCCGCTCCGGTGATATTGTGGGCGCTTAGCCGCGATGCTAGGGCTTTGTTCAATGTAAAAACCGAGCTTGAGGGCGGCGGTCAGCGGGAGTCGGTTTTCAAAAAATATCAGATTTGGGATAAGCGAAAACAGCTGATGCACGACGCGTTGCAGCGCCTTACATTGCCGCAGATCCGGTCATTATTGGCGCTTAGCGCCAAGGCGGATCGACAAATCAAAGGTCAGACTTCGGGAGATGGGTGGGATACTCTGTTTCAAATCTGCTTGAAATCTTGTCGGCCGGATATGGCCATATGAAACCGATATGCCTGAGCGTTGTTTAAATCGAAATATTATCCTGATAAAATTACTAGGTTTTCAATTCACATCAAGTATAAACCATGAATATAGTCGAGAGAATCCAAGAGCAACTAGCTAGTGCACCGGTAATTTTGTATATGAAAGGGACGCCCGACTTTCCGCAATGCGGCTTTTCCGGACGGGTTATCCAGATATTACAAGCTTGCAACGCGCAGTATCGAGCAATCAATATTTTCGAAGAGCCGGAAATACGTGAGGCTCTGAAAGAATATTCGAATTGGCCAACCTATCCGCAGTTATATATCAACGGTGAATTGATTGGAGGTTGCGATATTGTGATGGATCTGTTCAACAACGGCGAGCTTCAAGTTATGCTTGATAGTGCTACGCATTAATTCTCGTCAGTAGGCGGGTTTGCCCGTCTACGCCTTCGAATGCTTGCAATTTTTGCCAGCGGTTGTAGATGATGCAGAACAACTCCGCCGTTTGTTCTGCATCATACAATGCCGAATGGGCTTTTTGATTGTCCCATTTTAGGCCGGCAGCTTCTGCAATTTTTGCTAACACGGTTTGACCGAATACCAGGCCGCCTAATGTTGCAGTATCAAAGCTGCTAAAAGGATGAAAAGGGCTTCTTTTATACTGCGTGCGCTCAATAGCGGCATTCAGAAAATTGATATCGAATGCCGGGTTATGACCCACCAATATGGCGCGTTTGCACTCATTTCGTTTGACGGCGGATTTAATCGGGGCGAAGAGTTTATTCAAGGCTTCTTTTTCTTCTACGGCCATGCGGAACGGATGATACGGATCGATGCCGGTAAACTTTAATGCGGCTTCGTCTAATTCCGAGTTTTTGAATGGAACAATATTGCAGTGATGTTTTTCGGTGATTTTTAAGCGGCCTTCTTTATCTTGTTCAACGATGACGGCGGCTATTTCCAGTAGCGGGTTCTTTTTTGCGTTAAAGCCGGCGGTTTCGATATCCACGATAACGGGTAAATATCCTCGGAAGCGTTCGCCTAGTGGCTTAAAGTCGGTTTGCATGGTCGTTTTTTGGCTTAAAATGTCGTTTATATGGTATGTTACGTCAGTTTTTGACTGCTATAAACAACAAATCAGGTTAAAGAGGTGAAAGTTATGCAAGGCGGTAAATTCGGTTCGCTAGTTGCTATCGCAATGATCGCTTTAGTCAGCGGATGCGCGACGGTTAAAACACCCGATCCAAACGATCCGTGGGAAAGTTGGAATCGGAGTATGCAGTCATTTAACGATAATCTCGACGACTATGTAATGAAGCCGGTTGCCGAAGGTTACAAATGGATCACGCCTGATTTCGTTGATCAAGGGATCACTAACTTTTTCAGCAATATCGATGATGTTGCAGTATGCGCCAATAATCTGTTGCAGGGTAAATTTCTGGAATCCGGTATGGATGGCGCGCGTTTGCTGGTTAACACGACGGCTGGTATCGGCGGTTTTATTGACGTCGGCACGATGATAGATTTGCCTAAACACAACGAAGACTTCGACCAAACTTTAGGTGTATGGGGTGTTCCAACCGGGCCTTATTTCGTTTTGCCATTCTTTGGACCGAGCTCGCCGCGCGGAGTCGTCGGTTTGGTCGGGGATGCCGCCTTGAATCCATTTACCTATGCCGGATTTTATCTAAATCCTGAGTGGATAGGCGCGGCGGTAGCTATAGGTGGAGGTGCTTTAAAAGTCGTCGATTTACGCGCCGATCTGTTGGGTATGGAAAAAGTTGCGAGCGAAGCGGCACTGGATCGCTATCAGTTTTTCCGGGATGCCTACTTTTCGAATCGTAAATATTTAGTAAACGATGGTAACGTTCCTGAAGACGATGTGTTGAAATTCGAGGAACTCAAAGACGAAGGTTACGGTCCGCTTATTCGCAAACCTATTTACTAAGATTTTCGAGGAAGTCAAGAAAAGCCACCAACCGCTTCGGGTTGGTGGCTTTTTTATAGGAGGAATTACCACAATACGATCGATAGGATAGGTTAGCGTCAAATTATATTAGGGCATGCTTGGAGTCGGTTATGATAGCCAAAAAAATAGGCGGATTAGTTGCTGCAATCGCCGCAATTGTACATCTGAACGGTTGTGCTACGACTCAAACCGGCAACCCGGCCGATCCTTGGGAAGATTGGAATCGCGGCGTACAATCGTTCAATGATGGTGTGGACGACTTCGTAGCGAAGCCAGTCGCTCGAGGTTATCGTTGGATTACCCCGGATTTCGTAGACGAGGCGGTTACCAATTTTTTTAGCAATATCGGTGATATCCACGTCACGTTAAACGATGTCTTGCAGGGGAAATTCGTCCAGAGTGCGGCCGATGGCGCGCGCTTTTTAGTGAATTCGATAGTCGGGGTGGGTGGCCTGATTGACGTCGCCAGTACGATAGACTTGGTGAAGCATAATGAAGATTTCGATCAAACCCTGGGAGTTTGGGGCATGTCTACGGGACCTTATTTAGTCTTGCCGTTGTTAGGCCCAAGTTCGCCCAGAGGTGTATTGGGGCTCATTGTAGACGCGGCAATGAATCCAATTAGTTACACTGGGATATATTTTTCCTCGTCGTCGGTTTCGACCGCCGTTGCAGGCGGTTTAAGCCTTACGGATGCAGTCGATTTGCGTGCCGATAGTTTGGAGGCTGAAAAAGTGGCTAACGAGGCGGCGCTTGACCGTTATGCTTTTTTTCGTGCCGCGTATTTTTCCCGGCGGAATTATCTGGTTCACGATGGCAATGTTCCGGAAGAGGATATGCTGAATTTCGATGAGGCCGACGAAGAATGATCGCAAGCCTATCCGTTTTGATATAAATCTCTTCGAAAAAACATCGCGCCGTCCAAGTAATGGCGTCGAACTTTAAATCAATCCTACAGCAACGAAACCGGATTCCGCTCGTATCAGTTTTGCGTCTAGAATTCGATTTTCCAGTATCGTATCGGTGTCGACATCGCAGGCAACACGTAAATAATTGGGGGAATAGCCAAAATAACGGACTTGCCCGTTTTCCAGCGCTTGTGTTTGGCCTTCCCATAAAACCGGAATCTGAATGCCGATGTTTTTGGCTATAAAAGCTTTTTTCATTTGCTCTGCGATTTCATGTAATTGGCGACTGCGCTGTTTTTTAATATCCAGACCAAGTTGATTGGGTAATCCGGCGGCTTTGGTGCCTTCACGTGGCGAATAGCTGAAGATATGTATATGCCCGAATCCGATTTGTTCTATATAAGTCAGGCTTTCCCGCCACTCCCGTTCGGTTTCGCCAGGGAAGCCGACTATGATGTCGGTGGTGATATTGAAATGAGGTATAGTGGCCCGAGCTTGTTCAACGATACTGGCAAAGTCATCGGTTTTGCAGCGGCGCGCCATGCGCCGCAGTACACTGTCGCTGCCGCTTTGTAAGGGTAGATGCAGATGCGGCATTAGCCGTGGATTTTCGAATAAATCAAAAAAACCATCCGGGAGCTCCCAAGGCTCGAGCGAGCCCATGCGTAAGCGAGGAATGTCGGTTCGCTCCAAAATAGCCTGTATCAATTCGACCAAATTGCTATCAATATCGCTGCCGTAACCGCCCAGATGGACGCCGGTAATGATGGCTTCGTTAATGCCTTGCGCATGCAGCCTATTGATTTCGTCGACTGCATCCTGAATCGGCCGGCTGCGTTCCTCGCCCCGCGCCACTGTGACGATGCAAAAGGTGCAGCGATAACGGCATCCGTCCTGCACTTTAACGAAAGCCCGTTGCCGGCCGCGGCCGAACAGCGAAACTTCGCCCGGTTCGGTCGACATGGCCGGCATGCAATCCAGGTTTAATTCGGTTAAGGCTTTTTCGACCAGCCGATTTTTGTCCTGATTGCCGACAACGAGGTCTACCCCCATCAATTGTTCTGCTTCGCTTGGGTTCAGAGTCGCGTAACAGCCGCTGACGACCAGTTTAGCTTGCGGGTTGTCTCTATGAATGCGGCGTATCAATTGTTTGGATTTTTTTACGGCATCCTGAGTCACCGCGCAGGAGTTCAATATGACCAACTGAGCCCCGCTGATATCGCGCGTGATGCCGTGGCCTGCGACCTGAAAGCCTTGCGCCCAGGTTTCCAGTTCGGCTTCGTTCAAGCGACAGCCCAGAGTTTTCAAATGTATTTGCATGTTTCGGTTTATCCAAAAAACCAATAAGTCACGAAAATGGCAGTGAAAATACCAACAAAATCGGCTATTAAACCACAGATCGCGGCGTGTCGGACGTGTTTGATGTTGACCGCGCCGAAATATACCGCGAGTACGTAAAACGTGGTTTCGGTGCTGCCTTGTACGACCGAGGCAAGCCGGCCGGCAAAGGAATCGGCACCGTGTGTTTGCATCGTGTCTATCATCATAGCCCGCGCACCGCTGCCGCTAAATGGCTTCATCAAGGCGGTGGGCAAGGCGTCGATGAAGCGTTCGTCACCGTGAAAAAATCCCACGATCGCCCGAATTGCCGTCGTCAACAGTTCCAAGGCGCCGCTGGCGCGGAATACCCCAAAGGCTACCAACATCGCCACCAAATAGGGAATGATGCCGACGGCGGTTTGAAAGCCTTGTTTGGCGCCATCGATGAATATATCGTAGACATTCAGGCCTTTCCAGGCGGCGGCACCAATAAACGTAGTTACCAAACCGAATAATATGATGTGGCTGGCCAAGGCCGATTGATGCATCATCTCGATTCGAGTCAATCCCGCGAAATACGCCAGCATTAGGGCAATCAATGCGGTGATTCCAATCAAGTAAAGCAATACGATGCGGTCCAGCAGTCTGATTTTTTGTATCCAGGCAACCGCTAGCAAGCCGGCCAGAGTTGACGCAAAGGTTGCAAGCAAAATCGGAATAAAGACGTCCGTGGGATTGGACGCACCCAATTGAGCACGATAGGCGAAAATAGTCACCGGGAATAAGGTCACCGATGAGGTGTTTAGCACCAGAAACAAAATCTGGGCATTGCTGGCTTTATCCGGATGCGGGTTCAAGGTTTGCATTTCCTGCATGGCCTTGATGCCCATCGGCGTGGCGGCATTGTCTAGCCCCAACATATTGGCGGCCATGTTCATGGTGATCGCGCCGAGGGCTGGATGATTTTTTGGAATGTCGGGCATTAGTCGGCGGAATAGAGGTGTCAGCGCGCGGGTCAAAACGCTGATGAATCCACTATGCTCACCGATGTTCATGATACCCATCCACAGCGCCAGCACGCCGCTTAATCCTAATGAGATTTCGAAGGCGGTTTTTGACAAGCTGAACATCGCCCCCACCATCTCGCCGAATACCGTTTGATTGCCTAATACGAACAGTTGGATCGTCGCAGCGACAAAAGCCGACAGAAAAAGGAATATCCAGATACGGTTGAGCACGGAAAAGTGATGGTAAGGCGCTGACAATAAAGCAATTATTCTACCAGCGATTTACCGCATCAATATCGAAAAACTGGCGGGCTAGCTAGACGAGTCGGAAACATAGCGGCAGGGTAGGTATTGCGCTTTCCACAGATTTGCGTCGACGACCTCGCTGAGGTCGGTTTTCAACAGTTCACGCCGCACCGACGAGCCGTCGGCTAGCGCTTGTGCCAGTACGCGGGTCGCAATGTAACGACTGATGGGTTTTAAATCCGCTATGGGCGGATAGATCAAGCCGTTTTTCTTGCAATGAGTCTCGACGTAATCAGCCAATGCATAAGCCGCTTCCAGTACCATGGCGTCGCTGATGCAGCTGCATTCCCCTATCACCGCGGCTAGGCCTAGGCCGGGAAAGATGAAGGCATTATTGCCTTGGCCTATCGGGTGAATATCGTCATTGTATTCAACGGCTGGAAACGGGCTGCCGGTCGCAACAATCGCCCTGCCATCGGTCCATTTGATGATGTCTTCGGGGCTTGCCTCGCAATTGGCCGTTGGGTTGGACAATGCAAATACGATGGGTTGAGCATGCCGCCTAGCCATGGTTTTTATTATGCGTTCGTCGAATAAGCCGGCAGCCCCGGTTAAACCGATTAAGACGCCGGCATTGCTGTGGGTGACGACCTCTAACAGATTCGGCGGCCGATTTCCGGAGACTTCCCACTCCCGATAGACGGAATGGTCGTGGGCGATAGGGAGCTTGTATGCTTCCAGAGTTGAGTTTTTTACGACCAAGCCGGATATATCGACGACAAAAATGCGTCGGCGGGCTTGTTCCTCGCTTAAGCCTGAAGCCATCATGCCGGCTTTAATCGTGCTAGCCACGCCAATGCCGGCCGCGCCGCCGCCGGCAATGACGATAACTTGCTCGGCCAAGGTCTGATTTTTTTTCTTGCAGGCCGATAATAAGCCGGCTAGCGCCATCGCGCCGGTGCCTTGAATATCGTCGTTGAAGCTGGGAACTTGTTCGCGGTAACGCGCGAGCACGTCAAACGCCACGTCTTTGTTGAAGTCTTCCCATTGTATGATCGCTTTTGGCCAAGTCCGATGAACGGCATCGACGAATTTGTCGACGAGTGAGAAATAGGCCTCCCGGTTTAGGCGTTTGTTCCGGACGCCCAAATAGTGCGGGTCGTCCAGCAATTCGACGCGGTTGGTGCCAACATCGAGATTAATCGGCAAGGATTGGAAAGGACATAAGCCTCCGCCCACGGTGTACAAAGCCAGTTTGCCGACGCAGATCGAAAGTCCGCCCATGCCTTGGTCGCCTATTCCGAGAATGGCGGATGCGTCGGTTACCACTATCATGCGTACATCGTGTAAAAAATAGTTTTTAAAAATGGCATCGGCCCGATCGATGTTATTGGGCGATAAGGTAAGGCCACGGGCCGTTCGGTATAGCGAACTGAATTGCTGTACGGCGAGACCGATAGTCGGCGTATAAACGATAGGCACCATTTCTTCCAGATGCCTCTCAAGTAGGGCATAAAACAGCACTTCCGAGCGGTCTTGAATTGCACGCAGAAACTGATACTTTGCAATGTCGGAAATTTGCTTGCAAAAACTGAAGTAAAGGCGGTCGACTTGTTGATCGAGATCGGTGATGCGCGGCGGCAATATGCCGTCCAGGCCCAATTCTATGCGTTCTTGTTCGGTGAATGCAGTGCCTTTATTGGTTGCCGGTAATCTTAGAAGCGGAATGCCGCGGATGAAGACGGCGATATAGGGCGTGCCATCGGCATCACGTCGATAATCGAAATAGTCGCTCAGTTTGGTCATGCAAGTGCGTGAAGAATTCAGAAGAGTTGGCGATGCCAAAAGTTAAGATTAACTTGCTCATAACATAGCAATTAGGATGCCACGAAGGACTGTCAATATATCAAGGGCTTACGTTCACGCTTAGCATGAACATTGCACCAGCATCATACACTGTCAATGACTATGCACCGAATTGGTCGTGCGAACAACATGCACCTATCGGTTCGAATGGCTGATAGGCGCGGAAAAAAGCCTCGCTCGGGTAAAAGCGAGGCCGTTAGCGAGTGTTATTGTATGTTTTTGGCTAAGGTTGCCGCATAACCGATATAGTTGTGCGGTGTCAGCGCGAGCAGTTCCGATTTTGCCGCGGCGGGAATTTCCAGTTTTTCGACGAAGGCGCGCATACCTTCGTCGGTGACTCGCTGGCCGCGAGTCAGTTCTTTGAGCTTTTCGTATGGCTTTTCAACGCCATAACGGCGCATGACGGTTTGAATCGGCTCGGCTAATACCTCCCAGTTTTGATCCAAATCTTGGTCCAAAGCCGCAGCGTTTAACTCCAACTTTGAGATGCCTTTCAAACTGGATTGAATCGCGATGCTGGTATGGGCGATGCCGACGCCGATGTTGCGCAACACGGTAGAGTCGGTCAGATCGCGTTGCCAGCGCGATACCGGCAACTTGTCGGCCAAAAAGCCGAAAATGGCATTCGCCAAGCCCAAATTGCCTTCGGAGTTTTCGAAATCGATCGGGTTGACTTTATGCGGCATGGTGGACGACCCGACTTCGCCCGCGACGGTTTTTTGTTTAAAGTAGCCCAGCGAGATATAACCCCAAACGTCGCGGTCGAAATCCAGCAAAATGGTGTTGAAGCGCGACATCGCATGAAAAAATTCGGCCATATAATCATGCGGTTCGATTTGTATCGTGTAAGGGTTGAATGTCAATCCCAGTGACTCGACGAAGTTTTGGGCGAATTTAGGCCAATCGACTTCCGGGTAAGCCACGCTATGGGCATTGTAGTTACCGACCGCGCCGTTGATTTTGCCTAATAGCTCGACTTTGGCCAGTTGCGCACGTTGGCGCTGCATGCGGGCCACGACGTTGGCAAATTCCTTTCCGACCGTGGTCGGAGTAGCGGATTGGCCATGGGTGCGCGACAACATAGGCTGGTCGGCGGCGGCTAGAGCCAAGCGCTTGATTGCATCGATGACGGCGTCGATCTCGCTTAAAACCAGGCTTCGGCCCTCTTTCAGCATTAGCGCGTAAGACAAGTTGTTGATGTCTTCCGAAGTGCAGGCGAAGTGAAAGAACTCGTTGACCGCTTGCAGTTCGGCGTTGTCCTTGATTTTGGATTTAAGGAAATATTCGACGGCTTTGACGTCATGGTTGGTGGTTTTTTCGATGTCCTTGACGGCTCGGGCGTCGGCTTCCGAGAAATTAGTAACGATGCCATTCAATACGGCATTGGCTTCGGGCGATAGCGCGGGGACTTCGGCGATCTTGGTTTCCGCTGCCAAGGCTTGTAGCCAGCGCACCTCGACTTCGACTCGATAACGGATCAAACCGTATTCGCTGAAGATGGGGCGCAGGGCGTCGACTTTGCTGCCGTAGCGGCCGTCGATGGGGGAGATGGAGGTTAATGTCATGGTTAGTTCCTGTCCTGAATGATGCGATGGCCTTAGTGAGTTCGAACCATCCTACAAAGATTCTAAGCGTTATATCTGGATTCGATAATACCCCCGCCCAAACAAATCTCGCCGAGATAAAACACGACTGATTGGCCGGGCGTAATTGCACGCTGCGCCTGGTCGAAGCGGACTCTGACGCGCGTGCCGTTGTCTATGGGTTCGACGATGCAGGCTTGGTCGGGCTGGCGGTAACGGGTTTTGGCGGCACAGTGCTGCGTTTCGGTCAACGGTTGATTGCCGCACCAATCCAGTTGGCCGGCTTCCAGGGTGTTCTGCATCATCCGTGGATGATCGTGGCCTTGGCCGACAATCAGCACATTGTTTTGCAAGTCTTTGTCCAACACGAACCAAGGCTCGTCCGGTGCGTCTTTGACGCCGCCTATGCCCAAGCCTTGACGCTGCCCCAGCGTGTAGTACATCAAACCGTGGTGTTTACCGATGTATTTGCCTTCCGGTGTGCGCATTTCACCGGCTTGATGAGGCAGGTAGCGTTCCAAAAAATCCTTGAATTTGCGTTCGCCAATGAAGCAAATGCCGGTGCTGTCCTTTTTGCGGCTGTTTGCGAAACCGGCTTTGTCGGCCATCGCGCGAATTTCCGATTTTTGAAGGTGGCCGATCGGGAACAATGTTTTGGACAGGGCTGCCTGGCCCACGGCATATAAAAAGTAGCTTTGCTCTTTACTCGGGTCCAAGCCTTTCAAGAGTTGAAATTCGCCATCTTGTTCACGGACACGCGCATAATGGCCGGTGGCGATATATTCCGCCCCCAGGTCTTGAATGGCATACTCCAAAAACGCCTTGAATTTGACGTGTTTGTTACAAAGTATGTCGGGATTAGGGGTTCGTCCAGCTTTAAATTCCGACAGAAATACCTCAAATACCTCGTCCCAATACTCGGCGGAAAAGTTGACGGTTTTTAGTTCGATACCGAGCGTATCGGCGACTTGTTGCGCATCGGCTAAGTCTTGCATCGCGGTGCAATATTCGGTGCCGTCGTCTTCTTCCCAATTCTTCATGAACAAGCCGGTGACTTGATGGCCCTGTTCTTGCAGTAATAATGCCGTAACCGATGAATCGACGCCGCCGGACATGCCGACGATGATATGTTTACTCATGCTAAATCTAAAAACGACTGTAATACATCGAGAGGATAACGTTGGCCGCTCAAATAGGCTTCGAGGGTTTTCAGGACCAGTGGACTTCGAAGCCGCGCGCTGCGTTCGGTAATTTCGGCGCGACTTAACCAATGGGTGGTAATGATGCCGTCGTCGAGTTTTTGAGCCGGATTGTGACTATGAACACTACCAGTAAAACAGAATCGAACAAAGCTTTGAGAATTCGGGTTTCTTCGCCAAAGTTGCACGGCGACTACGGCTTCGGGGTCGAATTGCCAAGCGGTTTCCTCCAATACTTCGCGTTTGACTGCGCTGATTAAATCTTCACCGGGTTCCAAATGTCCGGCTGGTTGATTGAACATAAGGCCATTGTCGGTTGTCTCTTCGACAAGCAAAAATCGGCGGTCTTTTTCAATCACCGCGGCAACGGTTACACAGGGTTTCCAAACCATGAGCTTCAAATAATACGCTAAAGGTCGCGCATTTTACGCGAATTGTTTTTTGTTTGTGCAAAGATTGAAATTTGACCGACAAGACGCTATTTTAGAACCTAGTGATAGAGAGGCGCGTTTGGACCATGACTGATTTTGATCCTTTGAAAGATTCTGATGGCGACACTGCCGTTCAGCAAGCGAAACCTGAACTGAAAAGACCGCCGTTATATAAAGTGATCTTGTTGAATGATGACTTTACGCCTATGGATTTTGTCGTTCAGATATTGACCGATTTTTTTGATATGAATCTTGAGCGAGCTACGCAAGTGATGTTGCAAGTGCATACGCAAGGGATGGGGGTGTGCGGCACCTACACCAAAGATGTGGCCGAAACCAAAGTACATATTGTTAATGACTATTCCAGAGAGCATCATCATCCGTTGATGTGCACGATGGAAGAAGCGTGAGAGGTAGCCATGTTAAGTAAAGAACTTGAAGTGACATTGAATGCTGCGTTTACCAATGCTCATGCTAAGCGTCATGAATTTATCACCGTCGAGCATTTGCTATTAGCATTATTGGACAACTCCACGACGATACCGATATTGATTGCCTGTGGTTGTAACGTTAATGCGCTTCGCGGCGAGTTGACTCGATTTATTGACGAAACGATATCGTTAATTCCTGAGGGTATTCAGCGAGAAACTCAGCCAACTTTGGGGTTTCAACGCGTGCTACAGCGAGCCGTGTTTCACGTACAGGCCTCCGATAAAAAAGAAGTCA
The DNA here is from genome assembly GCF_054172045.1 of Methylomonas sp. MgM2. NCBI lineage: Bacteria > Pseudomonadati > Pseudomonadota > Gammaproteobacteria > Methylococcales > Methylococcaceae > Methylomonas > Methylomonas sp. MgM2. The sequence continues at coordinate 34,655 of NZ_JBSYXO010000018.1, read as the reverse complement.
CCGGTGCCAATTTGTTTGTTGCTTTATTCAGCGAGCAGGATTCACATGCGGTCTACTTATTGAACAAACAGGATATCACTCGCTTGGACGTTGTTAACTATTTGGCTCACGGCGTTTCGAAAATTGAGCATAGACAAAAAAATGAGCCGAATGAAGAGGGTGAAACCGAGCGCGGCATTAGCGAAGCGACGACGAGTCCGCTGGAAAAATACGCTACCAATCTTAATGAAGAAGCGCTGAAAGGAAATATCGATCCTTTGATAGGCCGCGAATTGGAAGTGGAGCGGACTATACAGGTTCTATGCCGTCGGCGTAAAAACAATCCATTGCTGGTCGGTGAGGCGGGTGTCGGCAAAACGGCAATTGCGGAAGGCCTGGCCAAGCGTATTGTCGAAGAACAAGTTCCGGATGTTTTGCTTAACAACGTCATTTATTCATTGGATATGGGGGCACTGGTAGCGGGCACCAAATATCGCGGTGATTTTGAAAAACGCTTGAAATCACTTGTTGCGCAGCTAAAAAAAGAACCTAATTCGATATTGTTCATTGATGAAATTCATACCATTATCGGAGCAGGGTCGGCTTCGGGCGGTGTGATGGATGCGTCAAATTTGATAAAGCCCGTGTTGGCGTCCGGACAGTTGCGTTGTATCGGTTCCACTACTTATCAGGAGTATCGCGGAATTTTCGAAAAAGATCATGCGTTAGCGCGGCGCTTCCAAAAGATTGATGTGATTGAGCCGTCGGTTGAAGATACCGTGCAAATATTAAAAGGACTTAAGACACGTTTCGAGGAACATCACGGTTTAAAATATACCCAGGATGCCTTGCGCGCGGCAGTGGAATTGTCCGTGCGTTATATTACCGACCGGCATTTGCCCGATAAGGCAATTGACGTGATTGACGAGGCCGGAGCACGTCAGCGCTTGTTTGTTGTCGGTGAACGTAAAGATACGATAGATGCGCCGGAAATTGAGGAGATAATTGCCAAGATTGCCCGGGTGCCGGCACAATCGGTTTCGTCCAGTGATAAAGACAAACTGTCCAGTCTGGAAAAGAACCTGAAGATGTTGGTGTTTGGTCAGGATGAAGCGATTTCCGAATTGGCTTCGGCGATCAAACTGTCGCGGGCCGGTTTGCGCGATACCAGCAAAACCATAGGTTCGTTTTTGTTTGCCGGACCGACCGGTGTCGGTAAGACCGAAGTGACGCGGCAGCTGGCGAAGGTGCTCGGTATAGAGCTGATCCGGTTCGATATGTCCGAATATATGGAACGCCACACAGTGTCGCGATTGATAGGCGCTCCTCCGGGCTATGTCGGCTTTGATCAGGGTGGATTGCTGACGGAGGCGGTGACCAAACATCCGCATGCCGTGTTGTTACTGGATGAGTTGGAAAAGGCCCATCCCGATGTGTTCAATCTGCTATTGCAGGTGATGGATCACGGCACCCTAACCGATAATAACGGTCGCAAAGCCGATTTTCGAAACATTATCTTGATTATGACCACTAACGCGGGCGCCGAGGAGGGCGCGCGCGCCTCGATTGGATTTACGCAACAAGATCATGCTACCGATAGCATGAAGGTTATCGAGCGGGCCTTCTCGCCTGAATTCAGAAACCGTCTGGACGCGATTGTGCAGTTCAAACCGTTGGATATCAATATCGTTGCCAGCGTCGTCGACAAATTCATTTTCGAATTAGAAGCGGTTCTGGCCGATAAAAACGTTACATTGACGTTGGAGCCGGAAGCAAGAATCTGGTTGGCCGAACATGGTTACGATGAAAAAATGGGCGCGAGACCGATGGCCAGACTTATCCAGGAAAAAGTTAAAAAACCTTTAGCTGAAGATCTGTTATTCGGTCGTCTGGTAAACGGTGGTCACGTTCGTGTTTTTGTCGAAGACGAGCAGTTGGCGTTCGGAGTCGAAGGCAAGCAACTGATGGTGTCTGAAGTGAACCAAATTGTTTAAGCGAGTAGCGCAAGCGCAATCCCGTGCGGAACGGGATTAGCGGTTGCGGAAAGTGATGCGACCTTTGCTTAGATCGTAGGGTGTGAGCTCTACTCTGACTTTGTCGCCAGTCAGAATGCGTATATAGTGCTTACGCATTTTGCCTGAAATATGCGCAGTCACGATATGACCGTTTTCTAATTCAACACGAAACATCGTATTTGGTAGAGTGTCGATAACCTTACCCTCCATTTCAATTTGATCTTCTTTAGCCATAATAATACCTAAGTTATTAAAACAGCCATTCTATCATGAATCGAATTATGCATTGATTTAATGATGGTAATTTCTCGTTTAATAATAAGAGACAAACGGCGCATAAGCTTCGACCGTTGTCTGTAAAGCTGAGCAAATCCTGCTTGAGAAAATAGAGTTAGCGTGTTGATCTTGTTTTGATTATGAACTAACATTAGATCACTGTTCTAATCTTATGTGCGGTTATTATGCTCGAGATAGCTAAAAAAGATATTGTAGCTCGGCTCAAATTTGACAATCCTTGGTGGGAGACTGGTGCGAGTTGCAAAATCGTGTATGAAAATACACCGCGTCGTAAGTACTTTGATACATTCCACCGCACAATTACTGACATGTCACTGCGTAGAGCGATAGTGTTGATGGGGCCGCGTAGAATTGGTAAGACTGTGATGGTCTATCATTCTATACGGACGTTGCTTGACGCCGGAGAGGATCCCAACGCAATTCTTTATGTTTCGCTTGAAACACCAATTTATACAGGACTATCTCTTGAGGGGATTCTTGGGCTTTTTCAAGAATTGTATCAGCATAAACGCGACGCAACGCTATACATATTCTTTGACGAAATACAGTATTTAAAAAATTGGGAAATTCATTTAAAGTCATTAGTAGATTCTTATCACGATTATAGGTTTACTGCTACCGGATCGGCTGCGGCAGCATTGAGGTTAAAAAGCAATGAATCTGGAGCAGGCCGATTTACAGATTATGTATTGCCGCCATTGACCTTTGCCGAATATCTATTTTTCATAGGCAAAGAGGATGAGCTGATTGAAAGGATTTCGACTAACGATGAATTTGACTACCATGCTAAAGATATAAATGCGCTAAACGTGGAATTCGTCAAGTATTTGAACTTTGGCGGATACCCTGAGGCTGTATTTTCGGAAACGATACGGAGTAATCCAGGACAGTATATTAAAAGCGATATTATAGATAAAGTTTTGTTGCGCGATTTACCAAGTCTTTATGGAATCAATGACATTCAGGAGTTAAATCGCCTCTTTACTACGCTTGCATATAATACGGGTAACGAAGTAAGTTTAGAAGGGCTTTCAAAGTCTTCAGGTGTCGCTAAAAATACTATCAAACGGTATCTAGAATATCTTGAAGCCGCTTTTTTAATAAAACGTGTTGAACGAATAGATCAGAATGCAAAACGCTTTAAGCGAGCAATGTGTTTTAAGGTTTATTTAACGAATCCCTCTATGCGCGCCGCGCTGTTCGGACAACTAGACTTTGAATCTGATGCGATGGGTGCGCTTACCGAGACAGCTATATTTAGCCAATGGCAGCATAGTAAACAAGTCGAACTTTATTATGCACGCTGGAATTCAGGTGAAATAGATATTGTGTATTTGAATGATTCTGATCAGAGACCAGAGTGGGTGGTGGAGGTTAAATGGAGTGATCGCCCATATTCTATGCGGGATGAATTGGATAATTGTGTCGATTTTGTTTTGCAAAATTCAAAAGTTTTACAACCGATTTTAATTACGAGTAGAACAATCTCCGATGATAATGCACATTACAGAGGGGTAAGATTCAAGTTTATTCCCGCGAGCTTGTACGCTTATACGCTAGGAACGAATATTTTAGAGAGTGTTAACGTATTATCAAACCCACTCTAGATCAATATTCAAGTAGGATGGTCCAATTGTGCTCATGTAGATTATCTGCCGTAGCTAAATCATAGCTACGCTAGATCGCTATAAGCCGAATTATGGCTTGCTTAGACTGTTTTTGGCTACGGCAAACATTGCAAGGTATTGATTTAATTGATTGTTAAAAGCGTATTTAATATTTGTAATCAGCCAGTCGGAGGGAAAGGCTTAGCGAGAAATCACTAAGTCTTTTTATTGCTTTATCCATAATTATTAATTCGCGTATACCTCCGTACAATTGCCGATGTAGGAAAAAGCAAGGATATTAGCTTAACAAATTTAACACGATCGGTTCTTACTTTACGCTTTGACAGGGAACTTGGATCGAACAGAATCGTTAGCGGGAAATACAATGGATAACAATAAATTGACCGACCAAGCGCGAAGTCTTTACGTGGCGCTTCAAAATAAACAAATTGGTTCGTCTAAAAAGAACCGGCTTCAACGATTATTAATAAAGGCGTATTGCCGATATCAGCGGCGTTTAAACCGTGTTTCAATTGAAGATCAGGGTTATTGCGTTTGAGCGCATATTCGAACGGCTCAAGCACCGCTTACGACCTAATTAAATCAATTTTCATTTCAACGTTACCAGGCCAACCGATCCAGCCTTTTCGATTCCTCCCGATATTCTGGTGCTAGGTGCGCATAACGATTGCCTATCCCAGCAAGCCGAGAAATCGGTCAACTTGTTTTTCTTCCGTGGCGAAACTGGTGACTAAGCGTACTAATACTTCGTTTTCGCCGAGAATTTCTTGTTTGGCATGTGGAGGATTCCAATTATAAAAAACCGCACCCTGTTGTCTAAGCCAGTCTGCGCGGCATTTATCCATGATGCAGAAAATCTCATTGGTTTCCGCATGCCAAGCCAGCCGGGCATGTTCGGAGTCTTTAATGCCGCGTTGTAAGCGTTGTCCCATTTGGTTGGCATGGGTCGCAAGCTCTAGCCAAAGGCTATTTTTTAAATATTCGTCGAATTGGCAGGCAATAAAACGAGTCTTTGAAAATAATTGTGCCGCTCGTTTTCTAATGAACGGCAGATCACGCGCCATCTCAGGATGCATATAGACTAAGGCCTCGGCACACCAGCAGCCATTTTTTGTTGCACCGAAGGATAGGATGTCGATACCGAGTTTCCAGCTCAATTCGGCAGGCGACAGATTTAATGCGGCTATTGCATTCGCGAAACGCGCTCCATCCACATGCAAGGGCAAGGCATATTGTTTGGCGACATTTGAGATCGCGGTGATTTCATCAGGCCTATATAAGGTGCCGATTTCAGTAGCCTGCGTCAGCGAAATGGCCATTGGTTGACCGGTATGGACAAAACCCGGCGGGAATCGGGCGATTTCAGCCTTTAAGTGATGGGGATCTATTTTGCCGTTTTCGCCGTCGACCGGGGCTAGCCGCGCACCGTGGGTGAAAAATTCAGGCGCTCCGCATTCGTCCTCAATCATATGAGCCTCGCGATGGCAAAACGTCACGCCACCGGGTCGATTGACCGACGCCAAAGCCAGCGAATTCGCCGCAGTTCCGGTTCCGACGAAAAACACGGCAACTTCGCGCTCAAAAATTTCGCTAAAACGATGCTCGACTTCGTCGTCCAGTTGACTGGCGCCGTAAGGCGCCGAAAAACCGGTTGACTCCTTTAACAAGCGTTTTGCGATGGCGGGGTGAGCGCCAGCCCAGTTATCCGAAGCAAAAATCATGGCGGCTAATTCAGCATTAAATGATCGAGTCCGTATCAGTAACAATCAATCAAACAAGCTAAAAGAATACCCAAAATCGACCTTGCGGTATAGCCGGGAAGATCGATTTGCACAATGTGCGTTTTGTGCGCGGCCGGTCGTCAGGCCGTAAACGTGTTATTAGGTTGCGGATGTGAATGTGGCGTTTTCAGGCAATAAGACTTTCCGGTTAGCCAATTTTTTTTTGCAGTAGTTGTATTTCTTGCATGTAACGTTGGACGCTGGTCTCGAAACTAGGTGATAGATGATTTATCAGGCAACCAATCTTATCCTGAACACCCAACGGATTCGTGCGAACCTCGACATTGTTCTTGATCACAAAGCTAACTGGCGCGTGGTTCCCATTGTTCAGATGCAAGGTGCAATCAACGAACTCGCAATCGGGTTGCAATTGATCTTGCCATTTGGGGTTAGGATTCAGGAATGAAAATCCTGAAATGCTTAAATCATATAATCGAAACGTTTCGCTCTGGGTTTCTTCGTCAACGTTAAAGGTCAAGCGGCAATAACTGTTTGTATGCGATAGCGGAATTTTTACTCGGTAAAACTTCCGGCGTTGCATCCAGAAGATCGAATCCGGTATCGGCATTGACAGTACCCAATCGGAGCCGGATGCAATTTTTTTGATTTCCTTTCCGCTGAAAGACACTTTGATGCCGTTCACTTCGGTTCGAAACAGCACCTTGGGAGAGGAAATAAGCCGTTGGTCCAATGTATCCGACGGCGCGCAATCAAGATTGAGCGTATTGTTTTGCTTATCCAGTCCGATTATGGTCGTCAAAAACGATTCGTTTCTGTCGCCGAAATGCGCGGTGATCAGGCATTTTTTAGTCACCAGTTCGTTAAAGTGGTTAAACACCATTTTGGTGCTTCTCACCAAATAATCGGATTCTGTTGCCATTAATGGATGCTAAGAGTTGCAGGTTATCGAGAGGGCTATTGTAAAATAGTAACAATTATTGTGCATGTAAAAGGGTAGTTTAATGGGGTGGTTGTTATTATTTAGTGCCGGGTGCTCGGAAATTATTTTTGCGTTGAGTCTTAAATATAACGAAGGATTTAGCAAATTATGGCCTAGTGTGGCTACTTGCGTATCTGGTGCTTGCAGCTTTGGATTATTGATGTGGTCTTTGAAAACGTTGCCGTTAGGCACTGCTTATGCCGTCTGGACTGGGATGGGTACGGTCGGCGCGGCTGTCTTAGGTATTTTTTTATTTAAAGAATCCGCAGACTTAGTCCGATTAGCCTCTATCATGATGATCGTGGTGGGTGTTGTTGGTTTAAGACTGACGTACGTCGAGTAATGTTGCATCTAATAGCTCAAAATTCAATATCGGCAGCCGTGGCTGATCGAATAGCCGCTGACGATGATTTGATTTTACAATCGGGCGCGGTTTGGGCGGCGTTTAAGGGGCATAAAGATAACCCTTTACTGAGTGAATTGTTAAAACGCGGTTGTCATATCTTTGTGCTGCGGGATGTATTGTCTGTCGGCGGAATTGCGGTAGAGCAACTATTACACGGTGTGCAGTCGATTGACTACCTGAAGTTTGTAGAGTTAACGGAAAAAAATACGGTGATTCAAACATGGTGCTGATCGTCGATGGTTTGAGTCTCGAAACCAGCGACGATGGGTTTTTGCGCGATGCTGAACAGTGGAACGAGCAGGTTGCAGAGAGTCTGGCATCTCGGGAAGACTTAGAACTGAGTCCGGCGCACTGGGAGATTTTGCTCTTTATCCGGGATTATTATTTCCAGTTTCGGCATTTACCGAATGCACGCATGTTTGCCGCGGCAATACGCAAAAAATTAGGTGACGAAAAAGGCCAAAGTCGTTACTTACAAAAACTTTTTCCTAAAGGGCCACTGAAATACGCATGCAAACTGGCGGGTTTGCCGAAGCCGCCCACTTGTTTATAGCATCGAAGCGGCTTTGCCGCATGCTTTTACCCGGAATTAACCGCATTTCATCCCATCGGCTACCAATAAGGCGATAGGCAAAACTTTGAATAATTCTTCGGCGGTTAAACAGGGTAGCCCGTCCTGCGGCTTGATTTGCAGCACCGCCCCGGAGAACACGTTTCGAAAGCTTACTTGTTTGAGGGTATCGGGCAGTATGATCCGAGTATCCTCCCAATTAAAGGTATGCGGATTCGAACCGGGCTCCAGCTGAGCGTAACATCTGCCGACGACTGTAAGGGCCAAGTGATCGTTTTTTCTCCGCACGAAGGCGCAAACGTGTTCGGCCTTTTGACCTTCGGTTTCCAACGCTTGGTAGTCGCCTCGGCTGAACAGCTCGGGATAGGCTTTTCTGAAGTTTAGGGTTTTCCATATCACGAACAATTTGGCTTGGCCGCTCTCGATGTGATTTAACATGTTCCGCAGTTTCCCCGAGGGGGTTATGCTGTGTTGTGCCTCCAAGAAGTTCTTCAGGCCGCGCTGACGCAATGCAAAATCCACCGGTTGACGGCTGTCCGGATCGACCAGAGTGTATTGCCATAACTCGGTGCCTTGGTATAAGTCAGGAACGCCTGGCGAAGTCAATAGCAACAAGGTTTGGGCAAGACTGTTATAAAAACCGAACAGGCTAATTCGGCGTTGGAACATCAGAAAATCCTCGTAAAAGGCCCCGCTTTGCTTAGGGTTCAGCGCGCTTATGACAAATCCGCTGACGGCCTCTTCGTAATCTTGATTCGGATTGATCCAGGAGGTATTGACTTTCGCTTCCCGCACCGCCTTCAGCATATAGGTTTCGATGCGCTCGGCGAATGTTTGCCTAGCATCATCGGTCATATTTTCCAGCGGCCAAGCGCCCAACAGGGTTTGGTAGAGCAAATATTCGGCATTGCGCGAAGGCGCTAGCTGCCCATTCACTCGTCGCTTCTTGCCGCGATTGAGCCGGCGCCAACGGGAAAGGGCTTGGCGCCAGTCCGATGCAAATTCACTCAGCGTATCGATACGGGCACGTACGTCGCCGCTACGCTTGCTATCATGAGTTGCAAGCGTGATCAGGCTATCGGGCCATTGTTTCAGACGCTGCTGATTGGCGTGATGAAAGGCAGCTATGGACGTTCCAAAGCGGCGAGGATCGCCGCCGACGTCGTTTAGCGAGACCAAGCGGTTGTAAACGTAAAAGCTGGTATCTTCCATGCCCTTGGCCATTACCGGTGCAGTGTATTGCTGGAATTTCATGACGAACTGCCGAATTTGGCCAACATACTCGGCACCATGACTTTCGGAGTTCTGAAACAACATGACATCGTGAATGAAATCGAAGATAGTGATATCCGCCGCCGGACTGCGTTTTTTGGCCTGGGCGATGGCCCAATCGACGAAACGGCGGTCTTCATCTTTAATATTGCCTATATTGATATAGGTTCTGTAGACTGGAAAGAAGGCCACGACCTCGGTCAAAGCCTCGCGTAGTCCGTTCAAGGTGTAGTCGCGCGTGCTGCGGTTGAATTCCGCGATCGCCGCTAGAAGGTTGACCAGCGTCGTCAGATGGCTGGAAAGTTGGTTGCGGACTACTTGCCGTTTACATTCGTAAAGCACCTCGTTGAAATCCAGCTTCCGGCCGATAAAGCGAGCATAAATTCGAGTCAGTTCGCGTTCCGCGCCGCTGTCGACCAATAGGCCGTTGACCGAGTTGGCAAATTCATAACCCGTTGTTCCAGCGATGGGCCAATCTTCGCGCAAATGTTCGTATCCGGCCAATATTTTCTCGGCTAAGAGGTATAGCGGACGCTCGGGTTCGGCGTTTTTTTGATTCAATGCTCGAGGCTTGATGCGTCCCGCCTCCTGTTGCAGCCGCCGGCAGTAGCCGCCGGGATCCCATAAACCATCAATGTGATCGATGCGCAATCCATCGACACTGCCATCGGCGATCAGCGCGAAGATGAGTCTGTGGCTGGCTTCGAAAACTTCGGGATTCTGTTGCCGCAGGCAAAGCAAATGATTGATGTCGAAGAAACGGCGATAATTGATCTCGTCGGAGGCGACTCGCCAATACGAGAGCTTATATGCTTGCAATTCCAATAGCTCGTGCAATCGATCGAACGACTCGCATTGACCGGGCACGCCGTTAAAAACGACGAGTACCTGTTCGATATAGAGTTTCACGCAGGACGAATGTTGATAAAGAGCGGCTAGTTGCTTTTTGCAAGCGGCGGCGGAACGCGCCTTTTCCACCGGTGTTGCTCTAAGTTGATGTAATTGCTCAAAATCGGTCAACAGGCTATGCCATTCGATCGCGGAGTGATTTTCCCGGTTTGCCAGCATAGCGAAGCATTCAACGTCGTGGGTTAATATCGTTGGATAGGTTTCTGGGTTGAGCGGAAGGCGCCACGCAAAATAACAAACGGAAAATTCGCCGTGTTTTTCGTCGAATTCGAGTTTCAGTTCACCAGCCTCCAAAATTTTGCCGTAATGGTCGCCAAGTATGGGTAACAACACCTTGCCGCGCAGACTTTCCCTGATAGGGTGCCAGTCTATATCGAAGTAGGTGGCATAAGTAGAGGCCTCGCCGTTTTCCAGCACATCCAACCACCAGCGATTCTCGCCGCTGCCGATACCCATGTGGTTGGGTACAACATCGAGTATCAATCCCATGGCGTGGGCGTGCAAACAGTCGACGAGTCGGGCGAAGGCTTTGCCGCCGCCCAAATCCGGGTTCAGTCTGTTGTGGTCGACGATATCGTAGCCATGGCCGCTACCCGCTCGCGGTTTTAGGCTGGGAGACAAATATAGATGGCTGATACCCAATGCCTGCAGATAAGGGACGATATCGCTGGCATCGTTGAAGGTGAAATCGGGATTGAGTTGCAGGCGGTAAACGGCACGCGGAACTAATTCATTTTGCATGAAAATTCATGTGCTTTAGCGTCCAGATTGTCGACCAGCCTGGTAATGTTTGTGCTTGGACGTTGATGGAATTCGGAGTAACGAACAGCAAGCGTCCCTGAGGCTTATCATTTAGCGCTATCGGCTGAGCACTTAAATTGGTGATCAGACAGAGCTCGGAATCGTCGCTCAAGCGCCAGCATACCTTCAAGGCGTGTTGGCCTATCGTTCGAACAAGCGCTCTCCCTCGCATGCCGGAGAGTCTGGGGATGATTTCTCGATGGCGCAATTTCAGCAAGTTCTTATGAAATTCTAACCATCGCGTTCCTTGCGTAGCATTCACCGTTTCCCAATCCAGCACGGAGTTAATAAAGGCGGTTTCACTAGAAGGATCGGTGATGGGCAGGCCATCGTCGGCGAAACCGAAGAACCGGTTAAATTCTAGCCGGCGGCCTTCGTTGACTTTTTGGGCCAGTTCGGGCTCGAAGTCGCAAAAAAAAGCAAATGGCTGGCGGCTGCCCCATTCCTGCCCCATGAATAACAAAGGCGGGAAGGGCGCCAGCAGCAAGAGGGCCGTTGCCGCGCGGATCGCCTGTTCCGGCGCCAAAACGCTAATGCGTTCGGCTAAGGCGCGGTTGCCGACCTGGTCGTGGTTTTGCAAAAAACTAACAAAGGCTAAGGGTGACAGATCACAACTCAGTTCTCCTCTGTTTTCGCCGTTCCGATAGATAGACGATTCCCCTTGATAGGCGAAACCTTCAGTCAAGCACCGGCCCAGGTGCGAAATCGGTGCGTCGGTGTAATCGACGTAATAGCCTTGCTTTTCGCCGGTCAGTAATACATGCAAGACATGGTGTATATCGTCGTTCCATTGCGCGGCGTAACGAAGGGGCTTGCCTACGTTATCTCGGCGGAGATAGTGGGCAGCGTTATGGTCGTTTTCCAGTATCAAATGGATATGACGAAACCGCCCGAAATGACTTAGGATTGCGTCGGCCAGTTCTTCCAGGATGTCCGGTTGGGTTTTATCGAAAATGGAGTGCACCGCGTCGAGGCGTAGACCATCAAAGTGAAATTCTTCTAACCAATATAACGCATTGTGGATGAAATACCGCCGCACGCAGTCGCTGTTTTCACCATCGAAATTGATGGCTGCACCCCATGGCGTATGGTATGCCGAATTAAAAAAATCCGGCGCATAGTGATGCAGATAATTGCCTTCCGGTCCGAAATGATTGTAGACCACATCCAGAAACATCATCATGCCTTTGGCATGCGCGGTTTGAATCAAATATTTCAAATCGTCGGGGCTGCCGTAACTATTTGACGGTGCAAAAGGTAATACGCCATCGTAGCCCCAATCGTGCCGACCCGGAAATTCAGCGATCGGCATCAATTCAATTGCAGTAACGCCTAGCGACACCAGATGGTCTAGTTTGTCGGCTACGGCTCTGTAGGTGCCTTCCGGGGAAAAAGTGCCAACATGCAATTCATAAATAACAGTCTCTTCCCAGGGGCGACCTCGCCAGTCTTGGTCTGTCCACGACCAGTGTCCGGTATCGACGACTATACTACACCCGTGGACGTCATCGGCTTGTTGGCGCGAGGCCGGGTCTGGAACACAAAGCCGGTCGTCGATGCGGAAAAGATAACGGGTGCCGGCTCGAGCCACGAAAGGAGTCAATTCAAACCAGCCTCCCGGCAGCGCGTCCATGCTAAACAATAATTCCCGATCGTTTTCCAAGAAACAAATATCTACGCGGCGCGCGGCGGGCGCCCAAAGCCGAAAACGCGTGCGTCCATTACACAGCAACTCGGCGCCGAACGGCATGGAGTGATGCCGGTGAACAGGCTTGTTATCAGTATTGCTCATCCATATATCGCCGAAACTAGATATTAGAACAACTCTATCCTATCCTTCCCTTGATTTTGCAAAATCAGCATCAGCGTCAAATGTTCGCGCAACTGGCGGGTAATCAAGAAGTTTTCGCGTACAAATTGCATCCCTTTTTCTCCCATTTCTTTTAGCTGTTCCGGTTTGTGCAGCAGATAACGGGCGCGTAGCGCGGCGCCTTCCGGCGTGCTGACCAGAAAGCCGGTATGAAAATTGACGACTTGCAGCCGAATGCCACCGACATCGCCCCCTATGACCGGTTTACCCTTCCATAGTGCTTCGGTGACGGTCAGGCCGAAACCTTCCTTCAGCGATTTTTGCAATACGATATTGGCGGCACGTTGCAGCGCGTTGATCGTACGATGCGCATCCGGCGGCAGCAATAAGACATGAATATCGCTATCCTCGGCGGCTGCGATCTGCACTTCTTGTAACACGGCTTCGCCTTCCGGGTCGTCGGTGGCGCTACCGCCGGCAAGTACCAATTGCACGCTGGGTAAAAACTTTTTGGTCATTTGGTAGGCACGAATCACGCCGACCGGGTCTTTGAAACGGTCGAAACGCGAGACTTGCAGCATCACCGGTCGTTCTTTGTCCAAGTCGAATTGTTGGTAGACAGCGTCAATTTCGCCCGCCGGCAGATCGATGTTTTTCTCCGCCAAAGGGTCTATGCTGGGCGGAATAATGTATTTGGGATGGGGAAGATTCTGTGCGAACGAAGCGAGCGAGAAAATGCTGGCGTCATAGGGAGTAATAAAATTGCGCAAATATTTCCAGACCGGGCGGTAAGGGTGGCTGGCATCGATATGGCAGCGCCATATCCACTTGCCTTTGCGTTCGGGAAAATGCTTGATCAGAGCGGCAGGTTGCGGATCGTGGATGAACACGAATTCCGCGTCTTGAAGTTGCGATCGAAGTTGGTCGGCATTGTCGGCGTTGGTTTGTTCGTAAACGTTCAGCAACCGTTCCGGGATGATATGCCGGTCCCCCTGTAAAGAGTTGTGAAAGCCCTTGGTGCATTCAAAAAATTCGCTTTCGCCGGTAATCACCTTCCAATGAGCATCAATACCCAATTCTCGAGATAATGGGATCAGTTTGGTCAGAATTTCAGCGACGCCGCCGCCGATGCGGGTAGAGTTGACATGGACGACTTTTCTTCCCCGTAGATGCGTCGCGAGTTGTTGAAGGTGATCAATAACGTCTTCACCGGTGATGCGTGCATACTCTTCAAGCAGATTCATTGGCTACTCCCCGGAAATAATGGCTAAAAGTCCGCGCCAGGGTGTTGCGTAATTCCGCCAGCGAACCGAAATAAGGATCGATTTCCGATAGTTTCGGAATTAGGTCGGCGTAGCGATCGCCGAACGCGGCTAGCCACATGCTGAAATCGTCGAGCTTCTGCGAACTGCGGCGACGGGCATCTATGAAATGGTAGAAAATCGAACCCGTGGACAAGCCGGGTAATAAATCGGCTAACGCTTCGGGACTGTTGATTTCGGTTCGGGTGTCGAAAACGACGATTTGCGACTGAATGAATTCGAAAGCATGCAAGGCAGGCAGCCATTGCAGGCGTTCGCTTTCGTCCAAACGTTGATCGATGATTTCTATCAACTCGTGCCGGGTGTCTTCGATATTTTCAAATTCGGTTGGATCGATAAGTGCCAGACGCTCGGCCAGTTCGGCATCGTGCAGGCTGTGTCTAGCCCAGGCCGCGAAATCGTTGTTATATTCGTGTTCCTCGAAGCGGGCTTGTAATAAGCTACCCCAGAAATGATAGTAAATGCTGGCCGGATGAATCTCGGCGAGATTGTTGCGCAGCTCTTTCAAGGTCAGTGCCTTAGCCCCGGGGGCGATAGCGATAAGCGCGCAGTCGCGAATTGCAAAAGCGGAGCTAAGGCCTGCTTGGGTTTCGGCTGGTTCGATCGGAGTCATTGTTTCCTCCTTTCCCGGCAAGTTTGGAAAGATTAACAGGCAAACAGATCGTTTTTAACATAGCATGGTTCCACATGATCGCCAAATATCGCGATTGCTCGATTTTCGCGTGTGATAAACACGATTATAGTATTTTCCAATCCAGACATGAGCCTGAGCGAAGGCTCATGGTGAGAAATAGCTTAGGCGCGCTTTGTTGGGATTTGTTGATTGATTGAAAGCGTTTTGCCCAGGCCTCATTGAGGTGTTGGGCAGCATCATTATCGCTGCATTGGGCGGAAAACTTCAAGCTAGTTGTCGCCTTGATGTAAAAACTTATGCGGCTATTTTGTTTTGGTTAGGCGCCTCCTGATTTGTGCCTGCTCGGGGTTGAGATGCACGATATGGACTCTGTTCCAGTTGCGGGTCTGTCGACTCCGGCGCCGTGGATGTCGAGTCCTGGCTTGTTCATAAAGCGCCTTGCGCTGAGTTAGCAGCGCCTCGTCCAGCCCGGCATGGCGTTAGGCGTGACAAAGCCGATAGCACTATGGCGGTGTTCGTGGTTATACCACGGCACTAAATCGCCCGCCCATTTCCGGGCCGCGGGCAGGTCGGCAAAGGATTGCAACGGGTATTTCAAGGTTTTGAACAGCGATTCGGAATACGGGTTGTCGTTACTCACCGCGGGTCGGTTGAACGACGGCATGACGCCGAGGCGGTGCAAGGTCGCCAGCATCGTGGTGCCCTTCATCGGACTGCCGTTGTCGGAATGCAGGACGACCTGCTGCGGCCGCAGGCCTTCGCGGAGAACAATGTCCTGTAACAGCGCGCAGGCCCGTTGGCTGCTTTCGTCCTCGAACACTTGCCAACCGACGATCCGGCGACTGAAGATGTCGAGGAACAGGTAGTACGGTCGTAAGGTTTATCAATTAGGCGAAGGCTGGATAAGCAAAGCGTATCCAGCCGAAACTACACTTTGTCTCATGAGACGCGGGTTTCATACGTCGCGTGTTCAACTCCGCAGTGCTGTTTAAACATCGTTTCGATATCCGGTGTTGAAAACTATACGGCGATGTTTTCCGCATCGTCTCCTTGGTGTTCAGGCGCGTCGCCGCTTAATCGTTTGACACAATCGGCGTAGTGGTTTATGCCGGGAATCGCGCTTAAGCCGTGGCTGAATATGCTGATCAGTATGGTCATCATCAGCGCGAGTTTGATGGTAGCTTCGCCTCCAAGGTGTGCTTCACCCTCAAGGTATACCAAGCCTAAAACAATAGAGGCGAGACCGCGCGGGCCGAACCAGCCCATGAACAAGACGGTGGAGCGGCTTAAACCGGTGCCGAGCAAGGCTAGCGCAACCGGCAGCATGCGGGCCAATGTCAGACTGAATACGGCGTAGAATAGATGGTAAGCGTCAAATTGCGTCCATGAACGCGCCACCAGCAAACCGAACAGAAAGAACACGAAAAAATCGAACAGCTGCCCCCAGGTTTCGGTGAATTCCACGCTGTGGCGTCCGGCTTCGGCGAAGCCTATTTGAACGGCAAAACCCGCGACATAGCCCGCAATGAACATGCTGGCCCCAGCGGCCTCGGACGCGATCACACAGAACAATGGAATCGACACCAGACCCATTTGCTGCATGGAGTCCGCCATCCATTGTTTGCGTGTCGCCAAGGTCATCAACCAGCCGCCACCGGCGCCGATAATGATTCCGATCAAGGAACCATAACCGATTTGTTCGCCCACGAAACGGGAGAGCACGGCCGCCGCGCCTTCGCTACTTTGTAAAGCCATCGCAATGAAACACATCAAAAACGGCACGGAAAGACCGTCGTTGAGTCCGGCCTCCACATTCAAGGCTTGGCGGATGCGGGCAGGCACGTAGGGGCTATTGACGATGACCATGCCCAATCCGGCATCGGTTGGTGCCAGAATGGCCGCCAGGATGCCGGCTTCCTGCCAGCTAAGATTCGGAAAAATCGACATCGCGCCGACAGTACCCAGCAGAATGGTCAGCAACATGCCGGTTGTCAGCAGCCGAATCGGCAGGTTACGGTTGGTCCTCAAACTTTTCAAGTTGATGCGGGCGGCGTCGGTAAATAGTGTCATTACCAAACCGATTTCCGCTATCACTAGAAACCCCTGTCGCTTGAGTTCAGGATCGCTAAATGCCGGAGGTAAGCGATAGAGCGCTATGCCCGCCAACGTAAAAATGATGGGTGCGGTGATTACCGTGCGTTCCAAGCGGCGGGATACCAGACTGTAAAAAAATACGGTGAGTACAAAGACGGCTATGAAGATCATAATATCAGCGAGTAAGGGAGGGGATGTCTAGTTTTCATTTAGCCATGCTTCCGCCATACTTCATCCGGCGGAAAATATTCGATGGGAAATTCACGCAAGCCTTGAGCGGTAAACGTTAGAGCCGTTTCTTTCCAATTCTTTTCACCGACTATGGCCATCTTGTTGATGTAAGCATCGCTGGCCGTCATCAAAGCGATATTATCCCAGTCGCCGTCTTTACCAAAGCCTTGAAAATTTTCGAGAATGATCAGAATACGAATAACCCCTCGGTGGTCATCGATGATGTCTGTTACGCAATTCTGTAAGGCGGCCAATTCGGGAGCATAAAGCTTACCGGTGATTTTGGCCGTTACGATGCCTTCGAAATTACTGACTATTTGCACACTCATGGAATTATCCTCATGACATAGATCGAATTCGATAGGTAGCGTTGCCGGCCTTAGCGCTTTCCATGCGGCATATACACAAAATATATATACTTAAACTTAATCGGCTTTTTTATCTAATGTTGCGACAACGGGCGTCGATTTTTGCCCCGTCTTTACGGAAAGAGTATAGATGCCTTAGGCCGGATTTACCGAAAAAATACAGTTCACCACTTTGACTTAAAGGGAGCGATGAAAAAAATCATCAAACAAATCGTCTGGCTGCCCATCCTGATCGGCATCACCCTGTGGGGCATGTTGGCCATCTATTACGGCGATTCAGAGACAAACCTTTTGCAAACGCTTATTGCAGCGGTATTCGGCTTTTCCGGTCTCTTGGCGATGATCGGTGTTTTCAGTTCTAGGCGCATTCATGTGTGGCCGATGGTCCATCTGATATTATTCGTCGGTTTATTAGCCTGGTGGCTTGCCATCGAGCCTCGCAACGACAGAGATTGGCAAATCGATGTCGCGCGACTTGCTTCCGCCACGATAGATGGCGACGAGGTCACCTTGCGCAATATACGCAACTTCCATTACCGCAGCGAATTCGACTATCAGCCCGCCTATTACGATAAAACCTTCAACATAAGCAAGCTGCAAGGCGTCGATCTGTTTGCCTTCTATTGGATGGGGCCGGCCATCGCGCATACCATCATGAGTTTCGATTTCGGCGACCAAGGTCATTTGGCGGTATCGATCGAGACCCGAAAAGAAAAGGGCGAAGAATATTCCACCATCAAAGGCTTTTTCCGTCAGTACGAACTGATTTACATCGTCGCCGACGAACGGGATGTGATTGCTCTGCGCACCAATTTCCGAAACAATCCCGTTGAGGAGGGCTATCTGTATAAAGCTACGGGCAAGCGGGAAAACGCCGAACGCTTATTTTTGAGTTATCTGAAAAAGATCAACGAACTGCGCGAAAAACCGACCTTTTACAACACCTTGTTCGATAACTGTACCGTCGCCATCTGGTTGCAGTCGTTGGTCAACCGGGATCATTTGCCGTTTTCCTGGAAAATTTTACTGAGCGGTTATCTGCCTGAGTATCTCTATGAGTCTAAACGACTGGATCAGCAGATGTCGTTTGAGGAATTACAACGTCGTGCGCATATCAATTCACTCGCTAAGGCGGCCGACCAGGATGGGGACTTTTCCGCGCGTATCCGTGCCGGTGCTAATCAGCGAGATTGAAATCGTCACGACAGAACGAATCGTGCGACATTAGGGGTAAATTAGTTCAAAACAAAAAGTAAATCAGATGAACAGCAGCGTAATAAACAATAAAGACGAACGAAATAAATTGGTTCGAGGTGGAAACTTTTTTTACCTGTTTCTTGGGTTGATATTAATTTTGTTGATATTACCGTTTGCAGATGATGTCGCCTTGGTTGGGCGGTATTCGGTCACTTTATTATTTAGTCTGTTTATGTTGATTTCGGTCTGGAGTATGGCCGATTCCCGTCGTATATTCGAATTCGGCATATTCTTGATTGTAGGCATCAGTTTTGTGGAAGGCGCGGCCTTCATTATGGGCTTCAGTAGGGAGCTGGAGGCTATTGGTCTTGGTCTGATGTTAATTTTTTGTAGTCTTAGCACATTCATCGCCGGACGTAACGTGTTCGTCATGCATCAAGTAGACCTTAATTCGCTAATTGGAGCGTTTTGTGTTTATCTCCTAATAGGAATGATCTGGGCGTTGTTGTTTCGCATTCTGCACCTGTATGGCCTGGCATCATTCACAGGCAATATTAACGAGGAAGAACAAGCCATATTCCCCGATCTGGTTTATTTCAGCTTTGTTACATTGGCTAGTTTGGGTTACGGTGACATCGCGCCCGTTAGCGGCCTGTCCAGAACTTTAGCTTACCTGGAGACCGTTGTCGGTCAGTTTTATTTGGCCGTCATGGTGGCAAGTTTGGTCGGCGTTTACAGCAACCGGCGAGTGAAGTAACTGACAAATCCAGCCGATTGGCCGGTATACTTTGCCAACACAACAATATTGGAAACTTGTACGCCGGAAACGAATGGCGTATGTGCTTGCCGAATCACGTGAAGTGTTAAATTTTTTCAGTGACACGTGCTGAAAATGTGCGCTTAGTATTCTATTTTTACTTTTGGGAACGCGCTTCTGAAGAGAGAAAAGCCATGACTCACTCAAAACCACTGCTTGGTTCCAATTTCCGACAATTAGCCCTATTTCGCGCGGTATTGTTCGCCCTGGCTCTCACGCCCGTGGGGTGCAATAAAGAGGAGGAAACGGCAAGCAAGGCAGCCGACAGCGGTTCGATTGCGACCGCGCCGACTGAATCGACGGTAAGCAATCAAGCGGCAAATCCGCCAATGAATGATCTTGAATCTTTGCTAGCGCCGATTGCTTTGTACCCGGACCCATTGCTGGCCGAACTGCTGGTGGCTTCGACTTATCCGCTCGAGGTTGTGCAGGCGGCGCGTTGGCTGGAAACGAATCCCGACCTTTCGACGCTGAGCAGCAAAGACTGGGACGCCAGTATCCTGCGTCTTACCAGCGTGCCCATGGTTCTTAAGATGATGAACGATCATCTGGATTGGACTACCCGGCTTGGTAACACCTTCTTGGCCAAACCGGACGAGGTCATGGATACGATTCAGGCATTGCGTAAGCGTGCAAAGGACGGAGGCTTCCTAAAAAGCACTCCCGAGCAGGAAGTCGATGCACAGGTCGTGTCGGTAGAACAGCCGCCGGAAGCGTCAGGCGCCGTTGTTACGTCGACGCCGGTTCAGAAGGAGGTGATTACCATCAAGCCCGCCAAGGCCGATACCGTTTACGTGCCTCAATATAATCCGGAAGTGGTTTACCAAGCACCAATGGCGCCGGCACCATCCTCAACCGTTGTAAATGTCAATTCCGCCCCTGCAAGCAGCTATTACCCGGCGTACTACCCGACCACTACGACCACCACCACGACCGATGATTCCTGGGTCAATTTTGCCACCGGGGCCTTGGTGGGTGGATTGTTGACTTGGGGCATTATGGAATGGACCAGAAATGATTGGAATTATGGTTATGGTTATCCGCCTTACGTGGGGCATTATTACGGCAACAGCGTTTGTCGTAATGGTAACTGTTGGCATGGCGGCGGTTATTATGGAGACCGCGGTAATATTAATTACAACCGCAACATCAATATCTCGGGCAACGATATCAATGTAGACCGCCGCGGCTATTTTAAACAGGCCGACCTCAAACCGTCGCAACTGCCTGCCGGTTGGCAACCCGATCCGCGGCACCGGCGCGGGGTCGATTATCCCAAAGACGCGCAACAAAGACTTGGACGTATCCAGCAGCAACCGGCCTTAGCCGGCCAGCGACTGGGCGCTGCGCAAACCTTACCGGCAAATTCCAGGGGCTTTGCTGAAGGTGGAAGAGGTTCGGTTTCGGGAGGCGCCGGCGCTCGCCGTCTCAGCAGTGACGATGTTCGGCAGCGGTTGCAAAAATCGGATAGTCAGGCGCGGAGAAATAAAGCCACAGCGAGTGACGTTCAGAACCGCCTTGGGAGCACTCAGCGGCGCGATAATAATGCATTTAAAGGGGCAAGCGCATCGGACCGAAGCACGCGCAGGCAGAGCGAACGGGGCGCTAACAGCCGAAAATCGGTTGGAATGGGCCAACGTCAGGCGCAAGAGCGGAATTTAAGCAATAAAAAATCAGCGCAAAGTTCTCGGAGGCTGAACGAATCGGCCAACTTCAATCAAGGCAGAACCGAACAAACGCGATCGAAACCGCGCCAAACCGGTGGCCAAGAACGTTGGCAGCAACAAATGGCGACACAACGGCGTAGCGAAACGACTCGACCCAATGCGTTTGAATCCGCTCGCAACGCTAATGCCTCGCGCGATTTTAGCCAACGCGGTGCTTTTAGCACCCAGCGATCGGCGAGTGGTGGAAACTTCCGGGCATCGGATAGAGAAGGTTTTCGAGGCGGTGGCGGGCGCCGTCGATGATCGCTCTGTTATCCGCTAACCGCTGTCCGTTTATTTTTGTTTAAGCCGTAAAGACCGAGGTTTTAATCATGTATCGCGAAATTATGCACGTGCTTCTTATGACACTGATTTTTATTCCCTTGTCCGCTCATGCGGCGGACTCGACTCCCGCTTCTGCGGATCCCGGACAAACCAACAGCGTTGCCGCCAAAACTTTTCCGAATCCGGATGACGCCGCCAAGGCATTACTCGAAGCGGTAACGAGTGATGATAAAGATCAGCTTATTTCCTTATTCGGCAGCTCCGAAGCGGATTTGATATCGTCCGGTGACGACGTCGAAGATAAGAAGAATCGTTTAGAGTTTGCTAACTTAGCGAAAGAAAAAATGCTGGTTGAACCGGTCGATGAAACTAAATCGATACTGCATGTCGGCAATGCCGATTGGTCTTTTCCTATCCCCATTGTGAAACTCGGTGAAGCCTGGCAATTCGACGCGGAACAAGGGCGCGAAGAAATTCTAAACCGGCGCATTGGCCGTAATGAGCTGAATACTGTCGCGGCAATGCGAGGTTATGTCGAAGCGCAATTCGAATATGCCGGTTCCGATTGGGACGGCAACAGCGTGTCGGAGTATGCGCAAAAATTGATGAGTGAGCCGGGCAAGTTTGATGGTCTGTTTTGGGAGGCGGAGGAAGGACAGCCGCAAAGCCCGCTCGGTCCGCTGATTGCCGAAGCGAGAGCGCAAGGTTATAAGCAAAAAGGGCAAAATGAAAAGAACGCGCCTTATCATGGTTATTATTACCGTATCCTGACTCGTCAGGGACGCAATGCGCCCGGTGGAAAATATGACTATATCATCAACGGAAATATGATTGCCGGATTCGGTTTAATCGCCTTTCCGGCTCAATATGCATCCTCGGGCATTATGACTTTCATGGTCAATCACCAAGGTAAGACTTACCAAAAAGACTTAGGCCCTAAAACCGAAAAAGTCGTTGCGAAGATAAAAGAGTATGATCCCGATTCAACTTGGGAACTTTTTCCGGGCTCTGAGTGAACAAAACGGATCATCCTGGCTCGACGCTGGCATTTTATGCCGAATGGCGACTTCAACGGCAGCCGATACTTGAGGTTGTCTTGGCTTAACCCGGGCTCCGCGCCCGACTGAACAATAAACCTCTAGAAACAAATAGGCGGGATTGGTAGTTTCTTGCAAAAGCCTGGGCGGGCATTTCCGCAGCCTGCGCTGAATAGTTAGGAAAAATCGAATTAGATTGGATTTTCTTTGGTGCCTATTTCGTAATCGACCTGAGGTGATGCCTTCGGTGCGTTATCGGATTCGTCGTCAGTCGCCGTGGCTTGATCGCTGTCACCGCCGCCGAATAGGCTGGTGATCTTTTCCCACATCGTGGAGTCCAGATGTCGTTTGGGAACCTCGACGCTGGTTTCGGTCGATTCCTTGACAACCGGCAGGGTACTGGGACGAAAATCGCCTTGAACGCCGATTAGCGAGTCGTCGTTGAAGTATAAGGTCACGCGTTTTTGTGTCCGCGCTTCGCCGCCCGGTTGTTCCGAATAAAGATAATCCCAGCGTTGTTCGTGAAACGTATCTTGCAGCATCGGGGATCCCATAATATAAAGCACTTGCCGTTTGGTCATGTTCGGACGTAGTTGATCGATCATCGATTGATCGATGATATTTCCTTGCTCGATATCTATTTTATAAACGCCGGGCAGGTTGGTCATAATGGTTTCGCAGGCAGTCAATGTCGTTTGCGAGACAATGGCGAGCAGAAAAATGGTTCGGTTCATGGAGTAACGGAAACTCTGGCGAAAAACGGTGTTATAGTATCCCATAATTCCGTCAACAGCTCCGGTCAAAAAACGCTACAATGGCGCGCTATGATGAAAGATGAATATTAGCTTATGGAATCACAGGAATTACGTAACGCCGGCTTAAAAGTCACCTTGCCTAGGGTCAAGATTCTGGAGATACTTGAGAAACAAAACGGTGACCGGCATCTGTCGGCGGAAAAAGTTTATAAAATCCTACTGGCGGAGGGTGAAGAAATCGGCTTGGCGACGGTTTATCGGGTTTTAACCCAGTTCGAGGCGGCAGGCCTTGTCAAT
Organism: Methylomonas sp. MgM2; assembly: GCF_054172045.1. Lineage (NCBI taxonomy): Bacteria > Pseudomonadati > Pseudomonadota > Gammaproteobacteria > Methylococcales > Methylococcaceae > Methylomonas > Methylomonas sp. MgM2. The sequence goes on along the minus strand of NZ_JBSYXO010000018.1, from coordinate 11,503 downwards.
CGCCATCATTTCGAGGGTGGCAACTCCATTTTTGAATTGAACGACAGCGGGCATCACGACCACATGGTTTGCATCAAATGCGGTAAAGTCGACGAATTTACCGACGAATTGATCGAAAAACGGCAAGCGGAAATCGCTGAACGCTTAGGTTATACTCTGACTGAACATAGTCTTTATCTCTACGGCTACTGCTCTGATTGTAAGGGCTCTTAATTAACCTCCGCATGTTTAAACCTTTAATCCTGTATATCGGGTTGCGCTACACCCGGGCGAAGCGGCGCACGCAATTCATCTCCTTTATCACATTGACTTCCGTACTTGGGATCGCCTTGGGCGTGACGGCATTGATTACCGTGTTATCGGTGATGAACGGCTTCGAAGCCGAACTACGCGAGCGTATTCTCGGTATGACCGCACATACCACAATTACCGGTCGCTACGGTCGATTGGATGACTGGCAAGCATTATCCGAACGCGCGCATTCCATGCCCCACGTGCTTGGTTCCGCGCCATTTATTCAAGGCCAGGTAATGATTAATGCGGATCGGCAAGTCAGCGGAACCATGCTTCAAGGCATTTTGCCGGAATATGAGCCGCAGGTTTCGGAAGTTGCTTCCAAGATGAAAGTGGGCAGTCTGGACGATCTTAAGTCGGGCGAATTCGGCATCGTGCTAGGGGCCGAGCTGGCCAACCACTTGGGGGTTTTTGTCGGTGATAAAGTCACCGTGATCACCCCTCAAGTGAATTCAACGCCGGCTGGAATTCTGCCGCGTCTAAAGCGATTCACGGTTGTCGGCCTATTTCAGGTCGGGATGTACGAGTACGATCGCAACATGGCATTGATACATTTGGACGACGCCGCTAAGTTGTTCCGCATCGAACCGGCCGTGTCAGGTTTACGCTTGAAGCTCGACGATTTATTCAATGCGCCCAGGATTACGCAAAGTTTGGCCGATGCCTTAGGCTATGAATATAAGGTGAGCGACTGGACCCTGGCCCATAGTAACTTTTTTAAGGCCGTGCAAACCGAAAAGCGGGCGATGTTCATCATTTTGCTGTTGATCGTCGCGGTCGCGGCGTTCAACATCGTGTCGACCTTGGTCATGGTGGTGACCGACAAGCGCGGGGATATCGCGATATTGAAAACCCAAGGGCTCACTAATCGCGCGGTGATGGGTATATTTATCGTGTTGGGCTGCGTGATCGGTACCGTCGGCACGCTGTTAGGTACGCTGGGCGGCGTGGCGCTGGCCTTAAACGTGGAAACCATCGTTCCGGCTATCGAGAAAGCCTTCGGCATTCAATTCATGGCGGCCGACGTTTATTACATCAGCGAAGTGCCCTCGAAGCTGATTTGGCTGGATGTGTACTGGATAGCCGGCATAGCGTTTCTGTTGTCTTTGTTGGCGACTTTGTATCCGGCCTGGCAAGCTTCTCGGGTTAATCCTGCGGAGGTGCTGCGGTATGAGTAAGCCAGTGATATTGCAGTGCCGGCAACTCACCAAGCGCTATGTGCAGGGCGATCTGAATGTCGAGGTGTTAAAAGGCGTGGATTTGTCCGTTCATGCCGGCCAACGGGTTGCCATCATGGGTGCCTCCGGTTCCGGCAAAAGCACTTTGCTGCATTTGCTGGGCGGTCTGGAAAAACCGACCTCCGGCACCGTGGTATTGGATGGCTGCGATTTGAACAAAGTCGGCTCAGGTAAGTTGAGCCGGTTACGTAACGAGTCGCTTGGATTTATATACCAATTTCATCACCTGTTGGGTGAGTTCACCATGCTGGAAAACGTGGCGATGCCTTTATTGATAGGCAATCAGCCGATCAAGCAAGCACAGGAGCGAGCGGCTGAATTATTGAAAAGAGTCGGATTGGGCCATCGTATTCAGCACAAACCGGGCGAATTATCCGGCGGCGAGCGCCAGCGCGCCGCGGTGGCGCGGGCGTTGATCAACACGCCTAAATGCGTGCTGGCCGATGAACCCACGGGCAATCTGGACAGTAAAACCGCCCATCAAATGTATCAGCTGATGTTGGAATTAAATCAGGAATTACACGTGAGTTTTCTGGTGGTTACCCACGATCCCGATTTGGCGGGCCGCATGGATCACGTGCTGCATATGGAAGACGGTTTGATTGTGTAAAGGGTAACGATGGTCGCGTTGGCTCACGCTCGGCCTGCCAATTTTTGTAATTGACCACAGTCGAATCGGCCAATTTGCTGGGCAGCTAGCGGCCAAAACCCGCCGCCCGGGGTAACTTTCCAATATAGTTAGCTAAGCAACCCATGACCCACTTAACTGTCCGGTATTCGGCGAGCAGATTGGCATGTGGTCAGGAAATAGAATCAAAATCCTTGTTAACCGCTGGTTTCCAATCGCGTCCTATCCAACTCGATTTGAAAGGTCTTTGCGCTGGCTTTATCACCGATTTCCTTACTCAATCTCAAGCCTTCCGCAAAAGCATCTTTAGCCTGCTCCTGCTTGTCCAGTGCGATTTGTGTCAACCCTAAGCCATGATAAGCTTTAATCATTCCCTGTTTATTGCCCAGTGTCGTTTCCAATTCCAATGTTTTTCTGATGAAAATTTCGGCTTGATCAAACTTCTTTTGGACATAATGGATTTGGCTGAGAGAACCGTAGACATTTGCCAAGTCTGGCTTGCTGTCTAGTTCCTCGAACAAAGCCATTGAACTCTTAAATGAAGTTACAGCGGCATCCAGTGTACCTAGACTGCCATATACTGATCCTAGGCTACTATAAGTCACAGCTTGAGACTTTCTATCATTTAATTCTTTGAAAATTTGCAGGGCGTTATTAAAAGCTTCCTCGGCTTCATCTAGCTTATGCTTGCCCAGAGCGGCGGCACCACGTTGGCCAAATGCCCATGCCTCTTTCCTACGTTGCCGTATTAAAGCGACCTGGACAAAATCCTTCGCACTTCCGAGGGCTTTGCATAAATCAATAACCTTGTCTTCCATTGTTTCATTGACAGCCAAGTTTCGGTCAATAGCTATTTCCAAAAGTTCCAGAGCTGACGTTTTATCTAATTCCATAGAGAAAATCGTACCCATATACATTGTGCCATTACTCGCCTGACCTCGGGTTTCGCCCAAGACAATTAATGGCCCATCGCAAGTTTGGCACCGGCCTAGGGCAATGAAAATCATTGGTACGTTGATATGCCAATCGTGAGGACGTTCAATGGTTTTCAAAACAGACCAGTCTTGATCAAGCATTCGTTTTATGATTTCCGACTTATCAAGTTCGGATAATTCATTATTGCTGATTGCTATGCCTAATACGCGATAATCTATATGAACCCATTTGCCGCACGGTTCGCAATATGGAGACCAGGTACCTTTCGGGAAAAACAGGCGCTTGTATAAAGGCAGAGGTTTATTGTAAGTATAATAGGGCTTATCACTTTGGAAAAATCTAACATTAATAGTGTCGCTCATGATTGCTGGTTTCAGGTAGAATTAAATGAAATTAGCTAATTTTTATTCTGTGGGTTTATGGTGATGGCGCGAACGCCGGCACGGTGCTTATCTATCGGAATGGAATCGTGGTGAATACGGTTACCTTGATCAAGCAAACTAGCGTTCTTTGAACACCCGTAGCTGTCATATTTGGTATGGTTCATAAGATCCAAAAATGCCTATTTCGGCGACGGTATTAATAGTCTCATAAGTTATTGCATGGCTTCTCTTTTCAAATATGCATGTTAATTTTGGCTTTGTTATACGTATTACATTAACCATGTTACATGATTATGAATGCAATTTTTTCTACTAACCTACGTCCGTTTATGGCCGTTTGGTTGAGGTCCCAACGTCGGCTTTATAGTCCTCCAATTCCAGAATCTGGCTTCGGTCGACTGGCGGCTTTGGAGAAGCGCGAGTGGCAAAAATGGGTCGATTCCGTTCCCCCAGTCTACGATCCGATCGAGGTTAACTTTACAAATGTCAGGCCGAGTTTGAGCGGTAACAGAAAAGTCATATAAATGTAAAAGGCGAAAGCGGAGTCGCAATCCGTTATTTCGCCTGTTGGTTTCAAGACTTGGCTCGGCTTTCTTTTCGCAGTCGCCAGCGGTGGGCGACATGCCAATGCCAGAAAGCGTTCATGCCGAAGTAGCCAAGGGTGGAGCAGGTAATGGCGAGGACCAGGCAGCCGAACAAGAATGGCCCGCCGATATCGGCCATGCTGGAAAATACCGTATCCACCGAAAATTCGCCGTTATAGTGAGGTTTATTTAACAGCCAAATTCCAACCCGATAGGCGAAATAAAATAATGGCGGCATCGTGATCGGGTTGGTAATCCAAACCAAAGCCACGGAAATCGGCAAATTGGCACGTACGAATAGTGCCGCCGCGGCGGCCATCGCCATCTGAGTGGGTGTGGGCACCCAAGCAAAAAATAAACCGACGGCGAAAGCCAGCGACACCGAATGCCGGTTCAGGTGCCACAGATTGGGGTCGTGTAAACGATCGCCGAGGAAGTGTAAACTTTTGATCGACTTGATTTTCTCGTGATCCGGCATGTACTTTTTTATTATTTTTTTCGGCATGTCTCTATTCTCGATGGATAACTATTGCTGGCTGATTCTAGCAGGTTTTGGCAAACTTAAGCCGACTCAAGCTCGTTCGGACCATCGCTTGATAGATATGCGGGCTATTCTTAACGCCGCGCTTAATCGAGGTTGCAGTAGTACGATCATTGATTTGCCGTAACGCCGGCCAAGCGCTAAAAATTGGATGCAGGCTTTTTTCGATAGTCCGGGCAGATCGATATCACGGTCTTGAAGCAAACCTTTGCGGTACAGCCAATATGAGGCGCCGCTGAGCCAAAGAATTAACGGCGTCAAGCCGACGATAAACCAAATAAATCGGCTATCAAAGGCTTCACCGGTATGTAAGGGCCACAACCATGTCGTAAACGTCTGGCCGGCCGAAAATTGCGTCGGATTGTTAACCTCGCGTATTTGCCCGCTCCATCTATCCACCCATACCGTTGTAAAGGGGTGGCGCTGGTTGAGTTCGCGTTTTTGGCGTAGATTAATCCGATAAGTACCCAATTCGCCTCTAGGCGTTGTGATCCGTCTTACTTCCGAACTTGGAAATAATCCTCGTGCGATTAAAACCGCTTCGGTAAGCGTGACCGGATTAGGGTTGGGAGCGGCGGTACTCTGGACATTAGACCCGGTGCCGCCGTGCCCCATGTCCTGCGCGGACGTTAGATTTTCCAGCAGTTTGGGATAAGCTAAATGAAAACCGGTAAACGCCAGCAACAACAAAAAGCCGGCGGAGAACAAACCGATTAAACGGTGCAAATCCATGATAAACCGCATCAGGCCGGATTTATGGCGTATTTGAAAAGCGTTAGCCGGATTGGCTAGGCCCGGCCACCACAAATAGAGACCGCTGGCGACTGAAATGAACAGCAATACGGCCAATATGGCGACCAAATCGCGGCCTTCGGCATTCAACTGCAAATGGGTGTGCAAATCAAGCAGCCAGGTGGTCAATGTTTCACCCCAAAAGCGACTGCTAATCACATGACCGGTATAGGGATTTATAGCGACCATCAACGGCGCATAGAATTTGCCTACACTTTCCTGGGGGTTGTCGAACCAAGCCGTAATCACGCCGTTTGGGCTACGGGGCATTTCCAGCGTCCAAGCGCCATGGCGATTCGGATGCGCCTTGCGCACTTGCGCAAGAATTTTATCCAGCGGCAAAGGCTGGCCCTGATTTTGTTCGACGATGAGATCGGGATTCAGCAAGGCGTCGATTTCTTCGCGATATAGGTTGAGGCTGCCGGTTAGCCCCATCAGCGCAAACAATAAACCGAACACGAGCGCTAAATAGAGATGAATCCGGAGCCAAACTGTCCGGGTCATTGAACGAGGAATTTGGTAGGCCATTTGGAAAGGAAGATAAGCCGCAAGATGGAAAATAGAAAAAGACTACAGTTTACCGGGCTTAGCGTAGCCAGGCAAAATCAACGCCGGGTGCTTGAGAATTCACTTTCAAACCGCGCAATCCGATGTATTTAGCGGTATCGGCATTTGTCGTTGGTGTCTCGCTCGTTCAGCAATGGACCAGACTGCCCGATGGCTCCGAGTGGGCTGCACTCATTGCGGCGGTTTTGGTGTTCGCCCAACTGCGCCTGCGCTTGGCTTGTTTCTTTCTGGTGGGAGTCGTTTGGGCCGGTTTGTATGCGGATTGGCGGCTGTCCGATCGCCTGACAGACGCGTTGCAGGGCAGGGATGTGGCGGTGCAGGGCTATGTCGCCGGTATTCCGAAGCGGCAAGGTCACCGCTTTGGTTTTGAGTTTGTCGTGACCGATGCGCCGAACGGCGTGCCCGGCAAACTAAGATTGAGCTGGTATATGCCGCCGACGCCCGTTAGGGCCGGCCAAAGCTGGGACATGACCGTTAGATTAAAAAAGCCTCATGGGATGAGTAATCCGGGCGGATTCGATTATGAGACCTGGTTGTTTGCCAATCATATCGGTGCGACAGGCTATGTGCGGCCCGAGCCCGTCGCGCGTATGCTCGAGCCGCAATTTCATATTGGCCGATACCTGGCGGGATTAAGGCAGAAGATAGCGAACGGCTTGGATGCTGCCGGGCCGCACACGAGGTGGCTGGGTGTCGTCAAAGCACTGGCGATCGGTAGCCAGGACGCCATTTCGAAGGACCAATGGGCGATATTTCGCAAGACCGGCACCGTTCATTTAATGGTCATCTCCGGCACCCATATCGGATTGATTGCCGGTTTGGTATTTATCTTGGCGAGGCGCGTTTGGACATGGACTAACGTATTGAGCGTATCGCCCCAAAATGTCGCGGCGGTCATGGCTTGGGCGGCGGCACTCGCTTATACCGCGCTGGCCGGGTTCTCGATTCCGACCCAGCGAGCCTTAATCATGTTGACGGTGGGACTGGCGGCGATTGTCTTGCAGCGCAATACCGCTCCGCTGCAGGTTTTACTGTCGGCTCTGTTTGTGGTCGTATTGATCGAGCCGTTAGCCGTATTGTCCGTCGGTTTTTGGTTGTCCTTTGCGGCGGTAGGTTTACTGATCTATCTGGCGGCAGGGCGCTTGAGCCGGCTAAATTCCTGGTCCGGAACGGCTAAGCTGCATACCGCGGTGGCGGTCGGCCTGGCGCCGCTGTTGATCGTGTTTTTTCAGCAGGTTTCATTGATTGCGCCGCTGGCTAATTGGGTTGCGGTACCTGTGATCGGTCTGCTGGTCACGCCGGCGGCGCTTTCGGCGGCTGCCGTTGCGTTGATTTCCCCTGTCCTTGCCGCCGAATTGCTTTGGCTTATAGACCATGCCCTAGAATACCTGGGCTTGTTGTTACAGAAAATGGCGGCGCTTCCGTTGGCGACGGTATCCTGTCCGTCGCCAAGCGGGTTTGCCTTGCTATTCGCAATTGCGGGCATCTTACTGTGCTTGGCGCCCAAAGGGATGCCGGCCCGATACTTGAGCCCGTTCTTGCTTTTGCCGTTGATATTCGGCCGGGCGGATAAACCCGGACCCGGCGATGCCTGGCTGACTATGTTAGACGTAGGGCAGGGCTTGGCAACCGTGGTGCAAACGGCGAATCACGTGTTGGTTTACGATACGGGGGCAAAATATTCGGAACAGTTCGATATGGGAGAGGCGGCGATACTGCCTTTTCTGCGTTATCGAGCGATTAATCACATCGACCGCTTGATGATTAGTCACGGCGAAAACGATCATAGCGGCGGCGCGGCGTCTCTGTTGGCAGGCCTTGCGGTGGACGAGGTCTATAGTAGTGCGGCGGAATGGGCGGCACTGCCCAACGGTCACTACTGTCAAGCCGGGCAGCGTTGGCGATGGGACGGGGTCGATTTCGAAATACTATCGCCGGGCATCAAAACGTTCGACTCGAAAAATAATAACTCTTGCGTTTTAAAAGTGACCGGTCCGCAGCATGCCGTGCTATTGACGGGCGATATCGAACGCGAGGCCGAGCGGGCATTGGCGGATTTCTATGGTGATGAGTTGAAGAGTTCGGTATTGCTTGCGCCGCATCACGGCAGCCGAACGTCTTCTCGCGGCTATTTTCTGGATCGAGTCGACCCGGAATTGATATTGATATCGGCCGGCTATATGAACCGCTTCGGGTTTCCGGATAAACGCGTGTTGGCGCGTTACCGTAAACGGGAATGCCGCTATTTGACGACGGCCGAACAGGGTGCCATCGCGGTGATGTTTGACGATGAAACCATGCGAGTGGATTCGTGGCGGGATAGCCGGAAACGCTATTGGACCGTTGACGATTGAAAAACCGTTTCGCGACCCGTCATTGGCCGAATTTTTCCCAATATTCGGCAAACAGTCGTTGTTCGTCGATGGTGCGCCGGGCAATCGGACGCGATACCCAGGTCAAATTGACAAAGTGTTTGGCGTTAACGTTTTCGGTGGTGATGTTTCCGCCCCAAGTGCCGCAGCTTAGGCTCAATGTATAAGGCAAGCCGTTGCGAGGGCTGCCGGCCCCCTCGTTCAGACTTTGATTGACCATCACGCGCGCGGTTTTAGTGCCCATGGCCAGTGCCATGATGTTGGCCTCGGCGGTCGAGCGTATGCCGCAAGTATGGCCGCGGCCTTGGTAAGCGGTAATCGCGTTGACCAGCTTGACCGCATTGGCGATGCCGTCACGGTAGCGGTAAAGCGTCAATACCGGGGATAGTTTTTCGCCGGAGAACGGGTGCTCCGGCCCGACCCCGCCTTCTTCGACGATTATAAACAGCTTGCCGGCAGGCAACGCGATGCCGGCCAATCGCCCGATATGGGCGGCGGACTTCGCAATGACCTCGACTGCCGGAATCGCCGTGCCGATTTCCGGCCACATCAGTTTTTGCAGCCGGGCCTTCTCCTCCGCGTTACATAGATAACCGCCGTTGGCTTCCAACTCCGATACGAGCTCGTCGTAAATATGGTGTTCCGCGACGACCGCGTTATCGGCCAGGCAGCTGGTGGCGTAATCGAAGGTTTTCGCGGCGGCTATCGTGTTGGCGGCATCGACGATATCGGCTGTTTCGTCGACGACATGAACCGAATTACCGACGCCTACGCCGTACGCCGGGGTTCCGGAACTATAGGCGGCTTTGACCATCGCCTCGCCGCCGGTGGCGACGATCAGATCGGCTTGCCGCATCAATTCCCGGGTTTTAGCGAGCGACGGTTTTTGTATCAGCTGGATCAGGTCGGCCGGTGCGCCGACCTTGACGCACGCTTCCCGCATATAGTCGACGGCCAAGGCCGTGGTGTTCTGCGTGCGGGGATGGGCGGCGATGATGATGGCGTTGCGGCCTTTTAGTACCAATAAGGCTTTAAGCGGCGGTGTGGCATCCGGTCCGGTCGTCGGAATTAATGCCGCGACGACACCGACCGGCTTGGCAATTTTGATCAGACCTTGTTCCGGTATTTCCTCAACGATGCCGACCGTCTTGATCGTGGAAATGTCCGCCAGAGTGCCCATGATGCGGTTTCGGATCTTGCCGACTTTGTCGGCGTAATTACCGAAGCCGCCCTCGTCGACCGCCAATTTGGCCAAAGACTCCGCCCGGTCCTGGCGTACGACGGCCCAAGCGATTGCGACGGTCAATCGGTCGACTTGCGCCTGCTCATATTCGGCGATTTCGGACTGTGCGGCTTGCGCATTCAGTATTAGCCTGCCGATCTCTGCATCGATGTTGCCGGTTTCAGCGCGCATGTTGGACATCCTCCAGCAAATGGGAATCAGAAAATTTGATCGACATCAAAATTTGTTGACGAATTAATATAAATGGTAGTAAAAGTCAAGCCGGGAGTAGGTCTAGGAAACGGGTTTTATCGGGGTATGTTCACAGAATAATAAATCATTTTAGTACACCGCCGATCCGTTCTCTCTCCTCGTAGTCAAAAACTCTAACCGCACCAGTGATCGCCCATCCGAGGAGGCGCTATGAATATCCGTGGTCAACAGATTTTGATACCCACCAGTATGGTTGGAAATTATCCCAATCCGAGGTGGTGGGATGCCGAGTTTGCCAGACATTTTACCGGCGATCAGGAACCGCCCGATGCATTGGTGCGCGAAGCCCTGGAAGACGCGGTTGCAGCAATTGCCAAGGACCAGGAAAATGCCGGTCTGGATATCATCGCCGATGGTCGTTTACACGGCGACAATTACGCCGATCAGGCCGTTTACTATTACTTTCGCCGTCTCGGTTATAACTTGAAAGGCGGACACTTGGGTTTTCCCATTTATAGCCGATTACATGCCGGAACGCTGGACCGGGAAGTCAAACGCCACGGCAGTATCATGCTGGAACAAGCCAAGGCGCTGAAAAGGGCTACAAACAAACCGACCAAAGTACAATACACCGGTGTGCAGGTGTTGGCGCAGTGCACCAACGATTTACATTACAAATCCTCGCGGGACCGGGCGATGGCGATTGCGGCGGCAATCAATGAAGATTTGCGCGAGGTCGATGCGCTGGGTGTCGATTTTATTCAGCTGGACGAATTTACCTGGCCTTACGGCTTCGAAGGTTGGGCTATTGAAGCTTTCAACCGGGCGGTCGAGGGTGTTAACAACGCCAAAATCATCGTGCATGTTTGTTGGGGCAATTGGGGCGGAACGCCCGCTTATTTGCCGGACGAAACGGCGCAGGCCGGCGAGGTGTTCGACCTCAGCAAACGTCGCGGACAAGCGCCTTCGGCCACGGCGTCGGTGGTGCCTAAAGCCTATGAGGCCAACATACAAGTCTTGAACCTGGAGAACTGCGGCCGGCGTAGCGATGACATGAGCGGTCTGGAAGTATTCAAAGATCACCCATTGCCGGCGAATGTGGACTTTTGGGCCGGTGTGATCGATGTCAAAAGTACGATTACCGAAACGGCCGAACAAGTTGCCGACCGTATTCGCCGGCTGTTGAAGGTTATTCCGGCCGACCGGTTGGGCGTTACGACCGATTGCGGTTTGATCTTGCTGCAACGCTATATCGCCGTTGATAAACTGCATGCCTTAGTGCAGGGTACCGAGATCGTGAGGTCCGAATTGGCGGTACCAGCGGTCAAAGCCGCTTAAGGCTTATGCCCGTATATCAGCTGCATTGTCCGCAGTGCGGGCACAACTTCAGCGGCATGGTGTTCGCCGGAACCCGGTTGCCGGAACGCTGGGTTTGTCCTCAGTGCGGCGGCGAAAAAGCCGCAATGTTAGAAGACGGTTCGCCGCAGGCCCATCCGTTGGAAGACAGCCTTGAGGGTGCGTGTCCGTGCTGTGGCGGTTCCGTTCATGCGTCGCCGCATGAGTGTTAGCTTATGCATACGGCTTTCGACAAGCGCTGCGGGCTCTCGGATTTGGTGGGCTACGTTCAGGACGGCGACTGCCTGGCGATAGGCGGAGGTTTGTCCTGGCGGGAGCCCATCGCCGCGTTGCAAGAATTGATACGCCAAGGTAAAGGCAAGTTGCGTCTGATCGGT
>NZ_JBSYXO010000017.1:0-102595 GCF_054172045.1 Methylomonas sp. MgM2 | reverse complement strand
GTCATATTCAAGATAGGGATATCCATTTGTTGAAAGATCTTTTGCATACCAAGCTGAATTTGGAGATGGCGGTTACCGATTCGATGATTGAGATCGCGCAGGAAATAAGGCCTCACGCGTGTTGTCTGGTTCCGGAGAGGCGAGAAGAACTGACTACTGAAGGCGGACTGGATGTCGCAGCTTCTGCCGGAAATATGTTGGATGCTTGTCGGACCTTGACTGCAGCCGGGATTGAAGTGTCGCTGTTTATCGATCCCGAGTTCAAGCAAATCGATGCGGCCGTCAGAGCCGGCGCGCCCGTAGTCGAATTACACACCGGCCGTTATGCCGACGCCCCTACATCACAAGAGCGTAGGCAAGAGTTGCTTCGCATTCAGCGTGCGGCGGAATATGCCAATCGCGCAGGTTTGCAGGTCAACGCGGGGCATGGTTTGAATCTTTACAATGTGGAGGCAATTTGCCGGATACCTCAAATTGTAGAGTTGAATATTGGTCATTCAATTATTGCGCAAGCCGTTTTTTCGGGTTTGGATCAATCTGTTAGGGATATGAAACGCTTGATGCGCGATGCCCGATTACAGGTTTCCTGATGAGGACCAAACTCGAATTTTACCAGTTGACTTCGGCAGGCGATAGGAAGCTTAATCAAGATTGCATGGCGCATAAGATATGCGCCGACTATGCGGTTTTTGCCGTGGCCGACGGTTTGGGCGGGCATCATGCCGGCGAAAAGGCCTCGCATTTCTTTTGTAGTGCATTAATTTCGCTGGCATCCAGTTTTCATCCCCAAATCAAGTTTAACGCAAACCAAGCGGTCAACAATTGGCTTATTGCCACCGTGGCGAAAATGCGTGATTTGTTCGGCGACGACCCTCACGCGGCTGATGCGCATACAACCTGTGTGCTCTTATATCTAGACGATGAACGAGTGATCACCGCGCATTGCGGCGACTCGCGTATTTACCGCCTCAGTCCCGAGCGCATGATATGGCGAACCAAAGACCACTCGCGTATTCAGCAACTGTTTGACGACGGTGAACTTAGCGAATGGGAAATGGGGATACACCCCGAACAAAACCAATTGACGCGTAGTATTAATATCGGCGTTCAACCGTGTGTCGATATACAGGAGTTTTCGGCGATGCAAACAGGCGAAACCTTTCTGTTGTGCAGCGATGGTTTTTGGGAGTCGATCAAAGAACAGGAGTTGCTCAGTCTGTCCCAGCCCGAAAGCGGGAAAGCCGAACTTAAAAAGATGGCGAAAATGGCGATTTTACGCGCTCAGGGGAGGAGCGATAATTGCACGGTGCAGTGGGTGCGAAAGCTGTGCTAGCAAAGGAGCTGCAGGCGCATTGGCCGGCAACCCCGATATACACTAATGCGTGGCTAAACCGTGCTTTTGAATACGGTAAAGCAATGTATCTCTTGATATGCCCAATAAGCGTGCCGACTTGCTGCGGTTGCCGTTAGTCCTGGTTAGTGCTTGATGTATCATGTTGGCTTCGAGTTCATCCAATTGTATGCCGGATTCAGGCAATTTAAAGTCGGTGGCTTTCGCATCATCTGTGCCACGGGTAAATTCGTGAGGCAGATTTTCCGGCTCTATGACTCTGCCCGCAAGCAAAATGCTTAAGCGCTCGCAAAGGTTGCGTAATTCCCGAATGTTACCAGGCCATCTATAGGCAGACAGGGTTTTCAACGTCTGTTTGCTGAGGGTGGGCGCTTGCAGCGAATGGGTTTCAGCGAAGTGGGCAAAGAAATGTTTGGCAAGTAATTCGATGTCTTCGCACCGCTGGTACAAAGTCGGGATTTCCAGAGGAACTACGTTTAATCGGAAATATAAGTCTCTACGAAATTCACCGGTTTCTATCAGTTTGTTCAAGTCTGAGTTCGTTGCCGCGATGACTCTGACATTGACACGATAAGGCTTGGTGCTGCCGATAGGTAAACATTCACCGGACTCTAAGAATCGGAGTAATTTGGATTGAATCGATAAAGGCAGCGAGTTGATCTCATCAAGGAATAAGGTACCCCCGTCTGCAGCTTGAAAGAGTCCCTGTTTATCGTTTATCGCGCCGGTAAATGCTCCTTTTTTATGACCGAATATCTCCGATTCGACCAACCCTTCCGGTAACGCGGCGCAGTTCAATGTGATAAATGGTTTGTCGGAACGGTTACTGTCTTTCTGGATGGCGCTGGCAAGCACTTCCTTTCCAGTGCCGGTTTCACCTTTAATTAAAACTGTGACGTCAGTAGCGGCGATCATTCTGGCGCTACGAATCAATGATTCCAGTGCCGGAGAACGACCAATAATTGAACTGAAATGATCCACTGTAAAACCCCTCAAAACGACATGATGTGTTCAATACGCATCGGATTAAGCCATGGGAAGGCCGCCAGTAGCGCGAAAATAATTAGTAAAATCCCGACTGCTTGTTTGAAATGCTGAATCCTGGAAAGTTTAGCCAGCATCGAAGTCATTATACCAACCCCGACAACAGCAGGTAAAGTACCTAGTCCGAATGCCAGCATGGTCATGGCGCTATGCATTACGTTACCCGTCGTTGCCGCTAACGCTAATGCAGTATAAATCAAGCCGCACGGCAGCCACCCCCAAACCATACCGAATAGTAAAGCTTGGATGCGAGTTTTGACGGGAATCAATTTTCGGCCGAACGGTTCAATGAGTTTCCAGAAACGCGACCCAAGTTTCTCGATATAGGCGAAGCGAGGAAACCAGCCACCGATATATAAGCCCGCTCCACTCATGATGACGGCTGATGCGACCTGTAGAATCCGATATGCTTGTCCTTGACTGAAAGGGAGGCTTAGAAACGCGTGCAGAGTACCGACAACGGCGCCCGCCAATGCGTAACTGGCGATGCGGCCTAAATTATAGCTGAGTACGATACTGAATAAGATCCGCTTGTTATTACGGATATCCGCGCTAAGACTGTAGGTCAGGGTGCCTATGATCGAACCGCACATGCCGATGCAATGCAGACTACTGAAAAGGCCTATGAAGAAAGCGGCGGCATAGGACGCATTAAAATCGAGATAAAGGTGCATAAAGTGAAACTTTGACTATCGAACTGGCTCGATTATAAACGGGATACCAAAAAACAAGCCAAAATTGATGATTATAATTCCGGGCTGGACAAGTTTTTGTAACAGACTTGGTTGCGGCCTTGATTTTTAGCCTGATACAACGATTTGTCCGCGGCTTTAAGCAAGTCGCTTATATGGTTAGTTTGTTTAGGAGTGATTGTCGCTGCACCGATAGATATCGTCACGCAACGAGTAGGATCATTTGATTCGTGTTGGATATTCAGACCTTCCACGCTTGCTCGGTACTGTTCGGCTCGCATGGTTGCGCCCGTGCTGTCCGTATTCGGTAGCAAGATGGCAAATTCTTCGCCGCCTAGTCGCGCCACTAAATCTTCAGGCCTGTGAGTGATTTCCATCAAGGTCGAAGCGACCCGGCGTAAACACTCATCGCCCATGGGGTGGCCGTAATGGTCGTTAAATTTTTTAAAATAATCAATGTCCAGAATCAGCAACGAAAGTGGCGTTCGTGTGCGCTGGGCCTGATTGAATTGGCGTTCTAGCGCGTTGTCGAAAGCTCTCCGGTTGGGAATCTCGGTCAGGCCATCGAGTGAGGCCAATCTTTCCAGAAGATCGGTTTTCGCTTTTAATTGAATATGGGTCTTGATACGCGCAAGCATGATGGCTGGCGAAAAGGGTTTGGTGATGTAGTCGCAGCCGCCGATTTTAAAGCCCTGTATTTCATCCGCTTCCGAACGTTTGGCGGTCAGGAATATGACGGGAATATTGCGCGTCTTATCGTTAGATTTTAGCTCATGGCAGATTTCATAGCCGTTTATGTCGGTTAAAACGATATCCAAAAGCACCATGTCCGGCTGTTGAGTACGAGCAATATGCAGGGCTAGTTCACCTGTCGGGGCCACTTTTACCGAATAATAGGGCTCTAGTATGTTTTTGATCAGGTCAAGATTTTCCGGACTATCGTCGACGGCAAGGATCGTATAACAGGGGTGCTTTTTCATGTCGTATTTGTCCGAAAATCTAGGATTTTTTTCAAAGCGTTAGCCGCATCGACGAATTGGTAATCGGCTATTTGATTTTTGATCCGATTCAGTTCTTGGGTCAATGACGATTGCGTCGTATTCGCCAAAACAAGTTCCAATTGCTGATCGGCATCGGAATCGAATGCTTGAAGCTTGTCGAGTAATATTTCGAGTTGATGTTTAGTTTCGGCTGCTGAAAACGATTTTTCCCGTTTTAAAGTTGCTACTTCGGCTCCCGGTAGCGAGGTTTGGATACTGTGAATTATCCGGCTTAACTCAACGGTGGCCAAACTGACGAGTTTGCTAGTAAGCGTGGCGTTAGCGTCGGTTTGCAAAAGCAGCTCTTCCAGGCGAATCAGATGTCCCTGCAGTTGAACGGCGCCTATCGAACCTGCTAAGCCTTTTAACGTATGGACCAACTGTCGCGCTAGGCTTTTATTGTTATCGTATAGGGCTTGTCCAATTTCGTCCATGTCGTCGATGTGATTTTCGGCAAACTTTCGTAAAACATTTCTGAAAACCGATTTGTCCTCGGCCGTGTGCAGCAGGCCGATTGAATGATCGATACCGTACAGATAAGGAATATCATCCTTAAGTTCCGGGAATTGGTCGAATTCGGTGTTACTCATACGTTCCGGCTTTATCCATTTGATTAACGCGGCATAAAGGGTTGCGGGCAGTATCGGCTTGCCGATAAAGTCGTCCATACCTGCTTGCAAACATCTTTTGCGATCGTCACTCATGACATTCGCAGTCATCGCGATTACGGGTATTGAGGTGCAGTTAGATAATTTTCGTAGTTTATGGACGGTTTGATAGCCGTCCATTACAGGCATTTGTAAATCCATCAGCACGCAATCGTATTGATTTTGCCGTAATTTGGACAATGCAATTTCGCCGTTTTCGGCAGTATCGACTTGTAATTGAGCTTGAGCCAATAGCTCAGTGGCAACTATGCGATTCACTTCATTGTCTTCCACCAATAGAATACGGGCATTGCGAATGGTTTGAAATCGAACGGTGTCGAAATATTTAACCGGTTCTTCGGGCCGGTAAAGAGTATCGGTAATCCCCAGCTTCACAGTAAAGCTAAAACAGGAGCCGATATTTTCTTGACTGCTAACTTTTATGGTTCCACCCATTTGTTCGATCAATTGTTTGCTGATAACCAAACCAAGCCCTGTGCCGCCATAATGCCGGGAAACGCTGTTGTCGCCTTGCGTAAAGGCATGAAATAATTTGTCTTGCTGCGCTTGAGACATACCAATACCGGTATCGCTAATACTGAATTCCAAAGTCGTTTGTCGATTAGTACGGTCCAGTTCTTGCAGCGTTACGCTAATTTGTCCTTGATGGGTGAATTTAATCGCGTTACCGATTAAATTGATCAGTACTTGCCTTAGCCGCTGAGGGTCACCGATTACGCTTTGGTAAGGAAGATTAATGGTCGGGCGAATTAAGGTAAGTCGTTTCCCGTTACACAGTCCGGCCATGGTTGAAAAAACTTGATCAAGCATATCTTCCAACACAAATGGTACAGAGTCTAAGCTGAGTTTGCCAGATTCCATTTTCGTGAAATCCAGAATGTCGTTAATCAAAGACATTAAACTATGGGCTGCGGTTTCCGTGCGTTCGAGGTACTCACGCTGCTTGGCGTTAATCGGGCTGTTCAAACATAACTCTACTAGTCCGACGATGGCGTTCATCGGCGTACGAATTTCGTGGCTCATATTAGCTAGAAATTCCGATTTAACCCGGTTAGCTTTTTCCGCTTCCTGTTTGGCTTCCAATAATCGTTCTTCCGTTTCCAGGCGGTCGGTGATGTCCTGCATGGTGCCTTGAATGCCGATTGCCCTATTTTGGTCGTCGTGGATAACCTTGCCGCGCTGGTGGACATGACGGATTTCTCCCTCAGGCGACATGATGCGATGTTTAAAATCGATGGCATCGTTCGTATTGGCATTTTGTAGCGCTGTTTTGAACAAGTTTCTATCATCGGGATGCACCAGCTGCGTCAAAATGCTGGCAAACGACGGAATGAACACGGATCGGCTGGTCCCTGTGATTCGGTACATTTCGTTCGACCAGCTAAACCGGTTGTCAGACCAATGCCATTGCCAGTCGCCGATGTGCGAAATGCTTTGAGCGTCAACCAGGCGTTGTTTTTGGGTTTCCAATGCTTTCATTGCCGACGTTCTTTCGAGTTCCGACGTAATTTGCACGGCAAAAAGTTTGAGGATACCTTCGGCAAACTGCGAATCCGGTATCGCATGGCAATACATGGCGATTACATAGCCGATCGTTTGTTGTCTGTCGTTTTGTAATGGTATGCCGATAAAGCCTTCTATGTCGTGTTTGATTAACCACGCTTCACCGGGAAAATGCTGGCTAACGCTGTGCCGGTAACTGCATATTTTGCCGGTCGCCAACATTGCTCCGATACTCGGATGCATGGTGTAGTCGTTCTGGTCACCGGACCGAGACGTCGGATAAAAAGATAACGTCCGGCAAGTCCGGTCAGGCCGTATCTCGCCGATTAAGGTGTAATCCGCGTTCAGCGTTTCCGCGGTTAACAAGGTCAGGTTGTCCAGCGTCAAAGGAGATTGTTTTTGCCGAGCGCTGGAAATAATGTTGCGGATCGCGCTGTTTTGCTGACTTTGACGGCTAATATCGGTCACCAAACCTTGATAGGCGATGACTTCTCCGCGATCATTACGGCTAAGGACTTTGTGATCGTAGACCCATTTGGTGGTGCCGTTTCGAGACACAAGGCGATACGGTTGATGGGTTATTTCAAAGCAGTCCGGTTTGTCTCGGCAGCTGGCGAGTTCTTCAACAACCGCGGGCCTATCCTCGGGATGGATCAGATTTAGATAAAGCACTTTGTCTTTCAGCAGGTCTTCCGCGGAATATTCGAGTAGCAGCGATGCATTTTCGGTAGCGAATTCAATGGGTAAGCCGTCAGCGCCATTCCACTTAAATACCACGGAAGGGCTTCGGCTGATGACTTGGTAGGCCGTTTTCAATTTATTCTCGATTCGCTTTCGAGCGCTGATGTCTTGGTTGACTCCGCAAAGTCTGACGGGGCGGCCGCTAACCGGGTCTCGTTGCGCCACGGCCCCGGAACATTGAACCCATATCCAATGCCCTTTTTTGTGTCGTATTCGGAATTCGACTGTATACGGTGTATTCGATGCGATATGTTTCGCTATCACGCTTTGGACTTGTTCGCGGTCCGCGGGGTGTATGCGGCGCCCCCAATCGCTTAGGTCATGATCCAATTCGTCCATGTCTAAACCAATCATATCCAGCAGGCGAGAATTAACTTGAACTTTAGCCGTCGTGTAGTCCCAATCCCAATAACCTAATCCGGCGCTATTAATGACTAACGCCATTTGTTCTTCGTTTCGTTTTCGTCTGGTGATGTCGATATGTAATTCAATCAATAGATCTGTGTTTCCATTGGCGACTTGGTTCAACGAAATCTGCTGCCAGTTTTGACCTGCAATAGCGAAATCGGTCGCCGCCAACGTCGCGCCCATCCTAATATGTCGACAAATCAAGCACTGTTCGCGAGGCGTTTTCGGCGGATGGAATAAGTCATGGATTGGTTGGTTGATTATTGCGTTTGGCGCGAGTTTGACGGACCGTGCCGCCGCCGGGTTAACGCTCAAAATCCTGCCTTGCCGATTCACCAAAATGGCGGGAAGCGGTAAACGGCTTTGGCGAAGACCGTTGATGTCGCTTTCCGGAGGGGCGTTTATCGGAAAACGCCGCATGCTGTACACCAGTAACACGAGGAAAGCCGCTGCAATTGTCAGGTGCATCAGTGGAGCAACAACGCCGGCTCCGGCTTGTTGTTCCAGAACGGCAACCGCTAGTTCCGATATAAACAATATCAGTGCAATCAGCAGAACGTGGCGTAATCTATGCGGGCTGGAGAACATGGGGAATTGATGTCATAAGCTTCACACGGAAAGAAATTGCGTTTTGAATCTTAGACGGCATATTCTTGAACAATTCCTATTCATATAGCTTAGCCAATCCTAATTTTATAAGGAGCGCCGCGCTGTTCCCGAACGAGTTTCGGAACCAAATAACCCGGCATTTTTTTTTGTACTGCTTGTATGAGCTGTTTGGCTTGATGTTCAAGAACTTCGAAATGCGTAACGCCGGCCGCGCGATCGAGGCAATGCAAATAATAAGGTAGAACACTGAAGTTGAACAGTTTTTCACTGAGTTCGCACAGCGTATCGCAGTCGTCATTGATTTCTTTTAACAGCACGCTTTGGTTCAAAAGCATCACTCGGTGTGCTTTTAAACGCTCGCAGGCTAGTCCGACGTCATGACTCAACTCGTTCGGATGGTTGGCATGTAAAACCAATGTCACGAGTTGAGCCTGCTTGGCCAGAATATCCAGCAGTTGGCCGGTAATCCTGGCAGGCAATACCACAGGGATACGGCTATGAATGCGGATGCGACGGACATGCTTGATGTTTCCAAGCCGCCGAAACAGGCGTTCCAATTTGTCGTCGCTCAGTAACAGAGGATCGCCGCCACTGAGTATGACTTCCTTGATGTCTTCGCGTTCGCCGATATAAGCCAAGGCTTGATTCAATTTTTGGCTGGATAGCCGCACCTCGTCGTAGGGGAAATGGCGACGAAAACAATAGCGGCAGTGAACCGCACAACCGCCGGTCGTAATTAATAATACCCGGCCGTGGTATTTATGTATGACGCCGGTTTCGGCAGTTGCTTCCAAATCACCCACCGGGTCAAGGCTATAACCGGGATAAACCGCGAGTTCCTGCCGCAAAGGCAGAATTTGTTTTAATAAAGGGTCGTCGGGGTTGCCTTTTTCCATACGGTCCACAAAGCTATGCGGCACGCGCAGCGGAAAGTCCTTAAAATTTGGTAATAGCGGGACGTCGGATGGGTCAATTTCCAGATGCCGGCATAAATCGTTAACATTGGAAAATGCCTCGGCGAGTTGACGTTGCCACGGTGCGGTAAGGGTGTTCAATGATGCTCCGGTTTCCGAATAAAATCCTTATCCATTATAATCGTCCGGATTATTGTTTGTTTCACGAGGAAAAAATGGCGACTTACAGCACCAACGAGTTTAGGGGCGGTTTAAAAATCATGTTGGACAACGATCCTTGCTCGATTATCGAAAACGAGTTCGTTAAACCCGGCAAGGGCCAGGCCTTTAATCGGGTCAAAATCCGTAACTTGAAAACCGGCCGTGTCATCGAGCGCACGTTCAAATCCGGCGAGACCGTTGAGGGAGCTGACGTCGTCGACATCGAAATGCAATATTTATACAGCGATGGCGAGTTTTGGCATTTCATGGTGCCGGATAGTTTCGAACAGTATCAAGCCGATGCCAATGCTGTTGGTGAAGCGATCAAATGGCTGAAAGAGCAGGACAAGTGTACGCTGACTTTGTGGAACGATTCGCCCTTGTCGGTATCCCCACCTAATTTTGTCGAATTGGCAATTACCGAGACCGATCCGGGGCTGAAAGGCGATACCTCCGGCGGCGGCGGTAAACCGGCGACGCTGGAAACAGGGGCCGTCGTGCGTGTTCCGCTTTTTGTGCAAATCGGCGAGCTCATCAGGGTCGATACCCGTACCGGCGAATACGTGTCACGCGCTAAAGAATAGTGACTGCCAATTGGCGGCCTGCGGCCGGGATGCGGCAATTGCGGTTGCGGGCGCAATTGTTGGCCCGGATTCGCCGATTTTTCGCCGAGCGCGGCGTATTGGAAGTCGAGACGCCGCTGCTATGTCGGGCGACCGGAACCGATCCTAATTTGGATTTTTTTTCCAGCCGGTTTCATCATTCTCCGCAGAATGAGTCCCTATTTCTGCAAACCTCCCCGGAATTTGCGATGAAACGCCTGCTGGCCGCCGGCAGCGGCAGCATTTATCAAATTTGCAAGGCCTTTCGTAACGGCGAATCCGGACGTTACCATAATCCGGAGTTCACGATTTTGGAATGGTACCGTGTCGGTTTCGACTTGCAACAGCTGATGACCGAAGTTGCCGCTCTACTGTTGAGTGTGTCGGAAGGGCTCATGCCGCGAATGCCCATCAAGCAGATTAGCTATCAAGAACTTTTCGTCCAGATGACGGGAATTGCCCCGTTGCTTTTTAGTCGCGAGAAATATAAGCAATTCGCTTGTAATCGAGGTTATCCGGAGGCGGATGCCATATGCGGGGACGACCATGCCATGTGGTTGGATTTTCTATTCAGCCATTGTGTACAAGAATATATGCCGAAAGATGTCATCTGTTTTGTCCATGGCTATCCGGCCGTTCAATCTTCATTGGCCCGGCTTGACCGCAACGATTCCCGCATAGCGGAACGCTTTGAAGTCTTTGTTAACGGTATCGAACTAGGCAATGGTTTCTTCGAGTTGAGTGACGCCAAAGAACAAGAAATGCGATTCGAACGGGAAATCGAATATCGCCGCGCGCAAGGTTTGGCGGAGGTGAACAAAGACCGGTTGTTTCTGGCGGCGTTGAAGGCGGGTTTACCGGATTGCAGCGGAGTGGCGATCGGTTTGGATCGACTGTTGATGATAGTTTGCGGTTGCAATTCTATCGACCGGGTTCTGGCTTTTCCGATTGCCAACGCCTGAAGGTTTCTTCCCATCGCTCCGGTCACGCATGAAGAATTAGGCGGATTCCGCCGCTTGTTTGCCGACGCCTCAGGCAAGGCTTCGCTTCATTCAGAGTCAAAGTTTCGAAGAAATCACCTACTAATTTTGCGGTGTTCAGTATAATCGTCTGTTGCTATCTGACCATAAGACGGGGATTCCAATGTTCAATATCAAAACCTTTTTCGAAACCCAATACTCAAACTTACAGGCCCACCCGCAATACATAAAAGTAATGTCCCTGCCAACTCCGCAACGTTGGGCCGTTCTTGCCGGACTGTTCTTGCTGAGTCAGGTTTTCATATTCGGTAGTCTGTATTTGATTTTCGACGAAATTGTCGTCGTGGGGTTTTTGGCCAGTATTCTGGCCGGGTTGGCGACAGGGCTGGGCGCATTGCCCGCGTTGTTTTTTAAGGATATCTCCGTACGTTTGTTTAATGGGATGCTGGGCGCGGCCGCTGGGGTTATGTTGGCCGCCACGGCGTTTTCTTTATTAGTGCCCGGCATGGATTACGGCGAATTGGTTTGGCCGGGGAAAGGTTTATTGATCGTATCCGCCGGTATGCTTATCGGTGCGATATTTTTGCATTTAGCCGACGAAAAATTACCGCATCTGCATTTCGATGCGGTGGCCGATGAAAGTCTGGATTCGCTGCAAAAAATCTCTTTATTCATCATTGCCATCACCATCCATAATTTTCCCGAAGGCATGTCGGTGGGAGTGAGCTTCGGTTCCGGCGATATGAAAAACGGCCTTGTGTTGTCGATTGCAATCGCCTTGCAGAATTTGCCGGAAGGTTTGGCGGTGGCGTTGCCGTTAGTGGGATTGGGCTATAACAAATGGAAAGCCGTCGCAATAGCGACATTGACGGGTTTGGTAGAGCCTGTCGGAGGTTTGTTGGGGATTACTATGGTAACGATATTTTCTTCGGTTTTGCCCATTGCCATGGGGTTTGCCGCCGGTGCGATGCTGTTTGTAATTAGCGAGGAAATCATTCCGGAAACGCATTCCAAAGGCCGGTCCCGCGTAGCCACATTTTCGTTGATGGCCGGTTTTATCATCATGATGATGCTGGACAAGATATTGGGCTGACGAGGCTAAAATAAAAGGAGGAAGGTAAACGGCATACTGGCGGCCGCATTGTTTACCTCCCGTCAATCAGAATTGTCACTGTTATTTTTTTTTCGCTATGGACGCTTTCGCTCAAATTCCTGCCTATTTGCACAGCGCTAACATTCCTCAATTCGCTACCACTACTATCACCAGTTTTGCGTTGATCGCAGCAGCGGAAATTGGTGACAAAAGTCAGTTGGTGTGTATGACTTTGGCATCTCGGCATCGGGCGATTCCCGTTGTCTGGGGGGCGATTTTCGCTTTTGCTTTTTTGAATACGCTGGCGGTGGTGTTCGGGGCTGCGATAGCCAGGTGGTTACCCGCTTATCTTGTTGCAGCCGCCGTCTCGTTGCTGTTTGGTGGTTTTGGTTTGCACGCGCTTTTAAATCAAGCGCATGAGGATGACGAAGAAGTCGTCGAAAAAAGTGGACATGGGATTTTTTTTACGACCTTTTTGTTGATTACCGTCGCCGAATTTGGTGATAAAACCCAGCTGGCAGTGGTTGCTTTCAGTAGCACGGCTTTGCCGTTCGCGGTTTGGACGGGTTCGACATTGGCGTTGACGTTTACTTCCGGGTTGGGAGTATTAGCGGGGCGCACGGTATTGCAGCGCATTCCGCTGACACTGCTGCACAGAATCAGTGGGTTAATTTTCCTGGGATTGGCGGGAATGGCGGCATTTAAAGCTTATGAGGATTGGTTGGCAGCAGGTATATCCCGGGTGTATTAGCATCCTAGTGTCGTCTTATT
This sequence comes from Methylomonas sp. MgM2, assembly GCF_054172045.1. Classification (NCBI taxonomy): domain Bacteria; kingdom Pseudomonadati; phylum Pseudomonadota; class Gammaproteobacteria; order Methylococcales; family Methylococcaceae; genus Methylomonas; species Methylomonas sp. MgM2. The sequence continues at coordinate 89,978 of NZ_JBSYXO010000017.1, read as the reverse complement.
TTATAAGGGCTCTAGCATGAGAATTCGCCGCTATCGTTGGCAAGACTTATCGGGAATGCTTATTCTGGCGGGACTTTACGCAGGCATCGCGAATTTAGTCCTTAGCCAATTTTCTGAAACCGGTAATGTGACCCTCATCTGGTTTTCGGGAGGGGTGGGGCTTTCCGTATTGTTGCTTAAAGGCATCCACTATTGGCCGGGTGTTTTCATCGGTGCCTTCGTGGCTGGATTGACGGTGGATGACGCCATTTGGATGTCCTTGTTGATAGCGTCCGGCAATACCTTGGAATCGGTAGCTGCAGCCTGGTGGTTACGCCGGAATCCCAAATTTTCGATTTTACTGAACCGGCCGTGGCATTTTTTCCACTTAGTCTACATTGCCGCCGCTTGTTCGGTGATTAGTGCAATTTTGGGGCCTTGGGCGATATGGTGGGGGGGATTGATTCCCACGCCGCTAATGTCGCAATCGATGTTGCATTGGTGGATGGCCGATGTATTCGGTATTGTTTTTACCACGCCCGCCTTACTGATTTGGCGGCGATGGCCGCAGGAATGGTTTAGGCGCGAACGGGCACTGGAAGCCGTGGTGTTTATCCTTGCCTGCCTGTTTTTCGGCCAGCTGGTGTTTCTCGGAAAATTCACAGGGTGGTTCGAAAAAATTCCCCATGGATACTGGATGTATTTATGCATGGTTTGGGCCGCACTGCGCTTCGGTCGCCATGGTGTGATGTTGGTTTCCAGCATCGTAGTGGTGATGGGCTTATTTGGCGCCGTGCGTCACCATGGCTTGTTTGCCGGCGATTTTCAGCAAACGGGCATGTTGAATTTCTGGTGTTACACGGCCATTTTGTCCTGGACCGGTACCATTTTGGTACTGACACTACAGAGTAACCGGCATTACGCGCAAAATATAAGGATTAGTCAGCGCCGATTGCAAGCTATTATCGACGCCTCGCCGATACCTTGCGCGTTGAACGATAAACACCAAAGAATTACTTCACTGAATCCTGCGTTTGTTAAAACCTTCGGATATACGCTAGACGACATTCCAACCTTGACGGATTGGTGGCGGAACGCCCATCCGGATCCGGATTATCGAGAATGGGTTAGGTCCACTTGGCGAGCACATTTGCAAAAAGCCGAACAAACCGGCAAGCCGTTTGAGCCTTTTCAGAAATCGCTTCGCTGTAAAAACGGCGATATTTGTCACGTGATGGTCGGGTCCGGACCCTTAGGCGGGATATACGATAACGAGTATTTAGTCACGTTTATGGATCTGACCGAACAAGTCCGAACCAATAAAGCGTTGTCGGATTCCGTGGTATTGCTGCAGACCATTCTGGAGACTTTGCCGCTAAGAGTTTATTGGAAGGATAAGCAGTCCCGTTATTTAGGCGCTAATCGATTATTTGCGTCTGATGCGGGAATAGAGAGCGTAGATGCTGTAATCGGTAAAAGTGATCATCAGCTTGATTGGTGGGCGCAAGCCGAGCAATACCAGTCGGATGACCGGAACGTTATGGAAAGCGGTCTTAGTAGGGTCGGCTACGAAGAACCTCAAATCAGATCGAATGGAGAAACCGTTTGGTTACGTAGCTCCAAATTGCCGTTACGGAATGCCGACCGGGAAGTGATTGGCGTGTTAGGTATTTATGAAGACATCAGCATGCGCAAGCGCATTGATGATCAGTTACTCTGGCGCACTACGTTTCTTGAGGCCATCATGGAATCCACGTTAGATGGTATTCTCGTGGTCGATGCGGATGGAAGCAAGCTGCTGCAAAACAAACGCTTGGCGCAATTATGGGACATACCGGATGACATTGTTGAACAAGACGACGATCGGGTTCAGCTTGAATTTGTTAAAGATAAAACCAAAAACCCGCAGCTATTCGTAGAAAAAGTGGTTTATCTGTATGAGCATCCGGATGAAGTTAGCAGGGATGAAGTCGAGTTATCTAATGGTACGATCCTTCAACGTTTTTCGTCGCCGGTCCGGGACCGGCTGGGTAATTATTACGGCCGCATCTGGTATTTCAGCGATATTACCGAAAGACGTGAAATCGAACAAAGATTAAAGCAACAAGAAGATCGGCAGCGTTCGCTGCTGGATAATTTCCCGTTTTCAGTTTGGCTGAAAGACAATGAAGGCCGCTATTTGGCTGCGAATAAAACCTTTTGCGATCAATGTCACGCCGATAGAAACCAAATCATAGGCCGAACCGATTTCGACATCTTTGCTAGGGATTTGGCCGAACTTTATTGCCGGGATGATGAAACGGTGATGGCCGAAAGGCGGCAGAAGACAGTTGAACGGAAAGCGATAATAGAAGGAGTGAGCCGCTGGCTTGAGGTCTATAAAGCGCCGTTAATCGACATTAGCGGCGAAGTCTTGGGAACTGTGGGATTTTCCAGCGATATCAGTCAGCGTAAGGAATCCGAAGCGGCATTGAAGCTCGCGGCCTTAGTCTTCGATAACAGCAGCGAAGCGATGGTGGTTACCGATGCGGACAACAAAATCTTAAAAGTAAATAACGCTTTTAGTGAAGTGACAGGTTATTCGTTTGCGGACGTCGACGGAAAAGATCCGAAAGTCCTCGCCTCGGGACTTCATGACAAAGACTTTTATCAGTCGATGTGGCAATCCATTCTTGCTACAGGTAGATGGCGAGGAGAAATTAAAAATCGTCGGAAATCGGGCGAATTGTACGTCGAGGAAATTGTGATCAACACGATTTTCGATCGTGACGGACAAGCGTTGAGGCGGGTTGCGCTATTTTCCGACATTTCTCAGCGTAAGCAATCGGAAGAACAAATTTGGCAGCACGCCAATTTCGATCCGCTAACCGGTCTGCCGAATCGGCGCCTGTTGCGCGAACGCTTAAATCTGGAAATTAAAAAGGCGCATCGTATGCAGCAACGCTTCTGCTTAATGTTTATCGATTTGGATCGATTTAAGGAAGTCAACGATACCATGGGGCACGAAATGGGCGATGTGTTGTTGCAAGAGGCCGCGCGACGTTTGGCATCCGCGGTTCGCGAATCGGACACCGTCGCTCGGCTCGGAGGCGATGAGTTTACCATCATATTAAGCGACCTCGATCATATCGACAGTTCCGAGCGGATTGCCCAACATTTGATACGCCAGTTCAGCGAGCCTTTTTTATTAGACACGCAGCCGGTTTATGTCTCGGCAAGTATCGGTATCACCCTATATCCGGATGATAGTCTTGAGCTTAGCCAACTGCTTAGAAATGCCGACCAAGCGATGTATGCCGCCAAAAATTTAGGTAGAAACCGTTACAGTTTTTTTACTTCATCCATGCAGGAAGCTCTGAATGCGAGAGCGGCGCTGATCAGCGACCTGCGTGGAGCGTTAAGCGGCCGGCAGTTTTCGCTGGTTTATCAGGCCATCGTGGATTTGGCGTCCGGCAGTGTGCATAAAGCAGAGGCTTTGCTGAGATGGCGGCATCCGGAGCGAGGTATGGTGAGTCCTGCGGAGTTTGTGCCGTTGGCCGAAGATGCGGGCTTGATTAAAGACATTGGCGACTGGGTATTCAGAACGGCGACTGAGCAAGTCGCTATTTGGCGGCAAACCTTGCACCCTGATTTTCAGATTAGCATTAATAAATCACCCCAGCAATTTTTGGACGGCCGACACGATGCCAACGATTGGTTGGCATGGCTGCAAAAATTGGGCTTACCCGGCCAAGCCGTTGTCGTTGAAATTACCGAAAGTCTCCTATTGGAAGCCAATACCAAGACGAGCAAACATTTGCTGGTATTTCGAGATGCCGGTATTCAAGTGGCTATCGATGACTTTGGAACAGGTTATTCCTCTTTAGCCTATTTAAAAAAATTCGATATCGATTATCTGAAAATCGATCAATCTTTCGTACGCAATTTAAATCCGAATTCAAGCGATTTCGTATTGTGTGAAGCTATCATCGTGATGGCTCACAAACTGGGATTAAAGGTCATTGCCGAGGGCGTGGAAACCGACGAGCAGCGCGCCCTGTTAAAGTCGATAGGTTGCGATTTTGCACAGGGCTATCTGTTCGCCAAGCCAATACCGGCGGGCGAATTCCAGCACCGCTATTGCGCCGGAGCTTGATTGGTTCGGCTAGGTCGGTTTATCGGTCAGTACTACCGTGTCCGGCGTCAGGCTTAGGTGATATTCGCCTTGCAATAAACTTTGTAATTCTTTGCCCGCCATTTTGTAACGCCAGCCATGTAACAGCGCGCAGCTTTCTTCACCGAACAACAACTGTTCGAGGTCTTTACGCGTCGCAAGTATTACGGGATTCAAAGAGTTTTCTTCCGCGCGAATGCGGACGACCGCATTTAGGACGTCCAGTATGGCTTCATGTTGCTGTGTTTTCTTGACCGGGCGGTCTTTTTCTTTCAGCGGTTTGGGAGGGTTCTGGCGGGCGGCTTCGATTAACGCGCAAATGGTCTTTCCGTAACGGTTGACGCTACGCTCGTTGATATTGCGAATTTTGTTCAGCTCCGGCATCGTCACGGGTTGTAGTTTGGCCAGTTCCAGCAGCATATCGTCCGGAAACAACCAATTGCGAGGCTTGTTTTCAGTTTGAGCGGTTTGTTCCCGCCATTCACTTAACGCTTGCAAAATCGAGAGTTGGCGGCCGGTCAGCTTATTTTTTCCGCGTATTTTCAGCCAGGCGTTCTCCGGGGTTAGTTGATACAGCTCGGGATCATTGAGCAACGCAAAATCGCTTTCCAGCCAGTCCAGCCGACCCAATTTTCCGAGTTGCTCGCACATGAGCGAATAAATTTTGCATAGATATATAACGTCGTCCGCAGCGTACTGAATTTGGTCCCGGCTGAGTGGACGTGTGGACCAGTCGGTACGAGTATGAGCCTTGCTGAGGTTGATGTTTAAAAAGCTGGAAACCAGCATGGCGTAACCGGGGTTTTCCTGAAAACCCAGCAACGGTGCGGCAATTTGAGTATCGAAAATCGGGCCGGGGATTCTGCCGGTGATCTGATAAAAAATTTCCAAATCCTGACGGCAAGAGTGTAAGACCTTGGTGATGGCGGGATTGTATATGGCGGTGAATAACGGACCGAGGTCGGCAATCGAGAGCGGGTCGACGCAAGCGACCCAGCCGGGCGCCGCAATTTGCAACAGGCAAAACCTTGGATAATAGGTTCTTTCGCGCAAAAATTCGGTGTCCAGGGCTATCCAGGGTTCGCGGCTGATTTGTTCGCACAGTTGAGGCAATTGTTCCGGGCGGTCGATATATTGAATATTCATGAGGCCTAATGGGGAATGATCTTTCAGAAATTTTAACTTTGTATTTTAACCCGCCCATATTAGACGGTGTGGCAAATATTCAGCGACCGTTCGTACTTTAATACAGGGAAAAATTCCTTTTTCAAGTATGGCTGTGGCGGCAATTGCGCGTGCTAGCTATCATGCGGCATTTTTCGATTGATAGATGCGTTACGGTGAAGCTATGAGAACAATTGCCGCGGGTTTATTACCCTGGTTTGTGTTGTTGCCCTTGACTAAGGCCGTCGCCGAACAAAGGGCCGGCGAAACTGTGGCTTTGGATGATGTGACGGTGGTTGCGGTGTCGCCTTTGCAATTCGGCGCTATGGACGTCAACAAGATTCCGGCCAATGTGCAGACCTTGACATCGGAAGACATACAAGAATCTCAAGCTCTGTCTTTGGCCGATTACATGAATCGTTATATGGGCAGTGTCAACGTCAACGATGCCCAAAACAACCCTTTGCAGCCCGATATTCTATATCGCGGGTTTAGCGCTTCTCCGTTAATGGGAATGCCGCAGGGCTTGGCAATTTACGTCGACGGTGTGCGTTTCAACGAGCCGTTCGGCGACATGATCAACTGGGATTTGATACCGCAAGGGGCGATCGACAACATGGCTTTGCAGCCGGCTGTCAATCCGGCGTTCGGTTTGAATGCATTAGGCGGTGCAATTACGATCAACACCAAAACCGGTTTTTCCGCGCCCAAGCATGTTTTGGAAGTACAGGGCGGTTCTTGGGATAGAAACTCGGAAGAAATTAGCAGCGGTTGGAATAACGGCACCTGGGGGTATTTCATCGATTTCAATCATTTTTCCGAAGCCGGCTGGCGCGATCATTCACGCAGCGATGTCAATCGGGGATTCGGTACTCTGAGTTGGCGCGGCGACGCATCCAGCCTGGATTTGAATATCGCCGGCGCGGACAATTCCCTGCGCGGCAACGGGGCGGTGCCCGAAGAGTTGCTGCCGTATGGCCGGGACAAAGTCTTTACCTATCCCGATCAGACCACGAATCAATTCTTGATGGTGTCTCTGGACGGAGAGACTTGGTGGAACGACAAGAACCAATTGTCCGGCACGGCTTACTATAGGCGCAACAATATCAGTACTTATAACGGCGATGGTAGCGAACTGGGCGCATGCGACGACGATCCCAATTTGATTTGTGAAGAGGGTGACGATGATCCGGTGCTCGATCTCTCGGGCAACGACATTGCCGCTAATGAAGATCTATTGGGCGGGACTATCAACACTTCGGAAACGAACCAACAATCCTTCGGCTTCGTGTTGCAGAACGCGTTTCACCACAAACTGTTAGATATGCCCAACCAATTGGTTGCCGGAGCTACTTACGATCACAGTACGGCGCACTATAGCGCCGACACGGAATTGGGCAGTTTGACCTATGACAGAGGTGTGGATGCCGGTGGTGTTTATTTGCTTGAGTCCCATGTGCGCTTAAACACTGAAGCCAGTAATTACGGCGTTTATTTGACCGACACTTTGTCGGTCACCGATAAATTGGATGTGACCGTGTCGGGGCGATACAACATGACCCATCTGGAATTGAAAGACCAGTTTCCCGGAGACGATCCCGACGAGAACCTGAACGGGTACCACAGTTATAACCGCATCAATCCCGCGGCAGGCCTGACCTACGCCTTCATGCCGGAGTTAACCTTTTACGGCAACTACAGCGAGTCTTCGAGGGTGCCGACCCCCATGGAACTGAGCTGCGCCGATCCGTCCGCCCCTTGTAAATTGCCCAATGCTTTCGTGTCCGATCCGCCTCTTCAACAAGTGGTTGCCAACAATTGGGAAACGGGTTTCCGTGGTCGTCTGAAACAATTGATGAATGGCTACATGGACTGGAATGCCGGTTTTTTCCATATTGTCAACAATAACGATATTATCTGGCAGGGCGACGGCTCTATCAATAGTATGGGGTATTTCGCCAATGTCGGAAAAACTCAACGGCAAGGCGCGGAAGTGGGACTGTCCGGCGTGTTTTACGATCGCTGGCGCTGGTCGGCTAATTACACCTACATCGACGCTACCTACCAAACCTCGTTCTTGAGTCAGAATGCCGCGAATCCGGAAGCCGATGCAAACGGGAATACCGCCGTCAATCCTGGCGACAAGATTCCCGGAATCCCGGCGCATATGGCTAAGTTCAGCACGGATTACGACATACTGCCCGAGTGGACATTGGGCTTTGACATGCATTACAACAGCTCGCAATATCTGCGCGGCGATGAAGCCAATCTAACCGCCCAAATTCCGGGATTCGTCATTTTCAATCTGCGCAGCGAATATCGGTTCAACCAGTACGTTGCTTTGTTTGGCCGGGTCAACAATTTGTTTGACAAAGACTATGTCAATTTCGGTGCGTGGGGAAATACGGGCGATGTTTTGGAGGATGACTTCGGCATAGGCGAACAAAACAGCCGTTTTGTTGGCGTAGGTGCGCCAAGGGCTGCCTGGATCGGGGTGCGGTTTACCTTGTAAGGAACGGTTGAGGTTTCATGTTTATTTTTGCGCGATACCGCTATTTGCGGAAGATACCGACTTAGCCGACATCTTCAGGCCGCCGATTGCCCGCTAGTTTGGGATCTCGATATTTTCGGCGGTTTTGTTTAACCCGCTTGATATTGAGCCGCCGGTCTCCTACCGCCGCTTCGCTTAACAATTGGAAAATGTCTGCCGGCATTCCGTCAGGCAAGTCAACCAAGGAATAAGTCTCGTGCATTTCAATGCGGCCGATACGTTTTCGATCGACGCCGGATTCTTCGATCAGCACCTCGATTAAATCTTCCGCTGTAACTTGATGTTGAGTGCCGACATCCAATCGGTAGCGAACGTTACGCCGTGTTGCCGGCTTAAAATGCGAGGTCAGTGTCTTTACCGATTCGTTTTCTTTCGGGCATTGAAATAAGTGCGGCTGGCTAATAAACAATAGTCCGGCCGCGCAATCGGTTGGATCTATCATCAATTCCTGACTAAGCTGCTCGACTACGGCACGGTGTGTCTGAAGATTTCTTTGGTTTAAAACGGTTTGCAAACGTTTCTTCAGTTTTTCCAGCTTACGAGGTTGAACGGGCATATGGTTTATTTCCGTTTAAAGTCTATCCAAGTCGATTTCCACATAGGCTTCGTCGCGCAAACGTCGTAACCATAATTCGGTTTCTTCTTCAATTTTTTGTTTGCGGATTTCATCTCTAACTTTGTCTTTTCTATATTGTTCGCTATCGTCCTGACTTTCACGGCCCAATACTTGGATGATATGCCAGCCGAACTGGGTTTGCACGGGCTTGCTGATTTCGTTGATGGCAAGTTTGTTCATGGCTTCTTCGAATGGAGGGACGAGGGCGCCGGGACCGACCCAATCCAATGAACCGCCATTGATCGCAGACCCTTTATCGTCGGAATGAGACCGGGCCAGTGTGGCAAAGTCATCGCCATCGATGATACGTTCTCTTAGTGCCAATAAGCGTTTTTTGGCTTCTTCGTCGTCAATCAGTTCGTTGGTTTTGATCAGGATGTGGCGGACGTTAGTTTTCGTGACGATATGGTGAACAGCGCCTTCGGTTTCCAGCATTTTGATGATATGAAAGCCACTGGGACTGCGAATAGGGTCGGAAACATCGCCCTGCGCCATATGAATGACTATATCGGTGAAAAGGGTGGGGATTTGCGCCATGCTCCGCCAACCAAGGTCGCCGCCGTTCAAGGCATTGTCATCGTCCGACACGCTGATTGCCGTCTCACTAAAGTCCTTGCCTGCGCGTAACTCGTTTACGGTTTTTTCAGCTTTGTCTTTAGCTTTAGCAATCGTAGCGGACGACGCGCCGGAAGGTATCGAAATTAATATGTGGCCTAGATGGTATCGCATGTCGGCCGAACCGGTATTTTGGTGGGTTTCCAGATAATGGTTTACTTCGGCATCGGTGACTTTGATGCGCGAGCTGATTTCACGGCCGCGTAGCTGATTGATGATGATCTCATTGCGTAGATTTTCTTCAAAGGCCTGATAATCCATGCCTTGATCGGCTAGTTCCCGTTTAAACCGGTCCATTGACATATTGTTTCTGGCCGCGATATCGGCAACCGAATTTCTCAACATTTCGTCGCTGACTTGAATGCCTGATCTTGCCGCCAATTGACGCTGCAATTTATCGACGATCATGCGCTCCAAAACTTGCTTTTTCAGCACAAACTCGGGGGGCATCATCACATTTGTGCTGCGTAATTTATTACTAACCGCGGCGACTTCTCTGTCGAGTTCGCGCTCCAAGATCACATCATCCTCGACGATGGCTACGATTCTATCCAGAGTTTGAGCTTGAACTTGCAACAGTATGCCGAATGTCACTAACAACGTAGTGAAAAAAATTGTTTTCATGTGAAGGCTTAATCTTGAAAATAGTCGTAAGGATGATAGCCGGGCAAACCGCGTTGTAGAAATTTATCAATTTGGTTGCCGAAGCCGGTCAAGCCTTTGAGTTCCAATTGCACAAAAATAGCATTCTCCGGTTTGGCGTCCGGCTCTAGAAGGCTGCTATTAGTCGCGCCGTTGATATAACGGCGGCCAATCAGGCGCAAACGCCAACAGCAGGTTTCCTTTTCGATGCCGATAAAACTTTCAGTGGTTTCGCCGAAGTCAAACGAATATTGCCACCTACCAAGGCCATACCAGCCTTGCGCTATCGGCCAGCGAAACGAGGTGTCGAATTGTGATATCGGTCTTTGTGCCAATGTAGACTCGTCATAAGGCACTTTTCGGCGGTAACGATAGCTGATGTCAAAAATCTGATTGGGTTGGTTGCGGAATTTTAAGCCGATTTGATTGCGGGTGAAGCTGTTTAAGAAAGGGTCCCATTGGGTACCGGCCGCATAAGACAAATGATGACTAATCTGGCCGCTGATCTCGCCGATAAAGTTGGAAGTAGTGCTCGTGCGCGGCGCCTGGACATTAACTAAATAATCTAAATCGACAGTACGGTCCTCAAAATAAATGATTTGGCCGAGGTTCAGTTTTACCGGTTCCAAGCCGGTCTGCGAGTCGACCAATCGCGTCGTACCTGCAAGAGTGATCTGGTTGGCGTTTTGTATCCTATCGATGCCGTTGTACCGGTTTTCACGAAATAGACTGTAGAAGTTGGTGTCGTAAGCGGAGGTGTCGAACAAAGGGATTTCGGTTTGATCCTTGCGCGGAATATACAAATAAAATAGGCGAGGCTCCAAGGTATGGACGTAGTTGGACCCTCCAAGCGTAATGTCTTTTTCAAACGTCAGTCCGCTGTCTATCGAAAAGATAGGTAGAAGACGGCTGATGCTGGTAGCTTGATCGGGTACGTTGGTATTGCTTAGTTGATACTGCGTATATTCGCCGGTAATTTTCGGAATAAAAAATCCTGCGCTGGATTCGAAAGGGAAACTCACCGATGGCGCGATATTGAGCCGTTGTGCGTTGACTTTGATATCGTGATAAAAGTGGACGTATTGATTATTCAATGCCAAGTAAATCGGCAGGTTGTTAAACTCGTGCGCATAATTTAAGTCAACGCGCGGGAGTCTATCGTAAGGCACGCTGGTATCGGGTACGCTTATATCAACAGATTGATAATAATCGATTCCGGCTCTGAAAGATGTTTCCGGCAAACCTGAGTAGTTTACGTAAGCGTTGCTAGGCAAGAAACGGTTGGTTTGAAAGCCCAGGACATTATTAAAATCGTTGAAATACGTCTTGTCCGATACGTAGTTCAGATTGGTATCCGTTCTTAAGTGCGGTGTAAATTGCGTGATATCTTTAATCGACCCTAAATAGCGAGTCTTGTTTTCCTCTTGATCATAAGGCACGATTTCGCCGGCAAGAGTGCCGCGCGACATCTCGGTTAAATAGCGAAATTTATTTCGCAACATAAAACCGCGTTTTTCCATGTAGCGAGGCGTGACGATAGTGTCGTAGTTTGGTGCAATATTCCAATAAAACGGTTGCGAAAAGTCGAAGCCGTTACGCTGTGAATACCTAAACATGGGGGATAACAAACCCGTGGTGCGGCGATCATCCACAGGAAAAGAAATATAAGGGGTATATAAAAACGGGACGCCTTTGAATTCTAACCAGGCGTTTTTTGCCGATCCTTTACCTGATTCTTTGTTAATTTTGACGCGCGAGGAGTGGGCGACCCAATCCTGATTGCCGGGCGGACAACTCGTGAAGGTTGCTTCGTGATAACGCGACAGGCTGGCGCTGTCTCGATACATGACTTCGGCAGTGCCTCGCATCGGTGCTTCGGCTGTGATGAACTGGGTTTGTCTAAGACGCGCCTGATCTTTGCCTAAACTTAAGGAAGCTGTGTCGGCGGCTAATGCCAAGGTCGACTCGCTATAAATCACATTGTTTTGGGCATCCAGCGTATCGGCAACCGTATCGTAGCTAGCCTTATTAGCGGTTAAGTGCTGATCGGCTCGAGTTAAGTCGACATTACCGCTAAAATTTAAAATTTCGCCGTCGAACACTTCGGAAAAATCAGCCGTCACATCGGTATCGGCTGCAGCACGGGCTTCGTTGGATACTCTGGCAAATTTGGGTTTTTCCGCCGCCCACGAGTCGCAATTTTGCCATGGGTCTTGTTTGAATTCGCTGCGCAGTGTCTGAAACATGCGTTCTTGCTGATTATTGTAAGTCGGTGTCAGCCAAAATGAACTTGGTTGTGTGCCCGCGACAATTCGCGCTTCGCCTTTGGGATCGGGGCCGACTAAGTTACAGTTCCAGTTGTTGTTTTCGTCGCCGGATTTGCATGTCCAGCCGGGCACTTGCGCGATTTTTTCAGTGGGTTCGCTCCGGGCCGGCGGTACTTTTTCGATGATGGGCGTTTGATTCTCCCTGATTTTGGCGTGCAGTTTTTCCGGCTTGCCGGTTGCGGTCTGAACCGGTTTACTTTCAGTCGGCTCGTTTGCCTGTATCACGGGTTTAGCCGGCTCGGGTGTCACCGGTTCGGGCACTGCGACAATCGGCTCGCTTTCTTGTGCGGCTGCAGGTGGTTTTGTATTAATAATCTTGGGCTGTTCCGGCACCGGTCCGTTTCCTTCCTGATTTAAGCAGGTCCATTCGCCGTTCTTGGCTTGCTCACAGTCCCAAGCCGCATTGTTGGCTGCCGCGGCGAATTCTGTGCATGAAAGCAATGCCAAATAAACAGTATAAAACCTAAGATTCATAGAAAGATGAATTGCTAAACTAACTTAGCGGAACGGAAATCGAATAGAATACCGAGTCATTTTACCTTAGGTTGCTTTTCTGTTAATAAATAATGTATTACCCTAGTTCGGATTCGCGTGCAAAGACTCTCTTACATTGGCTCAGCAATGATCTCGTATTACCAATTCAAACAATAGAATCGGCATCCAGCGATGCCAGTTTCAGGCGCTATTTTCGAGTAAGACACTCCGGTGCTTGTTATATCGTTATGGACGCACCGCCGGACAAAGAAGACGTCGGCCTTTATATCCGTAATGCGGATTTATTCAGAAAAGCCGGTATTCATGTGCCGGACATTTTTCAACAAAATCGCGAACTGGGTTTTTTATTGCTTGAGGACTTGGGCAATCGGCGATACCTCGAATGCCTAGCGCAGGATAATGCGGATGCTTTGTATCGAAATGCGCTGGATAGTTTATTCAGGCTACAAAGCGAAATCGATATTGATGCATGCGAACTGCCGCAATACGATCGTAGTCTATTGAGCCGGGAACTGGGAATTTTTCACGAATGGTTTTTAGAGAAACGACTGGGTATTGTGCTGCCGGTTTCCATCAGGCAGGCTTTAGAGGCGTGTTTGATCGAATCGGCGATGCAGCAGCCCAGGGTTTGCGTACACCGCGATTTTCACTCTCGTAACCTGATGATCCTAGACAATCATTCGCCGGGAGTGATTGACTTTCAAGATGCGGTGGTCGGACCCATTACTTATGATTTAGTTTCTTTGCTGAGGGACTGCTATATCCGCTGGCCCGAAGCGCGGGTACAGGAATGGATGGAGCGGTATTATCGACGATTGATAGATGCCGAGTTGACGGACGTTACTCTTGCAAAGTTCAAGCGCTGGTTTGATTTGATGGGATTGCAACGCCATCTGAAAGCGGTGGGTATATTTTCGAGGTTGCATTTGCGTGACGACAAGCCCGGCTATTTGTCCGATATTCCACGTACGATAGGCTATATCACTGATGTATGTGAAAAGTATTCCGAATTGGAAAGCTTTAATGCTTTTTTGCAGCTGCAAGTGCTACCGTTCTATCAGACCAAGTTATGAAAGCCATGATACTTGCCGCTGGCCGGGGAGAGCGGATGCGGCCCTTGACCGATGCAACGCCTAAGCCTTTGCTGAAAGTGGCGGGCAAAGCTTTGATCGAATACTGCTTGGAGAGTTTAGCGAAAGCGGGTTTTCGCGATATTGTGATTAATGTGGCCTATCTTGGCAGGCAGATTATGGATTATTGCGGAGACGGAAGCCGTTGGGGGGTAGTCATTCGTTATTCCGACGAAGGCGAAACGGCATTGGAGACTGCGGGCGGTATAGCGAACGCCATGCCCTTGTTAGGGAGTGATCCGTTCCTCGTCGTAAACGCCGACGTCTTGTCCGATTACCCGCTGGAGGAACTGCGCAGAAAGACGATTCATTCGGCTCATCTGGTCATGACTGAAAATCCGCCTCATCATCCGCAAGGCGATTTTTGTTTGCATGCTAACGGTCGGTTGTCGGAACAGGGTGGCGAAAAGCTGACATTCAGCGGGATTGGGGTGTATCGCCCTTCCTTATTTGCTGGAGCGGAAGCAGGGCGGCCGTTAAAGTTACGAGCGGTTTTGACTCGCGCAATGCAACAAGGCAAAGTCAGCGGTGAGCGTTATGAAGGATTATGGCTGGATATCGGCACCCCCCAGCGCCTGCAGCAAGTGAGCAATCGGTTTTACTCGCTTCGCGCCGTCTGAATGTATCCCTATTCGACAGTCTACGCTGTCCGGCTTGGTTTCCGATATTTGAATGCCCATCGTATCAACATCCGCAAAAGGTAACGAATTGTTTGGTTCTAGCGTTGCAGGCAGACGGCATAAGCAAGTATTCCCGGCCTATTCAAGTAGAATATTCATGGTTTTTTTTCGATAAACGCTTGGGCTACAATCCGTTCGCATTTCAACCCGTCATTCATAGTGGAGAATAAAATGGCAGAATTTAGAAAGTACAAATGCAAAACCTGTGGTCATATATATGATGAAGCGGTCGGCGACCCAAGAAATGGAATTGCTCCGGGCACGCGGTGGGAAGATATTCCTGACGATTGGGGATGTCCAAAATGCGGCGCAGTTAAGTCTATGTTTACCTTGATGAGATAAGACTTGCGATTTTGTTCGGTCGAATAAAGACTGACGAACCGAAAAAATAAAAAGGGCGCTTTAGCGCCCTTTTTGTCTAGGCTAGCTTAATTTGCTTTTGATGAAGTCGACCAGTTCGGCAACCGGTACTTGTCGGCTTTCTTTGTCGGTGCGGCCTTGGTACTCGATTGTTCCGCTATCCAGGCCGCGGTCACCGATGACTATGCGGTGCGGAATGCCGATTAGTTCCATGTCCGAGAACATAAAACCGGCTCGAACTTTTCGGTCATCCAACAGTACTTCAATACCTGCGTCTAGCAAGTCTTGGTAAATTTGCTCGACTGCGTCGGCCAAACGATCGGATTTATACATATTCATCGGGCAGATGGCGACTTGGAACGGGGCAAGTTCATTCGGCCAGATGATGCCGCGTTCGTCATGGCCTTGTTCGATCGCGGCTGCAACGACGCGGGATATGCCGATGCCGTAACAGCCCATGATCATGATCTGGTTTTTGCCGGCTTCGTTGACTATGGCAGCGTTCATGGCTTCGCTGTATTTGACGCCGAGTTGGAAAATATGGCCAACTTCTATGCCGCGGGCTATGGTTAGTTCGCCTTTGCCATCCGGGCTTGGATCGCCTTCGACCACCATGCGCAAATCGGCGGTTTGTGCCGGCAAAGGCAAGTCGCGTTCCCAATTTACTCCGCTGTAATGTTTGCCGTCTTGGTTTGCGCCGCAGATGAAATCCGCCATAACCGCGGTGCTGTGATCGGCGATGATTGTCATGTTCAGTCCGATTGGCCCAAGAGAGCCGGATTTGCAGCCGCAGGCGGTAACGATTTCTTCATCACTGGCAAATTGTAGTGGCGAAAGCATGCCGGGAATCTTTTCGGCTTTGATTGGATTTAACTCGTGGTCTCCGCGCAGCAGTAGCGCAATCAGTGTCTCGTTCTCGCCCCTTACGATCAGGGTTTTCAAGCATTTGTCGGGTGAGACATTAAAGAACCGACTGACTTCTTCGATGCTGTGCTGATTGGGCGTGTCGACTAGGCTTATGTTCTCGGTCGGTTCCGGACGCGAACCCTGCGGATTAAGGGCTTCGGCTTTTTCAACGTTGGCGGCGTAATCGCTGCTATCGGAAAAAGCGATGGCGTCTTCGCCGGAATCGGCAAGTACGTGAAACTCGTGTGAAACCGCACCGCCGATAGCGCCGGAATCGGCAATTACGGCTCGAAACTTCAAGCCGAAACGCGTAAAGATATTGGTGTAGGTTCGATACATAAGCTGGTACGTTTGCTGCAGCGACTCCTGGTTGAGATGGAAGGAATAGGCGTCCTTCATGATAAACTCGCGTGAACGCATCACGCCGAAACGCGGGCGAATTTCGTCGCGGAATTTGGTTTGGATTTGATAATAGGTGACGGGCAGTTGCTTATAACTCTTCAGCTCATTCCGGGCCAAGTCGGTAATGATTTCTTCGTGGGTGGGGCCTAAACAAAAGTCGCGTTCATGGCGGTCTTTCATGCGAGCTAATTCCGGGCCGTATTTGTCCCAACGCCCGGTTTCCTGCCATAATTCGGCCGGTTGTAACGCCGGCATCAATACTTCGAGCGCGCCGGCTTTGTTCATTTCTTCACGGGTGATTTGCTCCACTTTTCGCAGCACTCTCAATCCGAGCGGCAGCCATGTGTAAATGCCGGCCGCCAATTTGCGGATCAACCCGGCGCGTATCATGAGTTTATGGCTGGCGATTTCGGCATCGGCAGGGGTTTCTTTGACTGTGCTTAGTGGAAATTGAGATGTGCGCATGTTGATGAAAAAGGTTGAGTAAACAAACCGGCATTTTACCGTTTAAGGGGTGAACTGAAAATTTTCGCTGGTGTATTTTTGTTCGGAAACTTATCATGTTTCCTGCATGGGTGCTTAATCTAGAGGAATTTACGATACTCCATCGATAGTGTCTTCGACGTATGGGATAAGATGATTAAGGTTTTGTTGGTTGATGATCACGAATTAGTCAGAAGCGGTATTGAGGCGTTATTGAATACGGTTGCAGGTATTAGCGTCGTAGCCGTTTGTGAATGTGGCGAAAAAGCCTTGCAGGTAATCACGGACGATGCTCCGGATATAGTCTTAATGGATGTCAATATGCCGGGCATGGGGGGATTCGAAGCGTGTCGCCGGATTTTGCATGATTTTCCCAAAGTTAAAATTATCGGATTGTCGGTGCATAATGCGGGGCCTATTCCGCACCAATTATTGAAAATAGGCGTCTCAGGATTTGTGTCCAAGGCTTCGTCCGCTAGCGAGATGGTAGCGGCGATTAGAACCGTGATGGCTGGAAAGCGCTACTTGTGCCAGGATGTGGCCAGCAACTTGGTGTTTGAATCCATCGAGAGCGAAGAGGTTTCACCCTTCTTTCAGCTTTCTCAACGTGAAGCCGAAGTGGCGCAGATGATATTAAGAGGCAAAAAAATTCAGGAGATCGCCGAAGCGCTGACATTGAGCGATAAGACCGTCAACACGTATCGCTACCGCTTATACGCCAAACTCAAAATCAAGAATGATGTGGAATTAACCAGGCTAGCGGTGAAGTACAATCATTTCGAGACCTTTTGACCTGGTTTGCCCGGCTTACAATAACAGCCGGGCAATGCCTCTACGCCAAGCTACGCGCCTTGATAAAGGCCTCTCTAAAGTCGATGAATACCGGCTTTTCCGTTTCCAGCATCGATTTAAGCAGCTCGTGCTGGGTCTGATATTTGACATTGCCAACTGCCAGTGCGCCTACGCCGACGGCATTCGGTGCTTGAGCGGCATGAATCAACGGCGCGGCCATATCGTTCAAGCCTATGCCTTCGATGCCGGCCGGCGGTACGGCGTTGACGTCGCCCGCCACTTTCAATTGTTGAGTTTGACTCAATACTGCAGCGCTTAATACCCGAATGCCTGCTTTAGCGGTACAAAACACGATATCGGCATCCGCCAACAAAGCAATTTTCTCGGCGTCGTTTTTGGCGACGGCGCCGGTCAATTTAGCATTGAAGCGTCGATTGTATTGCTTAGCGGCGTCGTTTGCGGTGTCTAGCGACAAATGATCCACCAAGCTTGCATCGGCGCCTTGCAACGACGCAATGACGCCGGTAGCGATACCGACAGGGCCTGTGCCACCAAAAACCAAAGCCTTGCAATCGGTTAATTTCTTGCCGTGATTCTGTTGCAGAGCCTTTTCGACGCAGGCTACCAGCGCGGCAGCCGTTGTGTAGGCGCCGCTAGGGTCGGCAAAAACCGAAACCTCGAAGGGCGGAACCATGGCTGGTTTGGTCGCTTCCAGCATGTCGATAGCCAACCCGATGTCCCGGCCGCCGATAAAGATGCCGGTTTTTCTTATGCCGGACGGGCTACGGGAGAAGATCGCGTCCTGAGTTAAATGTTGTATGTTTTCCAGCTTAACGTTGGAGTAGGGCATCAAGACGTCAAAACCGGCGTCAAGCGCCATATTGATGTCAAACGGGCTGTTGTTTGGCATCGGATCGAACATATGAAGTATGCTGCGTTTCGACATTTTGATTGGACTCCCGGTTGTTGACGGATATGGCGGCTTACAAAACGCCTTAATCAGACGATTTAATGAAATCGCGGGCGACTTCAAAAGCGTGTTCGAAATGTAAATACAATGGTTCGTCGCATTCCAACATGCGTCTCAGTAAGCGGTTTTGCGCTTGATATTTGATGTTGCCGATCGCAAGTGCGCCGATCGCAACTGCGCCGCTCTTGGAACCGGCCAATGGTTTACCGTTATCGAATGCGTCGACGCCGGCGATACCTGCGGGCGGTACCGCGTTAACATCCGCAACGACTTTCAGTTGCGGTGCCGCAGCGATCAGCTCCGCACTCAACAGTTCGATGCCCGCGGCACCTGTGGCGAACACGATATCCGCGGCTTGCATATATTCGGCTTTGTCGGCATCGATTCCAGCGGTGACGGTGATTTTGCCGTCACCAAATTCTTGGCTGCACAGCTCGGCGATGCGTTGGGCCCTGTCCAGTTGTCTGCCGATGATTCTGACATGGGCGCCCGCTTGCGCGGCGATGACTGCGGCGGCTTGGCCGACAGGGCCTGTGCCGCCCAAGGCTAATACGGTTTTACCTTCCAGAGTACTTTGGAATTTGTCCGCCAATTCTTTCTCTACAGCAGCCACCATACCTGCGGCAGTAGTGAATGCGCCGCTCGGGTCGGCAAACACCGAGACCTCAAACGGCGGAACCATGGAATTCTTCGCAATCTTTAGCATGTCCATCGCTTGCTTGGTTTCGCGTCCGCCGATGAAAATACCGGTGCGTTTCAGATTTTTCGGGCTGCGCGAAAAGATCGCATCCTGAACCAAACCTCTGACTTCACTGGGTTCAACGTTGATATAAGGAACAGCTGAAATCCAGCCGGCATCCATCGCCATGTTGACGTCGAAGGGACTTAAGTTTTTAGCTGTGGTCAGCATGTGTAGGATGTAAGGTTTTTCCATGGTTTCCTCTTAGATTTACAGTTAGCCTTCAAGTATAAAGAAAAGCCTATTCGATAACAATTTTAGGGTTGAAGCTCATAGCGGCACGCTAGGGCCTATTTCAGTTTGTCGGTCACATGCGGTTCGATCGCGTGATACATCAATTGATGCATGCGCGGGTTGGCCGCGATGATGTTGCCGGATTGCAAGTATTTGTCGTTAAAGGAAAAGTCGGTCACGACGCCGCCGGCTTCGTGAACGAGCAATACCCCGGCCGCAACATCCCATTCCCTGACGCCGATTTCCCAATACGCATCGAGGCGCCCGCAGGCTACGTATGCCATGTCGAGTGCGGCCGCTCCTGCGCGGCGTATGCCGGCGGTGTCTGCGGAGATCGCTTTAAACATGCCTAAATATGGCTCGATGTGGTCCATGGTCTTGAACGGGAAACCCGTTCCGATTAGGGCGCCACGCATACTGTTTTGTTTTGTCACGCGTATGCGGCGGTTGTTAAGCATGGCGCCTCCGCCACGCTCAGCGGTGAAGAGTTCGTCGCGAAGCGGGTCATATATGACGCCGATCTCCAGTTTTTTTTTATGTTTTAATGCAATCGATACGGCGTATTGCGGAAAACTGTGTAAAAAATTGGTAGTGCCGTCTAAAGGGTCGATGACCCAGACGTAATCGTTTCCTTTGTGTTCGCCGCTTTCTTCCGCCAGAATCGCATGATCAGGGTAGGAGGTGCGAATGATTCTGATGATTTCTTGTTCGGCGGCGCGATCGACTTCCGAGGCATAGTCGTTACGACTTTTGTGATCGATGGTGAGTTTGTCGATGTTTTGTGAGGAACGTTGAATCAAATCGCCGGCACTGCGCGCTGCGCGCACGGCTATATTGAGCATGGGATGCATAGATCGAATTGACAATGAGCAGTTGGGAAATCCGATTAGGATAGCAAATCTTTTGTTAGAATGGCCGGCTTTTTAGCATATGGGGCGAATGTTGCTGTCGAACTTTAAAGTGGTTTTGGTGGAGACATCGCATCCGGGCAATATAGGTGCGGTAGCGCGCGCAATGAAAAACATGGGTATGAACCAATTGCGTCTGGTCAAGCCGAAGTTATTTCCGCATGCTGACGCCACAGCCAGAGCATCGGGAGCCGATGATGTGTTGCGCGCGGCCAGCGTTCACGCGTCATTGCCTGATGCTGTTGCCGATTGCCGGATTGTATTGGGGGCAAGCGCACGGGACCGGACCATCAGCTGGCCGTCGATGACCGCGCGCGAGTGCGCCGGAAAATGGGTGGAAGCTCCTGCTCGAGATAACATAGCGTTGGTGTTTGGCCGAGAAAATTCCGGTTTGAATAACTGTGAACTGGATTTATGCCATTACTTGCTGCGTATTCCCTGTAATCCGGCTTATAGTTCGTTGAATCTGGCGGCCGCCGTGCAGGTCGTCTGTTACGAATTGTTTGTCGCCAGTGCTCGAGAACATGCGACTAGTATCGGGGACCGCGGTGAAGAGCCTTTAGCCACGGTTGAGCAGATGGAGGCTTTTTATGAACATTTGTATCAAACCATGGCGGATATCGGTTTCTTGCATCCGGAGCGTTCGAAATCCATCATGCGCCGATTGCGACGCCTTTTTAACCGTACTCATCTCGATAAGAAGGAATTGGATATTTTGCGCGGCATCTTACGTTTTTCACAAAACCATAATCTGAAGTAGACAGTATGTTCAGAAGAATAAAAGAAGATATCCAGTGTGTGTTCGCGCGCGATCCGGCTGCGCATTCGGTTTTCGAGGTGATTACCACCTATCCGGGGTTTCACGCTTTGTTGCTACATAGAGTCAGCCATCGCTTATGGATGCGGGGCTTTCATTACCCGGCGCGTTATCTGTCTTTTCTTGGGCGCTGGCTCACAGGCATAGAAATTCATCCGGGCGCGCAAATCGGTAGGCGTTTTTTTATCGATCACGGCATGGGTGTGGTGATCGGCGAAACTGCCGTGATCGGCGACGACTGTACGCTCTATCACGGGGTGACCTTAGGCGGCACCAGTTGGAATAAAGGCAAACGACATCCGACATTGAAAAACGGCGTGGTTATTGGTGCTGGTGCTAAGGTACTAGGGCCGATCGAAATCGGCGAGGGCGCTCGCATCGGCTCGAATTCGGTGGTGGTGAAGCCGGTGCCGGACGGAGTGACGGTGGTCGGGATTCCTGCCCATATCATCGACGCTCAGGCCAAGCAAGATAAGGCGCGGCGCGATGCGATGGCACAGAAAATAGGTTTCGATGCTTACGGCGCGACGGGCGATATGCCTGACCCGATCGCGAATGCGATTAATTTGATGCTGGATCATATTCATCAGATGGATAAGCAGTTGGATGTTATGTGCCAGAAATTGACCGAAGCAGGGATTCAATGCGGAGAGCCGGTGATTCCGCATCTGGATGATTGTCAAATTAAAGATAAAGATTGAGAAAGCCCGGCGTCGAGTGCGGTTATAATACTTGACTGAATTACTAGGTTTATTTATAGTCACCATACAAAATTTGGGTTTTATTTTTGGGGGCTTTATGCGATTAACCACAAAGGGGCGCTATGCGGTCACAGCCATGTTGGATTTGGCCTATCACAGTCAGAAGCATCCGGTAACGTTGACTGATATTGCTACTAGACAAACGATTTCGTTGTCGTATCTTGAGCAATTATTTGCGCGCTTGAGGAAGGCCGGTATGGTCAAGGGCGTCAGAGGGCCGGGTGGCGGTTACACTTTGAGTCGTAATGCCCACGATATCAATATTGCCGATATTATCGAAGCGGTCGATGAACCGGTAGACTCGACCAAATGCGGCGGTAAATCCAACTGTCATAATGATCAGCCTTGCATTACCCATGATTTGTGGATGGGCCTGAGTGAGCAGATACGTTCTTACTTGAAGCAGATTACGCTTGGTCAGCTCTTAGAGAGAGACCAGGTTAGCGAAGTTGCGAAAAGACAAGAAAAGACTGCGGAGAAAGTGATCGATATGCAGAATATTCAGGGAAGAAAATTGGCTTAAATGATCTATTTTGATCACAATGCCACTACTGCGGTTGATTCCCGTGTGTTGGACGCCATGCTGCCGTACCTGACGCGGTTTTACGGCAACCCTTCCAGCTTGTATAGACTTGGCCGAATCGCGCGCAGCGCGATTGACACTGCGCGAGAACAAGTCGCCGCCCTAGTCGATGTCCCTGCCTCGCAGGTTTTATTTACCAGTGGAGGAACGGAAGCTAACGCGATTGCCCTATTCAACGCTTGCGGTAAGCGGTTGATGCTTTCTGCAATCGAGCACCCTTCGATAACTGAAAATGCTGCTCGATACCCTGAGCGTTTTCGAGAAATCATTTCGCTTCGGGTCAATACCGATGGCGTTTTTGATCCGGAGTCTATAGACCGGTTTGCGCCCGAAGCGGGCGATTTCATCTCGCTAATGTTGGCAAATAATGAAACCGGCGTTATCCAAGATGTAGGGGGCCTGATTAATCGGCTTAACGGGATTGATGTGCTGGTACACAGCGATGCGGTACAGGCGCTGGGTAAAATACCGGTTAGTTTTCGTCATATCGGTGTGGATCTGATGAGTTTATCCAGCCATAAAATATACGGTCCTAAAGGTTGTGGCGCGTTGGTCTATCGCGCCGACCTTGGATTGCACGCCTTGCAATATGGCGGGGATCAAGAGCATGGGTTCCGAGGTGGAACCGAGAATGTGGCGGCGATTGTCGGTTTTGGCAAGGCTGCTGAACTGGCACGCCTGGAATTTGAACGGCGAAGCGCACATTTGCTGCGGTTAAGGCAGCGGCTCGAACAGCAGTTGAAAACGATTCCGGGCTTGCTTATCTTTGCCGAACAAGCGCATCGTTTACCGAATACAGTGCAATTCGGTATTCCCGGCGTTAACGGTGAAATGCTATTGATGCAGTTGGACCAAAAAGGGATCGCTGTTTCCAGCGGCTCCGCTTGCGCGACCGGCTCGGAACAAATCAGTCCTGTGTTGGCCGCGATGAATGTCGAAGCCGGTTTGGCCAAATCTGCGGTCCGCATCAGCTTGGGCAAAGACAATAGCGAACAGGAAATTGATCAATTTGTCAGCGTGTTGAAGGCGCTGCTTGTTAGAAGAGAGGAATTCCAAGTATGACGATTAATGTAACAGAACGGGCGGCCAAACAAATTCAGAAGCAATTGGAAAAGCGGGGCGCCGGGATAGGGTTGCGCTTGGGGGTGAAAACTGCGGGTTGTTCCGGCTTCGCTTATGTGTTGGATTACGCCGACGAACCTGCGGCCGACGAGATCACGTTCGAGCAGTACGATGTCAAGCTTTTGGTCAAGCAGGCCGATTTGGATAAGTTGGACGGCGTGGAGTTGGACTATGCCAAGGAAGGATTTAACGAAGCGTTTAAATTTAACAACCCAAATGCCAAAGCAACTTGCGGCTGCGGCGAAAGTTTTAGCGTCTGAGGTTGCTGGACACCGGCTTTGCAGCAAAGCCGGTGTCTTCGGCTTATTTTTTCTCTTCTGATTTCTTGTCGTCGCTTGGTGCCGGAGCCGGCTTATTGCCAGCGCATTTGCCTTCCATCGCTTTGCTATCGGTGCTCTGCTCCATCATTTTTCCGCCGCATTTGCCTTCGCCGCATTTGCCCTCGGGCATTTTGGCTTCACCGGACTTTTCGGCTTCGGCTGTCTGCATATAACCTGAATTCAAATCCGATAAAACGAATGGATTGGCGTCGATTTCAGTTGCATTGGAAGCAAAAGGTAATAAAGAAGCGCTCATTGCGATAGCAAATGGCGTTTTTTGGATTTTTTTCATGTTATCTCCTGGTTTGTCGGTGAGGTTAAACAATTTAAAGCCGTTAGCTGTTACGTGGCGCGTTGACATTTACTATCACAAAAAAAACGAACAAAGTAAAGGTGAGTAAACTCTAATAAACCACGTTATACTGATATTTCAGACCTAAAGAGTGGTCGTTTAATTTGTCTACCAGGTTTTTAAAATGTTCGAAAAAACCGAAATTGTACAACTTGGCGCCGAAGTGTTACGCCTAAAAGCGCAAGCTGTTGACGATTTTACCGCTGCCGAGTTCCATCGTTTTATCGATGTGATGCATGCCGCGATGTTGGAGAGTAACGGCGTCGGTATCGCAGCCCCGCAATTGGGATACTCACGGCAGCTTGTAATCATCGCGTCACGGCCTACCAAGCGCTACCCCAACGCGCCGGAAATGGTGCCGCTGCTAATGGCGAACCCCCGCTATGAAGTGATCGACAACACCGTTATCAGGGATTGGGAAGGCTGTTTGAGCGTGCCCGGCATCCGGGCTTTGGTTCCGCGATACCGATCACTGAAAGTGCATTACTGCGATATTGATGGCAAAGCCTGTCAAATCGAGTTACACGACTTTCCGGCGCGAGTGTTTCAGCATGAATATGACCATTTGCAAGGTTTAGTCTATTTGGATCGGGTGGAAAGCAATCGAGACATCATCTCGGAGAGCGAGTTTTTTAAACGTTTGGCCGCATAAGGTGAAGAGCATGCGTTCCATGGTCATATTTTTTGGATTACTGATCAGTTATGCCAGTTTTGCGGTAGCGCCGCTATCAGTGTCCGAAGTGGCGCCGGGCATTTATTTACATTTATCGGATCATCATTGGCCGGATAGGGACAATCACGGCGAGATCGCCAATATCGGTTTTATAGTCGGCGAACAGTGTGTAGCGGTCATCGACAGCGGCGGCAGTCCAAGGCAGGGTATCGCGCTGCGCAATGCGATCAAACAAACCACGTCCACTCCGGTTTGCTATGTCATCAATACCCATGTCCATCCCGATCATATCTATGGAAATAGCGCGTTTAAAACGCCGGGTGTTCGCTTTATCGGACATCATAAGTTGGCACGGGCCATGGCTACACGGGCACCGCATTACTTGAGCAAGGCCGATGAGTTGCTGGATATTCGCGTTACCGCCGACAATATCATCCCGCCGGATTTGCAAGTCAAAGACACGATGACGCTGAATTTGGGTAATCGGGAATTGGTATTAACGGCGCATTCCACTGCCCATACGGACAACGATTTGAGCGTTTACGACAAAAATACCGATACCATGTGGTTGGCTGATCTATTATTTCTGGAGCATATCCCTGTAATCGACGGCAGTATCAAAGGTTGGTTGGAAGAACTGGATAAGTTGGAGAAAAATAACTACAAACTGGTTGTTCCCGGGCACGGGCGCTTAGTGACTGATTGGCCCATAGCCATGCAAGCTGAAAAAGCCTATTTATCGCAATTGGCCGAGGAGATTCGAGCCGCAATCAAGCAAGGCAAAACCTTGGAATATGCGGTCGAGCATGTTGGCTTGTCGGCCGAGCATCAATGGCAATTGTTCGAACAATTCCACCGAAAAAATGTCACTATTGCTTTCGCCGAACTCGAATGGGAAGACTAAATAAATGAAAGAGAGATATGTTATGAAATCGATGCGTAAAATCGCCTGTTTGCTAGTGTTGCTGCCTTCGATTGCGCTGGCGGAAGGTGATGATATAACCTGGAACGAGACATTGAAAAGCCAATTCTTTTCCGGCAAAACCATTGCGGAATCAAATGCAGTGATCGACCTGGATGTGCCTTATCGGGCGGAGGATCCGGCCATCGTGCCGGTGAAGGTCGTTAGCAAAATCCCGCAAACCGAAGACAGATACATCAAGAAAATTTGGATGTTTGTCGATAAAAACCCTTTTCCATTGGTGGGCGAATTTGAGTTTTTTCCTGAAAGCGGCAAAGCGGATTTAGCGATGCGGATACGCGTGAATACCTACAGCAATATTCGCGCGATTGCCGAAACGAATGACGGTAAGCTGACGATGGTCAAGAAGTTTGTCAAGGCTAGCGGTGGTTGTTCCGCACCTATTGGCGCCGATCTGGACGAAGCCATGAAACGGCTGGGCAAGGTCAAATTCCGTCTGGATGATCAGATCAAGGCCGGCCAGCCTAACCAGGCGCAGTTAATGATCAGCCACCCCAATATCACCGGCATGCAAATGGATCAGATGACGCGTTTTGTTAGAAAATCCCATTTTATCGATCAATTGAAAGTTAGTTTCAATGAGAAGCCCGTGCTGAATGCCAAGATCGATATTGCCATCAGCGCCGATCCCAATTTCCGCTTTTATTTCGTCCCGGATAAAGCCGGCGAATTGAAGGCCGAGTTTAGCGATGTTTCATGCGAGTCACCTATCAGTCGTGCCGTTTGTGACAAAGGAAACAACTATTCGCAGGAAACCAGCGTTACGCCGTAATCAAAATTCATGCGAAAACCCGCTATTCTGATATGTCTGCTGTTGCTGAGCCTGAGCGATGCGTGGGCTTTTCGCTGCGGTCATCAATTAGTGCAAGTCGGCGATTACAAATGGGATGTATTGGAAAGATGCGGTTATCCCGAATGGCGCGACCAACGCATCGCCCTGCGCGGTAGCCGTTTGCGGCATCCATATGGAGCGCTGGAAGAAGATCGCTATGAAGAAGTCGTGATCGATGAATGGATATACAATTTCGGTCCTACAAAATTTAAACGGCTGCTTTATTTTGAAAATGGCGTGTTGAAGAATATCCAGCAATTGGATTATGGGCGCTGAGACGGGTGGCTTGTATCGACGATTGCTTACCTGGTCATGGTTTATGACAACTTCTTAATGGGATTTTATGACGAAACAAAGTAGCAATACCGTGTGGCATCACGCCACCGTTACCCGCGTTCGGCGCGAGAACCAAAACGGGCACAAAGCCGTTGTATTGTGGTTTACCGGTTTATCGGGCGCAGGCAAATCGACGCTGGCCCATGCGGTTGAAGAAGAACTGCATCAAAATGGATGCCGTACCTTTGTATTGGACGGCGACAACGTCCGCCACGGTTTATGTGGCGATTTGGGCTTTACCGATGAAGATAGACAAGAAAATATCCGCCGCATTGCGGAAGTTTCCAAATTGATGCTGGAATCAGGCACTATCGCTTTAACGGCATTTATTTCGCCGTTTAAGGCGGAAAGAGAACTCGCCAGAAAATTAGTGCCCCACGGCGATTTTTTTGAAATCTATTGCGCGTGCGACTTGGCCATCTGTGAACGGCGTGACGTCAAAGGCTTGTATAAAAAAGCCCGGCAAGGTGAAATCAGGCATTTTACCGGTATCTCTTCGCCTTACGAGGTTCCGGATAAACCGGAATTGATCGTCGATACCTCTAAACATGATTTGGAAACTTGCGTTAAGCAAGTGCTGGGGCTCCTGCAGGAACGCGGCGTGATTACAATTAGCTGATTTTGAGGTGAATGGATGAACTTTGATGTGTTCAACGGCGATGCCGACGGAATTTGCGCGTTATTGCAACTACGGCTGGCCGAGCCGCGCGAATCGATATTGATTACCGGGGTAAAGCGAGACATTGCACTTTTAAAGAATGTCGACGCGAGCACAGGTGATCAGGTTACGGTTTTGGACGTTTCCTTGGATAAGAATCGGCAGTCGCTATTGGAATTGCTCGATAAGCAAGTCGATGTGTTTTACGTCGATCATCATCAGTCGGGCGAGATACCGGTGCATCCTCGACTCAATGCAATAATTGATACCGATGCCAATGTTTGTACCAGTCTATTGATAGACCAATACCTGAATCACCGTTTTCGGGCCTGGGCGGTAACTGCAGCATTCGGCGACAATTTGGATGAAAGCGCGTCACGCGCCGCTGAATTGTTGAATCTGACTCAAGCCGAGCTGGATAAGCTAAAACAACTTGGTATATGCATTAATTACAATGGCTATGGTTCAAGTATCGAAGACTTACACTTCGCACCCGATACTCTATATCATCAATTATCCGGGTATCAATCGCCATTCGATTTTATTGCCGATCGAGCGGATATTTACCAGCAATTACGCGACGGATATGCCGGCGATATGGCCTTGGCGGAACAAACCAAAGCAGAATACCTGACAGATAAAGTTGCAGTTTTCGTCTTACCGGATGCAAAATGGGCTCGCAGGGTAAGCGGTGTTTGGAGTAACGAATTAGCAAATCAACATCCGAATAGGGCGCACGCGGTGTTGACGCATAATCAACAAGGAGGCTACCTGGTGAGCGTAAGGGCGCCATTGAATAATAAGCTTGGAGCTGATGAGATATGCGCTAATTTTCCGGGAGGAGGCGGGCGGAAAGCGGCGGCTGGAATTAATCACTTGGCGAGCGACATGCTTACTCAGTTTGTTGAGTCAATGGTGCAATTTTACGGAGCTCGTGACCGTATCGATATAAATTCGTCTAATTAAATTACAAATCTTTGGAGTGAATTATGAATCATTTTTTGTTGGTCGTATCCCTATTTTTGATTGGTTTGGGGCAGGTCGAAGCAGCTTGCCCGACTGAAAGAGTTGTTGGAAACGCTATTAGCAGATTATTGTCCGGCAAGACCGTTTGTGTAAGAGGCGATAGCGATTGGGAGAATCAGGAAATCCATGACACCGACGGTACGCTGTCTGACTTTAAGAAAGGGCCCAACGATCCTGTCGATCCGACCAAAGTAATAGGGAGTTGGGGCAGGCGGGGAAATAACGTTCTATATCGTTATTCTGGTGGAGATACTTTCAGTTATGAGGTTTATTATAGCGCGAGCACTGCGCCGGCCATATGTCTTGTAAATTCGACTACAACTGTTGAAGGCACGCTAGTTGCCGGCCCTGGATGCGGAGACTTTTAACTTAAAAAGTAGATTAAGCTATATTTTATATTTCTATGATTTGTATTAATTACCGCAAATCCGGATCTTATTATGAGATTCGGATTTGTTTTGTTGGTCCGACCTAATCATTGTTGTTTTGGCATTGGATGTCAAAGTATTTTTTTATTGGCGCTATATACTGGCTTTTCGTTATTTATGGTAGCTTGGTTCCTCTGGACTACAAGCCATTGCCATATGACCAAGCACTCACTCAATTCGAAAACATTCGGTATCTTAATTTAGGCATAGATTCCAGAGCCGACTGGGTTGCCAATATTCTGCTATATATACCGCTGGCTTTTCTTTTTCTAGCGAATTTTCGGCCTTTTCTAAAAACCGGTTTTTTTTCTAAGGTCATTATTTCTATATTGACCTTTGCTTTCTGTATTACGACCGCTGTTGCTATAGAATTTTTTCAACAGTTTTTTCCGCCGCGTACAGTCTCCTTAAACGATTTAATTGCCGAAGCGATAGGCACCGGTTTGGGAATGGTTTTGTGGTTTTTGGGCGGAGAGAAGGCTATCGCATATAGTCGGCAAATGACGATAGGTAATTGGGTATCTATAAAGGCGGCTATTATTCTTTATTTCCCAATCTATCTATTTCTGAGTCTTTTCCCATTCGATTTTGTTACTTCGATTAGCGAGTTGAATAACAAGCTTGCCAACGGGTCGGATACTTTTTTTATCGATATAGACAAGTTTCTTAATGAACCGTTTCGTGTTTCTTTAAAGTGGTTATTGGAAATTGTTGTTTTAATGCCATTAGGTGCTTTATTTGCAGCGTTACCTTATGTTCCGAATAGGAAAGCTTTGGCTGTCGTTTTGGGTTTTTTACTAGGTTCGGTGATCGAATTTACTCAGCTATTCATATACACGGGTAGTGCGCAAGGTTTTTCGATTGTCACGAGAATATTAGGCATGGCTTTCGGGGTTAAGGCTTATGACTATTTGGTAGATATAAATCTTAAAAAACTAAGGCCTTGGCTGGGCGTGCTGGTAGGTTTCTCCTGTATTCCATATGTGGTCATTCTTGCTGCAGTTAATGGCTGGTTTGAAGGTGATTGGGTTTCGATTACCGCTGCACAACAAAAATTAAACGAAACACATTTATTACCGTTTTATTATTTCTATTACACGACGGAAACCGTTGCGCTAATTAGTTTGCTAAGCAATATCGGTATGTATATGCCGGTTGGAATTTTGTTTTGGATATATGGTTTAAAAAATAAAGACGGGCAAACGATCAATGGTTTTTGGGTCGGAATGACGGCTTCAATACTGTCGATCGTCATGGAAACAGGAAAGCTGTTCCTGAAAGCTAAGCATGTCGATCCAACTGACGTTTTAATAGCATTTGTCGCCGGTGCCGCTACCTATGGCGTACTGGGAAAAATTCAGGCATCTCGGCGCGAGTCTGATAGTGGCGGTCGTCATGCTCGGTATGTATACGAGCAGGATTCGGCTACAGTTGATTATGTTTCTTCGGCCGAAAGGTTGTCGATAAATAAAAGCCGGCTGTTGCCGGCCGGTTTGATCGGTATATTGATCGTATATCAAGTGATTCAATATCCCGTTAAACCCGGTTTACTCGCGCTTTTTTTATGCGGATACTGTTATGTGTTGTCGCGGTGGCCTTTATCCGGGTTATTTGTTCTGCCCGCTTCATTACCGCTGATGGATTTTGCTCCATGGACCGGCCGATTTTATTTCGATGAATTCGATTTGACGATTCTATCGACAATAATGATGTTTATGATTCGTCAGCCGGATAGTGCCGAACAGCGGCCGACCTTTCGGTTTATCGATTATTTTATTATAGACGCGTTTGTGTTATTGCTTTGTATCAGTTTTTTTATCGGTTTATTGCCATTACAGAATATCGATGCGAACTCGTTTAGTAGTTATTACAGTCAATATAATGCGTTAAGAGTTGTAAAAGGTTTTTTCTGGGTCGTTTTGCTGGGTCCTTATCTAATTCGATTATTAGCTTGCGATAATGGACGAAAGGTCTTTTCGACCGGCGTTCTGGTTGGTTTAACCGGGTTGACTATATTTTCTATTTTCGAACGCTGGGTATTTCCCGGGTTGTTTGATTATTCGACGGACTATCGAATCAATGCCTTGTTTTCCACGATGCACACCGGCGGCGGCCATATCGAGTCTTATTTGGCATTAACCATGCCCTTCATTGCCATACTGGTTCTAAGCGATAAGCCACAGGTGTTAACAAAAGCGGCTGGTGCATTGCTGTTTATGTTAAGCCTTTATACCTTGCTCATGACTTTTTCTCGCGGAGGGGCAATTGGGATTTCTGTCGGCTTTTTGGTATTACTGGTAGGCGTGTATTTTTATTATGATCGCCAGCATCGACTAAAAATCGGTTCTGGTTTGGTATTGGTCTCGCTGTTATTCGTCGCGGTTGCTGTGTTGGCGGTTCCCGTATTCAAAGGCGATTTGATGAAAAGTCGCATCAGCGTCGCGGAGAAAGATAGCGAAATTCGCTACAAGCATTGGTCCGATGCAATCGAGATGATGGATCGCGATTTTCTGACCCAATTATTCGGCATGGGGCTAGGCAGCTTTCCCCGCACCTTTTTCTGGTCAAACCAAGAAAACGCTTATCCTGCGACGTATCGTATCGAATCGGAAAGCGGCAACCGATATTTAGCCTTACAAGGCGGTGACGCTTTGTTCATGGGACAGTACATTTCTCTGGAGCCTAAACAGCCGTTAAGCTTATCCGCTGACGTCCGCACTAGGGGGCTGAATGCGGCTTTATCTATTCCTATCTGCGAGAAATCACTACAATATTCATTCCGATGCGTGTCCGTGGAAATCGATGCGACATCGCAACAATGGCAGCATGTCGAAATAGAAATTGATAGCGGGGATGTCGGGGTGCCGTCACCGGACATTGCCGGAGGCTGGCTGACACGGCCCGTGCAACTGGCGTTATACGCCGGTGGCGATGCGGAGCGCATCATTGAGGTCGATAACCTCGGCTTGCGGGACACAAAGGGTAATAATCTCATCGTTAACGGCGATTTTTCCGATGGTACCGATCATTGGTTTTTCTCGACTGAACAACACAATCCCTGGCATATATTCAACATTTGGGTGCACGTTTTATTTGACATGGGCTGGCTAGGCCTAAGCACGTTCTGTTTGTTAATAGCCTATATTTATTATCGCCTGATAAAATCGACACCGGTTGATATTTATGCGCCAGTCCTGTTAGCCGCATTTACCGGCTTTATGATTATCGGATATGTCGATAGTCCGTTCGACGCGCCCCGCTTGTCATTCTTGTTTTTTGCGCTGGTCATTTTTGCCGTGTTCGGCGTTAAAAGACCCGATAGATCTTTCAGATAATTAGAAGTCGATAATGAACGAATTTGTCCCCGGCCAACGCTGGATTAGTAACACCGAGTCGGAACTCGGTTTGGGTATGATTTTGGAAGCGGAGTTTTCTCGCATCACGGTGTTGTTTTTAGCAACGGGAGTTAAGCGCGTATATGCGAGGGATAACGCCCCATTGACTCGAGTAACGTTCGCGGAAGGCGATATCGTTGAATCGATCGATTACGTTAGAATCACGGTACAGCAGGTGC
This sequence comes from Methylomonas sp. MgM2, assembly GCF_054172045.1. NCBI lineage: Bacteria > Pseudomonadati > Pseudomonadota > Gammaproteobacteria > Methylococcales > Methylococcaceae > Methylomonas > Methylomonas sp. MgM2. Next base: position 57,368 of record NZ_JBSYXO010000017.1, on the reverse strand, counting down.
GACAGTATAACGGTTTGTTGAGTTACGCAGGGTTGGATCAAAATGGTCAGTTCCAACAAATCGACGAGATGGAGCTTAATCATCACATCCAATTTAACAAGCCGCAAGACAGATTGTTTACCGGTCAATTTGATCCGAGCGCATGGTTTAGTTTGCGTTACGAGACATGGCGGCGCCAGCGGCAATACCAGCAATCGGCCGTAAAAGGACTGCAAGGAGCGCGTGCGGCTTTGATTCCGCATCAAATCTATATCGCTTATCAAGCTGCTAATCGAGTGGCGCCTCGCGTTATGCTGGCCGACGAAGTGGGTTTGGGTAAAACCATAGAAGCCGGGTTGATCTTGCAGCACCGTCTTATTAATGAGCTAAGCCAACGCGTGTTGATCTTGGTGCCTGAGCCGCTGATGTATCAGTGGTTGGTGGAAATGCTGCGTCGTTTCAATTTGCGTTTCAGTTTGCTTGACGAAACGCGCTGTTTGGCTTGCGAGGGTGAGAATCCATTCGCCGCGGAGCAATTGGTGTTGTGCAGCCAGCAATTTTTTGCCGATTTCCCTGATCGGCAAATTCAAGCCTTGGATGCAGGCTGGGATATGGTGGTGGTTGATGAGGCCCATCATTTGGAGTGGAGTGCGGATGCGCCGAGCGCGGATTATTTATTTGTCGAACAGTTAGCCAATGTTGTTGATGGCCTCATTCTATTAACAGCGACTCCGGAGCAGTTAGGTAAAGAAAGCCACTTCGCCCGCTTACGCTTGCTGGACCCCGATCGGTTTTATAGCTTCGAGCAGTTTTTGGAAGAAGAAAGTCAATTTGCTCCGGTCGCGGAACTGGCCAATCAGTTGATTACCGGCCAGGTGTTGACCAAACCACAGCAAAGCCGTTTGAGAACGCTGTTGGAGCACGACAATGTGGAAAAGCTTTTGCAGCAGTTCGCTGAAGAGCCCAACAATAGTGAAATCCGGGAAGAACTCATCAAATTGTTGTTGGATCATCACGGTACGGGACGCATCTTATTCAGAAATTCCCGACATACCGTGCAAGGTTTTCCGGACCGCGAACGACACGCTTATCCTTTGCATGGCGAGGATGCCGCCGATCTGGCTTCCAGCCCGTATTTTATTTGGTTGGTCGATAAGCTCAAGGAATTGGGGCAGGAAAAGGCGCTGTTGATTTGTCAGCGTGCCGACACCGTCATTCGATTGGAACAATTGCTACGTCAGCATGTGGGGCATACCGCCGCGGTATTTCATGAGGGTATGAGCATCGTTGAGCGCGATAGGGCTGCGGCTTTTTTTGCCGACGACGAAAGCAGGGCACAAGTCTTATTGTGCTCCGAAATCGGCAGTGAAGGGAGGAATTTCCAGTTTGTTAGGCATCTGATTCTATTTGATTTGCCATGCAATCCCGATCTATTGCAACAGCGCATAGGGCGATTGGATCGCATTGGACAAAAGCATGTTATTCAAATCCATATACCTTATTTGATTGAAAGTCCGCAGCATCTTCTTTACCGCTGGTATGACGAAGGCTTGGATGCCTTACGCCGCAATTGCTCGGCAGCTGTACAAGTGGCCAAGCAATTGGATGCCGAGTTGAATGCAACACTAGAGGATAGCCGCAACCATGCAAATATCGACAGGCTTATTCAAAAAACCCGGGCGTTGACGGCACGAATAGAAGAGGACCTGCATAACGGGCGCGACCAACTACTTGAGCTGAATTCCTGCCGTCCGGCGGAGGCCGGCGCCTTGATCGCCCAACTTAATGCGATTGATCATGACAAAGGTTTATGGACTTACATGGAGGCGATGTTCGACTGTTATGGCGTTGATGTTGAATATCATTCTAAGGATTGCCATATACTGTGGCCGAGTGAAAACCTGCGCATCGCCCATTTTCCGATGTTGCAGGACGACGGGCTAACGATTACGCTAAGTCGTGACATTGCTTTAGCCAGAGAGGATATGCAGTTTTTGACTCAGGAACATCCCTTGGTATCGTCGGCGATGGATTTGGTATTGTCTAGCGAAACCGGCAACGCCGCGGTCAGTATCGTCAAACAGCCGCAATTAAAAGCCGGTCAGTTTTTATTGGAATTGCTTTTTGTCGTAGAATGCAGCGCGCCGGCGCATTTGCAAATAGGCCGTTTCTTACCGCATACGCCGTTGCGGGTATTGGTTGATCAGGATAAAAAGGACTTAACCGCGGCAATTTCGCATGAGTCCATGCAGGAAACTGCCGACAAAATTGAGAAAGAGCAAATCAGTTTGTTTCTGGGCCGTCAGCGACGACTCGTCCAGGACATGATTCAAGTTGGTGAACAGAAAGCGAGCGCGCGGATGCAAGATTTGATCGTAGAGAGTAACAATTGCATGATTGGGACGATGACTGCGGAAATCAAACGCATGGTTCGTTTGAAAAAGATCAACCCCGGCATTAAGACGCATGAAATCGAGCAGCTAAAGGAAATGACCATGCTGGCGCATGAGTGCATTCGAGATGCTCAGTTGAGACTGGACGCAGTGCGTTTCGTGATTGTTAGTTAACGAAATGAAAATGCTGAAAAATAATTGCTTTCAGCCCGAAACCCGATCCTTAATAAGTTTTGATGAAAACCGTTGTTTCATCGAGTTCCACGCATTCGAACATTAAGTCGTCGATTGAACCATGAATATGATCAACGTAATGCAGGCCGCATTCGTCGTCTGATGTTTGATGCTTTAGAACGCCATGAACACAAAATGGCGTGTTCGATTCAGGCAAAATCATGTTGATTTTAATGTTACCCACCATATCCGCGGCAATGGGTTTTTTCAACTTAACTCGAATTCCGCTGTAACTGATATCCAAAATATCCGCTTCCAGCGCAATCTCTTGGTTATCCGCGTCGAAAGCTAAGTTTGCCTGCAGACCTTTAGGTTTAATGCGTATATGGTTACGTTTTTCAGACTTCATGTTTTTTCCCTGGCTAGTGTTTAGTTTGATCTGCCTCTGCTTGTGGCTGCGCGCTCGGCTAAGTATAGAGCGTTTTAACAATAAAACCATCTTTGAGATAAGCAATGTTATTTTCAGAATTAGGATTGTCGGAACAAGTGTTAAAAGCGGTTGCCGAGCAAGGTTACCAAACGCCTACGCCGGTGCAGGAACAAGCGATTCCGTTTATATTAAAGGGCCGTGATGTTCTGGCGGGAGCGCAGACGGGTACCGGTAAATCCGCCAGTTTCATTTTGCCTTTGTTGTGTCTATTACAGCAACAGCCCATTCCGCAAAAGCCGCGGCCAGTCCGTCTGTTGATCCTGACGCCGACACGAGAATTGACCATGCAAGTCTGCGAAAGCGTTAAAGTTTACGGTAAACATTTGCCCTATTTTGCCGAAGCGATTTTCGGCGGGGTTAGCGTCAAGCCGCAAATTCAGAAAATGCAGCGCGGTGCCGATATTGTCGTGGCGACGCCCGGGCGCCTATTGGACTTGGTTCAGCAAGGACACTTGGAGCTGTCGCGCGTGCAGTATTTTGTGTTAGACGAAGCCGATCGCATGTTAGACATGGGTTTTTTCCGCGATATTAATAAAATCATTGCGTTATTGCCAGTCCGGCGCCAAAACTTGTTCTTTTCGGCGACTTATGCGGCGGAGGTGAGTGCCTTGGCTGAACGGATTCTGAGCGAGCCCGTCGAAATCGCCGTCGCAGGAAAAAATTCCGCTGCAGACACGGTTTCGCAATGGGTTTACCCGGTCAAGCGAGAAAATAAGCGCGAGCTTCTGTCCTATTTGATTGGGGATGGGCGTTGGCGACAGGTGTTGGTGTTCGTGCGAACCAAACACGGCGCCGACCGTTTATGTAAACAATTCATCAAAGACGGCATTCGTTGCGCAGCTTTGCATGGCGATAAAAGTCAAGCAGCGCGTACCCGAGCCTTGGACCAGTTCAAATCCGGTGAAATCACTGCGTTGGTTGCCACCGACGTGGCTGCGAGAGGCTTGGACATTGACCAATTGCCGCACGTCGTCAATTTCGATTTGCCGCGAGTGGCGGAAGATTATATTCATCGTATCGGACGTACCGGCAGGGCGGGCGCCGACGGCGAAGCCATTTCGCTGGTTGACCCGGACGAAGCCGATGCTCTGGCCGCTATCGAAAAGTTGTTGAAACGACAAATTCCACGCGTGGCCGATACCGGTTACGAAAGAGTCGACTTAGATGCTAAAGCGCCTAAAGCCAAACCGCAGATGAAGCACCAATCAGTCGCAAAGCCGCAAGATGGCAAACAGAAGCAATCCGCTCGACGAGTCAACAAGCCGAGAACCCCATCTTGCGTGGCCGGCAAACCGGAAAATGCGAATAAACCGTTAAATCGCCGGCGCTCGCGTGGACGCTAGAAAATATGAATCGCCAGCCAAATGCAAACAGGGTCGCGGGATGTCCAATCCACTCGATGCCTACAATGCGCCGGTAACAGCAAATAATCACCGGCTTTCAATTCAACCGGCTCGGCGTCGGCAAAGCTGAGCTTGGCTTGGCCTTGCAGCAACAATACCCATTCGGTTTGTTCTTGATCATACCATCCTTGCTCGGGGCTAACTTGTCCTTTCGATAGAATGCGCTCGATCCGGCAGGTGGGATTCTCCAGCAAGGTTTGGCATAATTCTAAAGGTAGTTGCCGGGGTATATCGGCAAATAAGGAACCTATTGTGATGTTCATTCTTAAACGGCAAACATGAGGGGGGACATATGAATAATAAGATGTTTTCGGCTTTTTGGGGCGCGGCGGTTGAAAAAACGCCGGATATGGTGAGATTCGTCAGGCATACGTTCGATCAGGCTAGGTATTTGGATTTTATAGCGCCGCTGTTGCTGCGATTGTATTTAGCTCCGGTGTTTTGGATGGCCGGTACCAAGAAGTTTGCAAATTTTTCCGACTCGGCCGAGTGGTTCGGCAATAGCGAATGGGGCTTGGGTTTGCCCGTACCTTATCTACTGGTGTTTTTTGTGGCTCTGTTTGAGACATTAGGCGCTCTGTTTTTGTTGCTCGGCTTCGCGACCCGTTTGATTTCGCTGCCCTTGATGGTCATCATGGCGGTCGCGGCTTTTACAACGCATTGGAGCAACGGTTGGTTGGCCATTGCAAGCGGTAGCGGTATTTTTGCCACGGAAAGAACCATTGGGGCGATTGAGCGTTTAGAACAAGCCAAGCAAATTCTGCAATCGCAAGGAAACTATCAATGGTTGACGGAAAACGGCGACTTCGTAGTGTTGAACAACGGTATCGAATTTGCCGCAACTTATTTTTTGATGTTGCTAGTATTGTTTTTTATGGGAGGCGGCCGCTTTGTCAGCGCCGATTATTGGATCGTACGCAAATATTTCAATGATTGATTAGCTTAAGTCGGCTGCCTTACGTGCTGCACCAATATCCAGGGCTTAACCACAACGGCCCAAACATTTGCGTTGCGGTCGTACCAATCTTGCGCTTGACGATCTGAGACCGGTCCGATCTGCCCGATTTTTAGCCAGTTTTCAACTAAGGTTTTATTGTCGACCGAAAATTGATAGGCCACTTCGACCAGATCAAGTTTATCGTCGACAGCGATGACTAAGCCCGCCGCGAAAAAACGTTGCAACTCCGTCCAAGAGATTTGTGATGTTTCCAAATTAACTTTGGCTTTTCCCAGTTCGTTAATGGTGCCTGTCATTTTTTGGTTCCGGTTATAGTGTGTATGCTGTAGACTTCCCGGCTATTTTATCGCAACCCGTATCGACAAAGACGAGAGAGGAGCTATTCATGTCACTTTTGAGCTCATATAAAAAGCGTTCAACTTTGGATGCTGCGATCAAACAGGTGGCGCAAGCCCGGAAAAGCGAACCCGGAAAAGCCGAACAGCTTTATAAAAGTGCCTATCAAGGTTTTGCCAGTGTGATTGCCGGTAACTTAATGTTTTCCGAAGCCTTGTACCATTGGGGATTCGGCTTGTTGCATCAAGCCCGCGCCGAGCAAGGAGCCGAAGCGACCGAGGTTTATGAGGATGCCATTTCCAAGTTTTCGTTTTGTCTGTTGACCAACCCTCAGTATTTGGGAGCGGCGATCGACGGCGGGGTGGCGTTTATGGAGTTGGCTCGTATCAGCCCGGCCGAGAGCCGGCCCGGTTTGTATGGTTTTGCCGAAGATTTTTTCGAGAAGGCCGGAACTATCCAGAAGGGTAGCGCTGCTTACAATTTAGCCTGTATTTATGCGCTACGCGGCGACGAGCCGGCGTGTCGGAAAGCCCTGGAACAGGCTAAAGATTTCGGCAGTTTGCCGGATATTGCAACCATATTGGAAGATGTGGACATGGACAATGTTAAACAGGCGCAGTGGTTTAAAGATTTCATTGAAGCGGTGAAAGCCCAGCCCAAGGCCACCAGAGAAAAATTGGGCGATGTCGAGATCGACGCCGAACCCAAATTCAAGCTCAAAAAATCCGAAGAGTTTGATTACTACGGCAAGGGCAAATAGTTTTTCTGTCAATGCGTTTAAACGCCGCCGCGGACCGTAAAAATTTCCGTCTTCCGTAGGAGGCGGCGGTTTTCAATTCCTTTAAAGGCAAGCATACTAAACGGGTTTTTCATTTCCGGTTGTTGGATTAATCGGCACTTGTCATGGTGAGTCCAGCGTCAGCAAAAACGAAAGAAACAGCAGATGCTGGTCACGAATAAGCTCGTTGCCGTTGCCGGTTCTGAAAAAACCGCCTTGCGGTCCGGTCGACCGATCGAACCGATATTCTACCCGCAAAATCATTGCGCTCAGTGCCAGGGAAGTCTTGTATTCAGCGGTAGCCGTAACCCCTTTGATCAGTTGTTGGCTGCCGGTCATCTGCCCATCTTTGTCCCAATAAATTTCCGGCCTTATCGCCAGACTCCATGGTCCCTCAATATGCCAACGACTGAAAAGCGCGGAGCCCAGCCAAAAAGTTTGGCGCATATCGGCGTGGTCGAGTTTTTCGGTGCCGACGTCATAGGCAAGTGCGAGCATGAGATCGCCGTCAGACCACTGTAATTGGGTGTCGGAAAAATAGCGCCAGAACCGCGTATCCGTGTTGTTTTGTTCAGGACCCGCGAATATGTTTTGCGTCAATTTCCAATTCGGATCGATTTCCCAACTGATTTGAGATCCATATTTGGGCTTGTCGTTTGTGTAAGCTAAGTAATCAAAATCGCTGACAATATGAAAACTTAACGATAAGCGATCATTAACGGGATATTGTGCGCCTACACCTATCAGGTTATAGGGGGAGTAATCGGCTATCCATGAACGGGTGTAGTTGGGGTTGTCTTTGGCGAATAGGGATTCGAATCCGATAAAGCTTGGCATAAGTCCGGCTTTGATTGTCAGGCCATTGCCGATTTTAGTCAGATACGAGACGTTTGCCCTGGAAACATAACGCAATATGCTATATCCCGGTAAACGTTGTTCTGCGGGGACTTGTCCGTCAGTATCGTATCCGGCCTGGGCGCCGAGTTCGATTCCCCATCGCGAATTTTCTTCAGCCGGTTTTCTCAGATAAAACATACCCATATTGGGCGCAAACTGATTCAGGCGTTGCGTAGTGACTTTGCTGCGCCACAGCATTGGATCGTCGCTTTGAAACGCATTGGCATAGGATAAGTCGACGGCCAGGCCGTATTGCCATGGTTGTGATTTCGCTATGGCTGATGAAGCGAATGTCAGCAAACCAAATGTAAAAAATGCGACACCGAAACGGGAAATGCTCATCGTTGTATCCTACCAGTACCTGGGGCTTTGGGTGGCGAATCGCTATAGTGTTGATTGCCAATTGAACCAAAATGGGGCATTATCTCGCGAAATGCCCCATTTTGGAGCCAACGCCATTTGCCGGAGGAAAAATGCCGAAATATCGCGTCATCATGACATGCGCAGCCTGTCTCAGTTTTGTGTTATGGCCGCACTTAGCCTACGCGGAAGAAATCAATTCCGCCGATACTGCCTGGATATTGACCGCTTCCGGCCTCGTGTTGTTTATGACGGTACCCGGTTTGGCCTTGTTTTACGGAGGCTTGGTCCGGACCAAAAACGTTTTATCGGTGTTGATGCAATGTTTTGCGATTACCTCGCTGGTTTCGGTGCTTTGGTTGTTGGGGGGCTATAGCCTCGCTCTGAGTGACGGCGGTAGTTGGCAGGCTTTGTTGGGCGGTTTTTCCAAGTTGTCGCTCAGTACCCTTGATGCCGACAGTATTAAGGATAATTTGCCGGAAACCGTGTTTTGCATGTATCACCTAACTTTTGCGATTTTCGCACCCGCTTTGATCGTCGGCGGGGTTGCCGAGCGCATGAAATTTTCCGCCTTGCTCTGGTTTGTTGCGTTTTGGGAGTTGTTAATTTATGTGCCTGTCTGCCATTGGTTGTGGGGCGGCGGTTGGTTGTCCGACATGGGCGTGATGGATTTTGCGGGCGGCATCGTCGTACACGTATCCGGCGGTGTTGCTGCTTTGATCGGCGCGGTTATGTTGGGCGCACGCCGCGGATTTCCGCGGGTTCCTATGCCTCCGCATAATTTGACGATGACGGCGACCGGTGCCGGCATTCTTTGGGTCGGTTGGCACGGCTTTAGTGCCGGTAGCGCGTTGATGGCAAACGGTGCGGCCGGTATCGCAATGCTTGCCACGCACATGAGCGCCGCCGCCGGATCATTGGCCTGGATGACGCTTGAATGGATCCGCTTTGGTAAGCCGAGTGGCTTAGGTCTAATTACCGGCATGGTCGCCGGTTTGGGTATGATCGCGCCGTCGGCCGGATTTGTTGCACCTTTGGGCGGTTTAGTCATCGGTTTGCTGGCCGGCTCGTTGTGTTTTTTCACCTTACACTGGATTAAACGGCGTTTTGCAATCGACGACACCTTGGATGTATTCGCCATTCACGGCGTTGGCGGGATGGTTGGCTCCTTGTTGACAGCGGTATTTGCTAGCGAACAGTTGGGCGGTATCGGCACGATTGCCGATAACGGTTTCGTCGGGCAATTCACCGCTCAATTGATCGCAATACTGGTGGTGGCCATTTGGAGCGGTGGGATCAGTTACTTGGTTTTGAAAATACTCGATATGACCCTGGGGCTTCGAGTCGGCGCTAGTGACGAGACGGAAGGGCTGGATATTACTCTTCATAATGAGCAGGGTTACAACTTGTAAAACTTGCGATTAAGAGTTTTAAAACCTTCAACTATCAAAGAGTTTTCTATGCGCCTATCTTCTTTATATTTTCACGCTAAATATCTTACACTGATCGTGAACATTGCGTTATTGGCAAGCTTTTCGCCGAGAGCGATTGCTCTCGATATGCGGCTGGCGGAACAGCAAGTCAAAGCGCTGCCGTGCAAAGACGAAAAAACGGTCGGCCAAGTTTTAGATGCTTCGGTTAGGCGCCGTTCTCAGCGCGACTTGGGTTGGCGCACATTCGAGGATGAAGGCTATTACGATATCGAGCGCGCAGTGCTAATCAACAAGGGTATGGAATTGCGTTATCGCTGGCGGGTTTTTATGGACGGTAATATCGAAGCATACAGCGAGCGCGCCGAGAAATTGTGCCGTTCGGGGGACGACTGAGCCGGCTAAAACGCGGCATATCGAAGTATATATGCACCATATTAGTGCTTCCTGTGTCCGGAGTGGCTTATCCAACCAACTTTTAAGCTTTTTTGAGTTGGTATCTAAATTGCTACATTTTGATTAGCCTTCCTTACAATTTATGAAAACGTGTATAAAAGAATACTCGATCACCTTAACGAAGCGGTTCTGCTTTTCAATAAGGAATTTCGTTTAATCTACATCAATCCCGCCGGGGAAATGTTGCTGGCCGATAGTGCAAAACATTTGCTTGGTAATCACGCAAAGAAACTGTTCAAGTTTTCCCACAACAGTTTTTTCTCTGATTTATTACAACGATTGAATCAACACGAACCTTTAGTTGACAGAGAGCTGATACTGGAAAGCCTGAATAGATCGATAACGGTGAACTTAAGTGCGACCCCTATCTTGGAAGACGGTGAGTTGGCCGAGATTTTGATTGAACTGCAGCAGGTCGATAGGCATCTACGCATTACCAAGGAGGAGCAACTTTTAGCGCAACAGAATACAAGCCGGATGTTAGTGCGCGGCCTGGCCCACGAGATCAAGAATCCCTTGGGAGGTTTACGCGGAGCCGCCCAATTATTGGATTTGGAACTACGCGACCCGGAATTGAAGGAATACACGCAGATTATCATTGCCGAATCGGATCGCCTGCAAGAGCTGATGGATAAAATGCTGGGCCCCAATAAACCGGCGCATAAGAATTTACTGAATATACATGAGGTTTTGGAACGCGTTAGGCAGTTGGTGGCGGTGGAAACCGGGCCGAACATCAAGCTTAAAACCGATTACGACCCGAGCATCCCGGAGCTGTTTGCCGATAAAAATCAGTTGATTCAAGCCTTTCTGAACATAGTGCGCAATGCGATACAGGCCTTGCAATCTTCCGGAAAGATTATTCTTAAAACGCGGATTCAGCGCCATATGACTATAGGCCGAAAACGTTACAAGCTGGCGGTAAAAATCGACATTATTGATAACGGCCCCGGAATACAACCGGGCCTGATGGGGCAGATCTTTTACCCGATGATTACGGGGCGTCCCGAAGGAACCGGTTTGGGCTTGTCGATCGCTCAATCTTTGATCAACCAGCACAATGGTTTGATCGAATGCGAAAGCGAGCCGGGCCACACGGTGTTTTCAATTTATTTGCCTATTCCTATCGAAAGCAATCTCGACAAGATTTTGCCGAATTATTAATTATGAAATTCAATCGTTTAGATTTTGGAGATGCCCATGCTAATGCCCGATAAAGTTTGGGTCGTCGATGATGACAAATCGATACGCTGGGTACTGGAAAGAGCCCTGCAAAAAGCGAGCATTGAAACACGTTGTTTTGCCAATGCGTCCGAAATGCTGAAAGAATTAAAGCATGATCTTCCTCACGTTCTGATTACCGATATTCGGATGCCGGGCATAGACGGTTTTGAATTGCTGAAAAAAATTCAGCAGGATTATCCGTCATTGCCGGTCATCATTATGACTGCGCACTCCGACTTGGAAAGTGCGGTGTCGGCATTTCACGGCGGCGCCTTTGAATATTTGCCCAAGCCGTTTGATATAGGCGATGTGGTCGATACCGTTCAGCGGGCGTGCCTGCATAGCAAACAGCAAAATGGCTTGCAGACACCTATCGACGACGCCGAAACCGCCCCGGAAATCATTGGCGAAGCGCCCGCCATGCAGGAAGTTTTTCGTGCTATAGGCCGATTGGCGCGTTCGCATATCACGGTATTGATTAATGGCGAATCCGGCACCGGCAAGGAATTGGTCGCGAAAGCCTTGCATAGGCACAGTCCCCGCGCCGATCAGCCGTTTGTGGCATTGAATATGGCGGCTATTCCGAGAGATTTGATGGAATCCGAATTATTCGGTCATGAAAAAGGTGCGTTTACCGGCGCTCAGGCCCGTCGTGTAGGGCGCTTCGAGCAAGCTAATCACGGAACGCTTTTCTTGGATGAAATCGGCGATATGCCGGCCGAATTGCAAACCCGCTTGCTCCGGGTTCTGGCGGATAACGAGTTTTATCCCGTGGGCGCTCATTCACCGGTCCGGGTGAATGTTAGAATCATCGCCGCCACTCACCAGAATTTAGAGGCCTTAGTGGAACAAGGCCGCTTTCGCGAGGATTTGTTTCACCGCTTGAACGTCATCCGCATTCATATTCCGCCTTTGCGGGAACGTAGGGAAGACATCGGACTGTTGATGCGGCATTTTCTGTACCAGAGTGCCAAGGAATTAGGTACCGAAGTCAAGAGCTTGAAACCGGAAACCGAAGCGTTTTTGAGCAACTTAAAATGGCCCGGCAATGTCAGGCAACTGGAAAATATTTGCCGCTGGCTTACCGTAATGGCATCGGGACGCGAAATTCATATCGAAGATTTGCCGCCTGAGTTGAGCCAGGGCCACAGTGATGTTTGTTGTGAGGAATCCGATAACGATTGGGAAAATTCCTTACAAAATTGGATCAAACATCAACTGGTAACCGGTAAACACGACATTGCGAAACAAGCGATTGCAAGTGTAGAAACCTTGCTGATTCAAACAGCTTTGAGACACACGCATGGCAGAAAGCACGAGGCCGCTTTATTGCTTGGTTACGGCCGAAATACCTTGACCCGTAAATTGAAGGAGCTTGATATCCAGGAATAAACGCTGTACGCGACTAGAATTTTTATCTGCCGAACGCATCGGTGTATACTCCCTATTCCGGTACCAAATTTTTTTACGGTAGGGTTCAAATCTCATGGCAGATAAAACGGTAAGCAGACATCTGATCAATATAGAAAAACAATTTGCTTCGACGGATCCTGTTTTGCAAAAAGCGGTCAAAGTGTTTCAGGAATTGGATGAGCTGGAATTCGAAATCGGTTTGCTTGAAAACGATGAAACCACTGCGCGCAAGTGTTCGTGGTGGCCGTTGATTAGTACTCTGGGCGGCTATTCACCTGCCAAGTCGGAATTTGTCGATCGTTTTCTGGATAGCCATTTGCATAGCACACGGCATAAGTTCACCGTGCTGCAATATACGCCGCAAGCGGCGAGTGCGACTTTGCCGGGTACGGCGTTGGATGCCGATCATCGCCTGCCTTTTTATCAAATCAGCCGCGAAATTGAGCAAGTCAGTCCGGGCGAGGGGAGTAAAGTCAATAGCTATCTTGAATTAGTTACCGTAAATAGTAACAAGCTCAAAAATAAGCTGATTATTGATACGCCCGTATTGAATCCGTCTGCGGAAACCGCTGTTAACTCTCTACTTCGGCAACACGTCATTGCCATTTCCGATTTGGTTTTGGTGTTTACCGACTTATTTGATTCAGACCCGGAATTGAGCAAAGAGACGATAGCGTCTGTCGTCAAATACCAGGATACCAACAAATTTTTATATGTAGTCGATCATTCCGAGCTTAACTTGGACGCAAACAAAGTTCACGAAATAATCGCATCCTGGCAAAGACGTTTGAACGATTTTGGTATTTTTACCGGCCAATTCGTAGTGCTGTCGCAAAACGGCGACCTAAATCAGATCGAACAGAGGGTCAATAACTTAAGCAGCGATCGCTCTTATCGCGTGCTGGAGTCGCTGGAAAGCAGCATACGAGCGATCGATGACGTTATCATGGATGAGGTGGAAACGGCGATCGCCACTTGGAAGGAACGTTGCAATGCCACGACGTTGATTATCCTTAGCTTTATCATCATGCTGATTTTATTTGCCGAAATTGCGGTCGGGATTTTGGATCTGTTTTTTGATCCTATTATCGGTCCGGCGATTATATTGGTTTTAGCCGCGTTACTGACCCCCCTGCATATCATCGTAAGCCGTGTTCATGCCAAATTCATTATTAAGCAACTTCATAAGCGGCAGAAACAATTAAATTTGAGCGAAGACTTAGCCGGCTTATTCGAAAAAAGTCTGAATTTTTGGCGTATGTTGCTTCCGATTACGCAGCCCGTTGGAAGAAACAAAAAAAACCGCAAAAAAATCAATAACCTGTTGGAGCAAACCAAAGACCTGGTGCAGGCGCTCAACGACCAGTTTAGTCGCACGCAGTTTCCGGATTTCCACGCGCCGTATAATGCACAAACCAGTGAAGAATATTGAACTCTTGAAGTATAACTGTCATGGGCATTATCGGACAGTATTTGGGCTTGTGCTGGTTTGCGGCGTCACCGCTAGAGTTACCCAGTTCAACTCGCTTCTTTAACAATAATCTGGTTTTCAACTTCTTAATCTTCAGTTTCATCCACTTTAACATGACGGATGATATTGAATCGATTACAGAGGTGATTATCGAAACTTTGTTGAATCTCGGTTTTATCGCGGCGACGTTGTGGCTTAATCGGACCATGTCCGCCTACATACAGGCAGCTTCTTCCGTGTTGTTTTGTGAAAACATTGTCGCCATTTTTCTGATACCGATTATGTTCTGGGCCACCGTTGTCGAAGATTGGTGGAGTTACGGTACTTTGGGTTTGGCTTTGCTCTGGGTATGGGGAATGATCGCGGCTATTTTTAGGAAGATGTTACGGATTAATAGGTTGGCGGGACTGGTAATGTCGCTGTTTTATTTTTTATTCAGTTTCGGCGGCGGTTTCGCAATTAACAGCTTTTTGACCGGTTGACCGTGGGCATATGTGTTTAGACCAATAATCCGAATCAGTCAGCAATCGTTTGAATGCCTTGTTTTAGTCGCAGCAGTCCGCTTTAAGTAGCCAAGCGGTTTTTGATAAAACCTTACGGTTTCTGCGTTGAATTGTAGGTCAAAACTGATTAGAGTTCGATGACCGCGTAATAAATAGAATAATAATCAAGAGGTTCATTATGAAATCATCCAACGCTTGGAAAAGTGCTTTGCTACTGACAACCCTGATTTTTACACATGGCGTATTAGCCGTAACGCCCGCTGAAGAGACCGAAAAAAAATGTATAAAGCCTAAATTCAGGGATTTTGCGCCGGAAAACAAATCGGAAGTTGCGCCGGAAACAGAAATTTCTTTTCACATAAACCGATACGCCGATCCCGAACACGTCGCGGCGACTGCAAAAAAAATTCCGATGAAGGTTGAGGTTTTCGATAAACACACCTTTTATTATGTCACAGCCAAATTGCCCGCAGAGCTCACAGAGGGATTCGCACGGATCCATATAGAAGCAAAATCGACCGAAGGGGACTGCGTTGGACAAGACGGCTGGTTGATTAAAATCGCCGATAATAACAAGCCGGGGGGGCAGGAAAAACCTAGCGGGGATAAGTCTGAAGCGTCTGCTGCATCCGGTCAAGCGGAGTCCGGACAGAATCAATAGCGGATTTTGGTTTCCGATGCATTCCAAGCCAGAAAAGGTGAGTCGGCATTAGGTATTTCAAGAGAATACATTGCGATTGCTCGTTGAGCCGGACGTTTGGGAATTTCTTCGTAGATGAAGCTGTCATCGAAACCGGCTGCCGCTGCATCGGAACGGTTGCCCGCATAATAAACATTTTTCAAGCGGGCCCAATATATGGCGCCGAGACACATCGGACAGGGTTCGCAACTCGCGTAAAGAGTGCAACCGGGCAGTCGAAAATCTTCTAGTCGCCGGCAAGCTTCGCGTATTGCGATGATCTCCGCGTGGGCGGTCGGATCCAGGTTCGGTGTCACCCGATTGCCGCTACTGGCGATAACATGTTTATCTTTAACTAAAATCGCTCCGAACGGTCCGCCGCCATTGGTAACGTTTTCACAAGCCAAATCGATAGCGGCTTGCAGAAATTCGGCATGAATGCTCATGAATTCAACGGGTTGTCGGGATCGATGCCTTCCATGAAAGGTAGGCGCCTGTCCTCGTTAGTGATTTGATATACCTTGCCCAACCAGTTGTTGAATACGGCCTTGGCCGAATCGCGCCAGGTGATGTCCAGGTATTTGACGATTTCAGCTTCCGGCATTGCTTGCAAAGGCCGCCCGCTTGTTTTGGCCGATTTGACGTGTTCGGCATAAGAGGCCAATAGGCGTTGGACTTCCTCGTTAAAATAGTGTTCGGGATAAGGCGGATAGTCTTCGCATTCTCCACTGTAATAGCGCAAGACTTCGCGCTTATATTCCTTCAACAAACTGATGTCGTCATATTCGGGGTGGCCTTGGAAAAACACGATGCGAAATCCGTCCGAGCTAACGGCAAGATGTACGCCGGCTTCTTCACTGGCCACTAAAACCCTTAACCCGCATTTTTCCATGTCGCTTTGAAATACTTCGTTGAAGCGGGAGTGCGGTACATCAAAGCGGGTATTGATTTCGGCGATAAGCGGATGATTTCTGTCTGTTACCTTGTGAGAAAATACGCCCCAGCGTTTGGCCGGCAAACGCGTGCGTTCGATACCATAACAGTGTTGAATTAAGGCATGGGTGGCCAAGCAGGAACATAATATCGAGGTCACATTTTGTTTGGCCCACTCGAAAACTTCGGTCAATGGTTGCCAGAACGATTCATCCTGCAAGTGGTCGTGCGTCACATTGGCGCCGCTGATGATCAATGCATCCAGCCCGTCATGCTTGATTTGTTCGAAGCTCTCGTAATATTTACCGATATGTTCCAGCGCGGCGGGGCTTCTCTCAAGGCCGGCTATCGTAAAAGGATGCACATGGAACTGGGCAATCTGATTGCAAGCGCCGACCAATCTGAAGAATTGGCGTTCGGTCGCTTCCAATGCGGCATCGGGCATGATGTTTAGCAGGCCGATATGCAATTCGCGAATCGATTGATGGCTAGCTCGATCGGGCGTCAGAATTTCCTCGCCTTCGTCGTGTAGACGCTGAAACGTCGGTAGATTAGTGTGCGCGACTAGTGGCATGGCGGTAGATATTTAATTGTCATGGCGTGCTATGGCGCGTGCGATCAATTGGATGAAATCGTCTTCGCTCTGAATTTTGGCTACTTCGTCGGCATCCACGGTATAACCGTATTGCTCGGCTATTGCTTCATAGCGAGGCACTCTAGCCTTAAACAGTTCCGGAAACACCCAGCTAACGAAGTCGTCGGGGTTGATTTGATCGGTGGACCGATAGCCGTGCAGATCCATGAAGCGGGTTAATTTCTCATCGACAAATTCAGGCCGATAGTACAGTGGCTTGGGTTCCTTTTTGGCTCTATCGATAATGGTTTGCTCTAATGCCGGCGGAATTTTGATGTAAATCATCAAGGTGTGCTGGGCTAGCGTTTCCAACACCTCCGGGCAGTCCAGCTCGCAAACGCTACCGCCGGCATCGTTGATGAAATGTTTATAGCCGTAAATGACTTCGGCCTTATGGATAAACTCGGGAACATCGTTCATCGCGGCGATCTCTGCGTGCCGATGCAAGGCTTGCCGACGCTTGAATTCCAACAAAGTCAGGCCGCCCTTGTCGGGATCGCCGATTTTGCCTAAAAAACTTGAAACCGGCGCTAAATTTTCGACGGTGATATTGCTGCAAATATAGATCGAATCCGACTTCAACAAGTCTCTAAGAAACGGCACGCCCATCGCTTGTTGTTTGATATTGTCGAGGATGGGCTCTTCCAAATATTTTGTACCTATGCGGTAATCGCCCGAATAATGAAACCATTTGTCTCGCGGCAGTTTGCTTGACAAGGTGGTTTTGCCGGCACCCGACATGGCCAGTAAAGTAATGCTCTTGGACTCCCAGTCCAGAAATTGTTGCGGGGTCATTCTCATAAAGAGTTGTTCAATCCAAAAAATTGCTGATATCTAAATCTTCTTGATCCGGTCGAGCATGCCGATCGGGATCGCTGTAACCTAAATCATCGCTTTCGAGGTCGTCGAACGGCGCACTCCAATCTTCCGGATCTTCTATATAGTCAAAAGTTGAAGCGTACCAAGCTTCGTTATCGTACTCGCCCAAGTCGCCGTTAGCGTATTGCACCTCTATGGTTTCGTCTTTATTGTCTATGGCTACAACTTTGAAGATCAGATTGTTTTCAAAGTCTTTGTACCAACGGCCTATGACCGGATCTGTTACTGTTGTCATCGTCGCATCCTCGCTGTGGTTGATGGTTACGGCTATCATAGCCGAGTTTGTCTGTACCGTGTAAACGACTCCCGATTTTACCGGGTGAATTCAATTAGAATAATAGGAGCCTATTATTTGAAAATAAATAAAGTATGAGTGAAGAACGCATTATCGAACTGGAAATAAAACAAGCTTATCAGGAGGATTTGATTCAAGCGTTGAATCGTGTGGTTGCGGATCAACAAAAACAGCTCGGCAAGTTAGAAGAAACTTGTAAGGTGTTGCACGAAAAAATCAAGAGCTTAGCGCTAAGCGATAGAAATCCGACTGTGATTGACGAGAGGCCGCCGCATTACTGACGGACTTAGAATCAGCATGGCCTTTTTAATATCAGACGTTTCCCGGCAATAAGGCGCACTTGAATCCATTAGCCCTGAGCTTTTTACAAAAAGAACGGGCCTGATTTGCGTCCAGTCCTAACCATTCCGTACGCCAAAATTGTCTGCCTTTCTTCTTTACTCTGACAATCTGAGCTTGTCCCTTCTTAGCCGACACCCCGAGCGTGCGACGAGCCCTATTCAAATCGACGTCCGCGTCGGTTTTTCGAGTGCGGTCGTTCAACATCACCGCCCAGTCGGACGCAGAGCTTTTTTTAGCATGTCCGGACTTTGCAGTAGTCGGGTTTTTTTGCACAATTTTGCCGGATTTGCTCGGTTTTATACGTATCGGTTCCGCCTTGTTTGATGCGCTGTCGGCACCCATCTGTTCGGCACTGCCGGCGCAGCGATTGGATGACAATTGGAATGGAGGCGGCTCCAGGCTGATAGCATTGATTTGTTCGATTTGCGAGCCTAAAAGACCGGCATGGGATTTTTCAAAGCCTAAATCGAGCAAATTGCCCATTTGTTTGAAACGTTCGGCACTGCTATGCGCGCCCAACAGTACGCCGATCAGACGCCGGCCGTCTCGTTTAGCCGATGCAATTAAATTGTAGCCGGAGCCGCAGGTAAAGCCGGTTTTTAAGCCGTCCGCGTCGGGGTAGCTCTTTAAAATTTTGTTGGTACTAGGTAGTACCCGGCCTTTGTATGCAAATTCCTTGGCTGAGAAATAATGATAATACTGCGGAAAATCGCGGATCAACCTGGCTGACAGCAAGGCCAGGTCTCTTGCGCTGCTGATCTGATTTTCGTCCGGCAAACCGCTGGCGTTGTTGAACGAGGTGCTGAACATGCCCATGCTTTGGGCTTTTTGGGTCATCATGACCGCAAAATTCGGCTCGGTGCCGCCGAGTTGCTCGGCTAAAACCACCGCGGCGTCGTTGGCGGAACGAGTTGTGACGGCCATGATGGCTTTTTCGACGCTAATTGTTTGGCCTCTTCCGAGGCCGAGTTTGGAGCTCGGCTGTTTGGCCGCATGGCCTGAAACGGTCAGCGTGTCATTCAGGTGCAGGCGGCCGGCTTCCAATGCAGCGAAGGTCATGTATATGGTCATGACTTTGGTTAGCGAAGCCGGATACCAGCGGTGTGTGGCTTCGACCTCGTGAATCACGCGACCGCTATCGGCGTCTATTACAATGGCGGCATAACGAGCCGACGCCGGTAGGCTGTGAGATAGCAAACAAGCTAAAGATAATAGGAAGAATTTGTTTTTCAGGATAGCGTTCAATGTGTCAAATCTCAGAAGCTAAATAATCCAGCAGATGGATGTTTACATTTAATCAAAATTATCCCATTCAAAAAAGCCCCACCTCAGAAAATTCTGACGATAGGATAACTTAAAAGAGAAAATATCTCTTGGAATGTACCGTTTTTGACTGAATGATGAAGTCAAGCAAGTGACCAAAGGCTTACGGCAGCCGGTTGGTCCGATTCCGGAACTTTCGGTGTTTGGCGCGATAGCCGAGCGAATAGCGTTCGCATTTAGCCGGATCGGGATTATCATGTTGCTTGATCGGAGGACTCTCCGGCGTATTTAATTTTGCGGTTCTAATGATAAGACTCGTCGCTTGGACACCGTGCCTTAAAATAGCCAGTCGGAAGTAAACCGTCGAAATATCATATCCCGGAGGAGGGCTAAGTGCGAACCGAGAACAACACAAGTGCGTTTTTGCTCGGCCTGTTTATTTTTTTGGGCCTGTTATCTGTGGGGTATTTACTCAGCGGTGCCGTCGTTAAAGTCAAAGAATACGAGCGTAGCGTGACCGTCAAAGGACTGTCCGAACGCGAATACGACGCCGACATCGTGATTTGGCCCATACTATTCACCGCCGCCAGCAATGATTTGGGCGATTTGTACAGCAATATCGAAAAGAATACTAAAGAAATAAAGGATTTTCTGAAGTCCAAAGGGATAGATCAGGCGGAAATCACGGTATCGATTCCCGCGATTACCGACAAGTTGGCCCGACAATTCGGCGATACGGAAAGAGCCGAATTTCGCTATACGGCCGTTCAAACCGTTACCGTGTATTCGAAAAACATCAACTTGATTCGCGAGGCTATGAATTCCTTATCGGAATTGGGCAAGAACGGCATCGCATTCAGCGGCGAAGATTACCAAGCCAAAACCGAATATCTATTCACCCGCCTGAATAGCGTCAAACCGGAAATGATAGAAGAAGCGACGCGCAACGCCAGAGAGGTGGCCGGCAAATTCGCTTCCGACTCCAATAGTACTTTGGGAAAAATAAAAACAGCCTCGCAAGGCCAATTCAGCATCGAAGATAGGGATAAAAACAATCCGCATATCAAGAAGGTCCGGGTGGTCTCGACTGTCGAATACTATTTATCGGACTGAGCATTGCCTACCATACTGACCCATCCGGCCGTCCCGCTGGCCTTGCGCTTGGGATTAGGGCGTAAAGCCGTCCCGAAGCGCTTGTTAATCGCCGGCGTAGTCGCTTCCATAGTGCCGGACTTCGATGTGGCGGCCTTCCGTCTCGGTATTCCTTATGCGGCGGAATGGGGGCACAGGGGGGTTAGTCATTCGCTTGCATTTGCTTTGTTGCTTGCCGTTATCGGCGCTTGCCTTGCACGGCCGTTACGGACTGCATCGAAGCGGGCGTTCTGGTTTTTGTTTATTTCAACGGCTTCGCACGGCGTACTGGACGCGTTTACTAACGGAGGACTCGGCATCGCCTTTTTATGGCCCATCTCGCCCGAGCGATTTTTCATGCCGTGGCATCCGATCGAAGTCGCGCCGCTTGGCATTGCGCGCTTTTTGTCGCAAAGGGGCATAGAAGTGATGCGGTCCGAATTGGTTTGGATATGGGTGCCCTGTTTAGGCTTAGCGCTTCTTGTGTTAGTCGTGCGCCGCTTGCGGGGTTTAACCCGTTGCTAAGGACGCAGCGGCCGCACCACGAGCTACGGTCGTTGACGACACAGGCCGGTTCCGGATGAATTTTTTCAAACGCCTGCGAACCCGCTACATTCTGCATCGCTATGCGGTCAAGCACGACGCATGGCAGACGGCGATCGAAGAATTACGGGTGCTTGACGGTCTGACTGCGGTCGAGAAAGCCCATTTGCGAGAATTGAGCACGTTATTTCTACATCAAAAAATCATCATCGGCATAGGGATAGACATTACCGAGGCGATGCGAGTCGCAATCGCGGCACAGGCTTGCCTGCCGGTGTTGCATTTGGGCTTGGGCTTATTGTCCGGCTGGATGGAGATCATCGTATATCCTGCTGCGTTTTTTACCGAGCGGGACGAAACCGATGCAGACGGCATTGTCCATCACCGTGAACGACTGTTGAGCGGCGAAGCTTGGTCTAGAGGTCCGGTCGTGTTGTCCTGGGGCGACATTGAAAACGATAGACTGTACGGCCATCGAGGTCATAATGTCATTATTCATGAAATTGCCCACAAACTGGACATGCTGGACGGCAGCAGCAATGGCATGCCGCCGCTGCATTTCCGTATGCCCATACCGGACTGGACCTATGCATTCAGTGCGGCCTATACGGGCCTGAATAATACGCTTCAGCATCATCGCCATAGCTTGGTGGATGCCTATGCCGCCACCAGTCCTGCCGAGTTTTTCGCCGTATTCAGCGAATACTTCTTCTGCGCGCCCGAAATCTTGTATCAACATTTTTCAGACATCTACCGGCAATTGCGGCTCTATTATCGGCAAGATCCCTATAAACGGCGGACGGGTTGACCTATCGATACCATAGGTCTCCAATTAAATATCCCCTCGAGGTCCGTTTCGGCGAGTACGCATAAAAGCATTGGCCAACGGCAAACTGCACAGTGTGCAGCGCTGCAAAAATCGGCGCGCTATTGGCCTTTGATTTTTGCAGCCAAAGCCGTTCTGTTGTGTACGCCAAACTTGGTGAAAATGCGCCTTAAATGGGTTGATACCGTGTAAACGCTCAACGAAAGTTTATCGGCAATCTGTTTATTTAGAAGCCCTTTGGCGACCAGAACTGCAATTTGCAATTCTCTTTCGGTCAAACAAAAAGCCAGATTCAGATCGATGGTTTCTACCGCTTCCGACAGGTGCTCCGAATTCAGATGTTTTTTTGTCCGGATTTGGTAAACCGTATCGTCGAGTTCGAATTCACCCAGGCAAGAATATTCTTGTCGATAACGGGAGTTTCCGTCCGGTTCTTGTTTTTCCGTAATAACGCAGTCTTTGCCGTTTAGGTTGAAGCACGCTAGCGGTTCGTTCTGTGTTTCCGAGTTTGCTTGCTCTGTAGCTACTTTCATAAGCCATCGTGCCTCCTTGTTAGATACTAATTATTTTTTCTAGCCAGGACCTGAACCCAATAGCTGTGTTCGTTGGCGGGTTTAAGTCGTTCCAGATCAAAACAATCCTGCGTCGTGAAACCGGTTTGAGTCAGCAAACGCAGGACAACTTTCAGAGGGTACCATCGCTGCACATGCATTTCCGAAATGCGCTGATCGCGATTGTCCGCCTCCGTTACAGTGAGTTTGACACGGCTCAAATTTTTTTGGGGGTCCGTATGAGTCGACCAATAACTCATAAAAGGACCATAGCGAATTTTCCTGTTTTGATCGATCGGCAAAGCGCCGCTACCGGTGATAAAGTCAAAAAGCAGATGGCCGTTCGGATTCAAAGCTTGATGACATCTGGTCAGTACCTCGATCAAATCTTCTTGCTTAAGAAAATAATTCAGGGTATCGAACTGACAGGAAATAAAATCGACCGAAATGGGTAATTGTAGTTCACGCAAATCCTGTTGAAAAAACCGGATCGGCAGCTTCTTGATTTTTTTTCTGGCGATATCGAGCATGGCCGAGGAATTGTCCACGCCGACCGCCGTTTTGCCCTTGCGCGAAACATAGCGGAGAAAGTTGCCCGTACCGCAGCCTAAATCGGCGATCGAATCATAAACGATCCGATGGCGGTCCAGCATATGAACAAATGCGCCGCACAACAATGGAAATACGGGTAACGCTACGGCGGAGTCATAAATTTTCGCCAGCACCTCATAATTGGGTGGAGCGGCGGGAATTCCGACTGGCTGAGACAGTTTATTCATGTCATATCACCCAAACCCTCGGTTTTCAGGATTAAACAAGCTTTAAGCAATCAGGTCAACGGACGACGGCGGCTAATTCGGATTAAAATTAGCTTAAAAAACGGCAGCCTGCATGTATCAACTCAAATAAAACCGCTTCATGTACGTTCCGCGATCCTTTACGGCGTCCTTTATATGTCCTAATACCCGAGGACTAAACCGTACCCCGCTGTTTAGCGAGTCCGGCGGCGCCAAGATCGTGCCCTTGCGGCAGCCGTAGGGTCGGCCTTGCTCATCGGTTACTCCGGTTGTGTGAATTCCCACCAAGACGGGCTCTCCGTTTAACACGGTCCAAATCGGGCTGCCGCTGTGTCCAGGGCAGGTGTCGACCGAGTAAAACAAGCGCGTCGCTGTGACTTTCTTAAGAAATTCCTGGTGGTGCCATTGGCTACCGACCGGTTTATCGCCGGGGTATCCGCAAATCGTCAATAAATTTTTAGAAAACAACCGTCGCCATTGAGCGGTGGAGACGGCCCGGGTGGGCATGAATTGTTTGAAGCGGATTCCGGCGCGATCGAACATCACCACGCCGTAATCGTAGCGCCGTCTGAGTAATCCCTTTGACTCGATATAATCCTGCGGCACGTAAAACCGGCTGGCTTTTAATCTGCCGAACGGCTCGGTATCGCGGTCGCTACGTCCCGGTACCGCATACATTGCCCGGGGGCCGCGCCGCAATAGGTGTTTATATAAACAATGGGCGGCCGTCAACACCGTATTAGGCGCGATCAATACGCCGCTGGCGCCTAGCCAACGGCCGTCTCCAAAATCCCTGAGCAAATGGCAAACCGTATTAAACGGATAACGCCGCGTGTCGAAAGTATGCACACGGTTGTCATGCGGGCCGATCACCGCATAATCGAAAGCAGCGCTATTGTGATCCATTTCATTTTTTGCGATCGCCGGCATCCTCATCGCCGCTCGCCTCGGGTTTGGATGGTGCCGATACTTGCGCCGGATCTTCCGTCTCGGCGTCTTCGAAACCATTGTCATCATGCCAATCGAGATCGTCGTCAAACGGCGCCAACAATTCCTCAATATGTTGCAGAATGATAGGGTAATTGTCTTGCTGCATCAGCCAAGAAGCGAAGGCGTCGGCCCGCTCCCGCTGGCGCGAGCTCATGCCGCTTAAGTCATCCGCGTCGAATGCCGCGTCATCGTCCGCATCGAACGACGCTTTCTTGGCGACAGCCGCTTTTCCGGCCGTGCCGCGCCCGGTGTCGGACGTTGCCGGTGGGCGAGGTTTCAAAGGGGTGACCTTGGCCGAAATCAGTTCGTTGGGCTTTTCTTGCCGTTCCTTGCGTTGGCGCTGGCGAACCGTTTTGACTTGCTTGGATGTGGCTATCAAGGTATCGATCGCTTCGATCACAAAGCGGTCCAATTCATTCAAAATATCATCGTCATCATCAGAGTGTTCGCTATTTCGTTTCATAAAATAACCTCATCAGTGTTAAGCCTGCCGTTACCGCGACATTCCGGATCGAACCTCCGCTTTGCGCCTATCTTTTGCGGGTACCTTGACCGCCTTGCAGGTTGGACAGCGGGATAACGACTTGGCTTGGGTTTCTATCAAGGTCAATCTTCCGGGCGATTGCCGCGCCGGCTTTATCCTTAACACTTCGGCAAGATTGGCCTTGGCATCCCTCACCGGCCGCATCAGCTCGGCCGGCCCGCAAATCAGACTGACCACGCCGGGGCCGTGTCCGCTGACGGTGCTGTCGCCGTGCACGACGACGCCGAAAGTCGTATAGCCTCTATGGAAGGAGCGGCCGAAGCGGGTGTCGGCATGCAGAATCGCAATCAAATCGCCGAAACGCAGCGTATCCAGACGAAATTGACGCATGAATTCGCGATCGAACAATTGGATATCGTAATCGCCCCGTTGCACGGTGCTTCGGCCTAGCCCCGAGCCCATCACCCGGGCGGGCAAACAGTGGGTAACCGGTATCCTCAGCACGCCGCGATCCGGCCAAACGCCCCAATTTCTAAGCAGGCGAGGGGCGCAGTTGAACAGTTCGAGCTCCGGAAACTTGCTGATTTTTAGGCCGGTGCCGCAGGCGTATATTTGAATTCTGTCGCCTATGCACAGCCGTTTTAACACGGACGCCGGAAAATCCACCATCACGTGATCGACGCCGCCGTGCTTGCCGGTCACCACGCCTTTGGCGCCTTTGCACGGGCCCGACACCACAAGCGCTTGGTTGCCTATGCAGGCATAGGTGTTCAAGGCCAGATTGAACGCGTCTTTCAGTTTTCCCGGCGCAGGCCGGTAATTTTTTATCGACGCGCCGGGCTCGATGTGGTCGCCTACCAGACCGATGCAAGGGTCGCCCACCCGGTGATTGATGACGATACCGCCGGTGCCCGGCAAAACCCGCGGTACGCCGTCCTGGCCGATCCGATAAGGCGAGGCTTTGTCGCTGGGATGCGACACTTCGCCCATGACCGTCGTCATGACCAGATCGCGTTCGTTGGTATGCAGTCGAAAAGGCGTTAATGCGGTTTTCATGACACGCGCGCATCCACGGTATACCAATGAGCGTAAGCCGCTTCCCAAGCATCGATGGGACGCTCCGCTTCCCAGTCGCCGGCATCCTGCCAATAATATTGTTTGTTGGGTTCGATGGCCGGCATGACCATCGCGAACGGGGCGACCAGGTGTATCACGTTCAGCTTCAGCCCGTTCCAAAGCAATTCGCTGATGCCATTTCGAAAAAACAAATGCTGCAACTGACTGCGCGCGAATTGACTGCCTTGGTTCGGGGCCGGATAAAGTTTCATGTGCTTGCCGATGTAATCCATAAGATTGGAACATTGGCTGTCGCAACTGAAGATGACCGGACGATAAGGCATCAAGGCACCCGCCAGGGCCAGCGTATCCAAACTGGAGCGTTCGGAATCCGAAAGTAACCACGCTTCTCCGGTTTCGTTGTCCAAGGTTTCGGCAAGCGCTTCATAGCGCTGCAGAAACTGCTTGTCTATATAATCCGGCAACAGGGATTCCTGCCTGGAATCACCCACCCAAAAAATACGCAGGCCGTTAAGATGCGAGTCGACCCGGGCGATTTTCCACAATTTGAATTCGGCCTGCCGGGCCGGATCGACGCTGTCCAATTCCTGGCTGTCCAACGTAAACCATAATTCGCGGCCCAGAAATACATTGGCTTCCTCGGCCAAGCGCAAGGTAAACAAGAAACCGCCCGGCGCCAATGCCAACGCCACATCGACCACGCAGCTCAAGCGCGCGCCGTTTACCGCGACTTTCAGAGACGGAAACCACGCCGTGTTCATTCATTACGCCCTAAGAAGCCGCGGCTGCGTAACGTTTCGGCAAGCCGACGGCCCAACGCAGGTTATCGGTTACGCCGGGGAATTTACGCCCTTCTTCGGTCAAGCGGTATGCGGCGATCCAGGCTTCGGCATGTTGCCCGATAGGGCGCGATTCGGCCTTGAACGCCTCCGGATCGACCGTGGTTTGGAAGTCGTTATCGGCCACCCAATACAGCACCCGCCGACCGCTTTCGGCCATTTTGGCCCGGTGAGACAATTCCGGCACGCCGCCCAAATGCCGGTTGGCGACCATTTCGATCACATCCCATTTGTTATTGGCGTCGAAGGATTTTTTAATATCGGGCGTATCCAACAGTTCCAGACATTGTTTCAGATAATTGCCGACTTCGTGGGTCAAGGCCACGATGTTGCCGTAGGTGGCTCTATCCATCGAATAACGCAAATCCGTACCCAGGCGCTGTACGGTGGCGATGTTCCCGTAAGGGCGTTGATCCAGGGTATTCGAACCCCTGATCACATCGCCTATGGTCAAATCCCGGAAATATTGCGCCAGCGACGTCATGAAGGCGACGAATTGGTAATTGAAATTCTTGTTGACGACCGCTCCCGCCGGCGCCGGCGCCTTACCGTAGTTGAACACCCTGCGGTAAGCGATCATGCGGTCCCGGCTGCCGTAGCGCAGCGGCTTCCATTTTTCCAGTATGTACAAGCCGCGCGCGCCCGGCCCCCGCTGTATGCGCATGCGGCCGAGTTGAAACAGGCGCCGCAATACGTCGACCACGGCAAATACTTTCATGCGCTCGTGCTGCCAGCAAAAATACAATTCGGCGGCGGCGTGCAATTGGCTGGGAATAATGGCCGAATCGAAATCCGCCTTCAGAAACGGATACGGTACTTCGCCGAATTCCTTGATGCCTTCGTTGCCGAAGCCGATCAGGTCGATGAAGGCATTGCCGCCGTTTCCGGCGGATTCCTCCAGCAGATATTCAAAGCGCTGTTCAAACTGCTGTTCGATCGCGGCACGCTCGTCCGCCGGCAGTTTGGCTAATTCGTCACGCCAAAAGCGTTGCCAAAGGCGTTTAATCGTTTCATTGTTTTCGAAAGACATAATCCGTGCCTCGCTCTCTTAACCTTGTTTAAATTCTCCGATACCCAACTTCGGTCTGGAGCCCGCAAAAACACCGAATCAACCCGGTTTGGCCCGGGGAGGCGCCTGTTCCGCCGCTTTAATTTTCTGCGTATCCGGCGTTTGGGCGACGGAGGCCGTATTTGCCTTCAGTTCCATCAGGTAAAAAGGCGATTTGAACAGGTTGTCGTGCAAAACAGCCAATTCCTGCTCCAATCGCTCGCTACGGCTTTCGATTTGTTGCCTAGCATTGCAAGGGTCTTCGATTTCAACGAATATTTCCGTCACGCCTTCGGTTTCCAATTCCGTGGTCATGCACAGCGCATTACCCATCTGAATTTCCGTTTGAAAGCACATCAATACGTTGTGCGCCCGTGCCGTAAAGGCTCTGACTTGGGCATTGAAACTTTCCATGGCTTCCGCATCGGTTGCCGCGCATAACGATTGCTTTTGCATGGTCCGGAGTTTTTCCATCAATAATTGCTCGTAACATTCGAAATTGGCTGCCAATAGCATTAGGTGCTCGCGCTTGGCTTTCGTCGCCGTTACATAGCTAGTTGTGAATGCAGCGGTTTGTTGCGTATTAAAATCGGAACGAAAGTGTCCGCAACGACCATGAGCGATGAAAGGGCTCAGCCGGATTTTTTCGTATTGCTCGGTCAATTCGGCCGATAGATTTTCCCTGCGTGTCGAAATTTCCGACCTGATATGGCAGGAATGGGCGATTTCGTTAAATACGGCGCTTACGCCGTCGTATTTCAACACCTCCGCTATGCACAGATCATTGATGGTTTCGACATCGTTCACGAAACATTTCAATAGATTGTGTTTTTGCGAGCGAAAGGTTTTGATTTGGGCATTAAAGGCCATTTTGATGTCTTCCTCGCCGCAATAGGACAGCGCCTTGGCCGCCATGCGCTCGTAACTGGCTAGCAATAAGGCGCCGCGGCCTTGCAGATTGTGCTCGTATTTGGCCAATTGGTGTCTGTCGGATCTATAAACCGCCGGCTCGCTGTAATCGTTCGAGGCCAACTGTTCGAACGCGCCGACCTGTCTATCAAGAATTTTATATAACTCGTTCATTGCCTGTTCCCCATACGGTTAAGTGGAAGTCAAGAACCTTTTCGGCTGCGTCTGTTGGTAATGCCTTCCAACGATGTTTCCATCGTGGTGGGTATATCGACCTGAATATTTCTGCATGCTGCAATGTCGTGATTCAATCCGGACAACGCCAATCCGAGCGTGGCTTCGATGACGTCGGCAGCCAAAGCCGGATTCCGGCATGACGGCGCCATGATCCGCACCAAGCGGCGCCAACTGTCTTCGGTCAAAAGCTGCTGGCACAGGGCGTCGGCAGCGATATCGCTATCTATCACGGCATCGTTGAGACTTAAGTAGCCTGCGGCGTCGGTCAATAGCGCGTCTACCGTCAATTGGTTTACTTCCGGTTCGTCGAACTGCCAGGATTGGGTATGGGTATCGCCGTTTTCGTCGTCCCAGCTGATGCTTGCGCTTGCATTCAGCAAGACATCGAAAAACCGTGCATAGCCGGCCGCGCGATGCCGGTATTCCGGGATGCCGCCGGTTTGTTGCCCTTGAATGAATAGGTCGATCACATGATCGATGTCGTATAGGGCTTTGTCTCCCAAGATCTGGCTAATAATGGTATCGGCGCTGCAATTACAATCCAACAGACAGTCCAGCAAGGCCGCCAGATTGCCGCGAATCCGGATCAAATCGAGCAGGGTTTGGGTATCGCCTTGCGGTGTGGATAGTCCGTACAAGCCGTAATACAGCACCGGCGGCCGAGAGATATAGATCAGCCGGCTGGCGCTATCGCCCATCACGAAGGCGTCCAGCAATAATTGGATGGCGCTTAGAAAGGCGGCGATAGGCGGCGATTCCGGTTCGATATTGCGGTAAGCCGCCAGGAATAGCCGCTGCAACCGTTGCAACGGCACCTGCGCGGACGCGGATAATGCCCTCAATCCTTTCGAGCCGTCCAGCGTTGCCTGATCGAGCAGATCGTCCAGCAGACGGGCCATGTTGTCCTCGTGCAGCAATGCCCGCAGGTCGGACTGGCCGTTGCGGTCCAAGCGCTGCATCAACTCGCGGTAGGCCACCATGCCCCACGGCCATTCGCCGTTGTCATAGGCGACATGTTTCGCTCCCATCAAGGCTCTCAGCGTTTGCATGATGGCGTCCCGGCGGTCTTGCAGCTCGCTGCTCGGCGCCTGTAACACGATGCCGCTGCTGGACAGGCCGATTTCGGCCAATTGTTCGCCCAACATCACCAACAACACGCTGCCGACTTCGTCCAGGCTTTGCCCCAGACGGCGGTAATAGGGATTCACGTGCGGCGATAGGGCGCCGACATAGCGGGCCAGGCGCGCGAAATCGCGCAAGCTGCGCCGTGCCGCGAAGGTATTGTCCCGCTGCCGCGGATCGAGAGCGAAGCGCGCCGAATTGACGCCCTCGCTGACAGTGGCGCGTATCGCGCTGGACCAACCCGTCAGTTCGGGCTGGATATCCTTGAGCAGATTGTTATTGACCAGTGCATTCAAATCCCGCTCCACATCGTCGCGGGCTTGTTCCAAGTCTTTGCTGGTGGCGGTTTCGCGTGCTTTTGGCTGAATCACCATCTTGGCTTGTCTGGCCACCGGAAAACCGGCCGCTTCGTTCGCCAAAGCCGATTCCTCGCCGGCATATAAGCGTTTCAACCCCCCCGCTACTTCTTCGGCGTTCCAAGGGTCTCCGATACGCAGCACGCGCCGGATCAGGCTATCGGCCTTGACGGCGGAAACGCTGCGATCTCTTTGCTTGTTTGAATTGTCGTTTGTTCCACTCATACCCATATCCTCATGCTGCTAAAACCTGCGGCGTAACGAATTGCGCCGTGGGATCGAAAGATGTTGCCAAATGAGAAATTACCAGCCTGGATAACATCGGCAAGTCGGCGCCGGCATGCAGAGCGTGCCGGCTGGCGCTTACCAGATACCTGGGCGATAGTCCCTTCGGCACCCGCCCTTGCAATAACGCTTTGGCGCCGAGACGAATGGCGCGCTCGTCCGCTTCCGAAAACGGAATGATGTCCACCAAGGCCCGCTGCGCCAGATTACGTCGGGTCTGAAAAGCGATTTCGTCGACCACGGCCGGAATCACGCGGCTAGAGGCTTTGACCAGGGAAACCGGCAGCCGGTGGCCCGAACGCAGATCGTAAAGCCGCCGCCAGATCGACCGCATTTTCGCGGCATCGGCGCCGAAGCCCAGCCGCTCCAGCATCTCCGCCAGTATCAGCACCCGGAAATAGCCGGTCGGATGTGCTCCGCCCGGCCGGTAGGTGGTCACCTTGGGAAACGGGTGAGTCAAGAACTCCATCATCCCCCAAGCCGAAGCGGTGCCGCCCAACAGTATGGCCGCCAAGTCGGCAAATATTTCCTTGTGCCAGCGCGAATAGATGCTCACCAATTGCGGATCGCCGAATCCCTGTAAAATCCGTTTGCCTACCGCATCTTTGTTTTCCTGCCAAATTCCCAGGTCGGCTTGCAGATTGTGCGAAACCTCATGCAAGAATACGGATTGCCACGGATTATCCCTATCCCAGGGAATCCGAATAATGGGGAACGGATTTTTTTCGCCGAGCAGACGCACCAGGGATACGCCGCGGCGCATGGTGGCCGGCGAAAAGCCGTGTTCCATATAAGTCAATGGCTTCAATATGCGGCCGCTGAATATTTGCGGAGCCGCCGTTCTGATGGCGGTGTAACAATCGGCCGCAATCATGTCGTGGGCGGCCAGAGCCGGTGCGAATGCGGAGCCGCGTTGGCTGAATACTTCGAAGAACAAGCCGAATGCCCGGCGGGCGCGGTCTACTTCCCGTTCCACGTAGGCGATAGATTGCAAGGTGCGTTGCGGAGGCGCGGCTTTGCTCAAGGCTTCAAGCTTTTGCAGGCGCCGGCGTATCGAGTTATCGATAGCCAGCAGGCGTTGGTTGGCCGCCTTGAAATGTGCCGGAGACGGGGCATAGGGACGGTCTTCCGCTCTCAGGCCGACCTGATGCGGTGTCAGTTTGGTCAAGCGCCGCGCCCTCGATTTGAGCGCGCGCACCTTGGTGCCCAAAAACTGTCGCCACCCTGTCAGACTGCTGCTCGTCATCACCTGAAGACCTCTGTACCAACTTTTGTTAGGCGCGCGATATCGTAATCCGGGTAGGGCCTGGAATCGTATAGCTGAGCGCGGAGCCGCGCCTTCTGATTATTTTTTTCGCAATGGGCGAAGGCTTGGACAGCTTTTTGACGATGACGGGCTTGCGCACGATGCTGCTAACCGCCCGGCGGACGATTTTAGGTTTGACCATCGTCGGTACCGGCCGGGCCGCCGTTTTCCGCTTGACGCTTTTAACCACGCGCGGCAACACCCGTATGGCTTTGCGGCCGCGGGTACGCACCAATTTATTAGCGGTGGATTTCATTTGTTTGACCATGCGTTTACGCGCCGGTTTGGATAATTGAGCGCCTTTGCGTTTCACCAGCGTTCTGGCCGCGATGGTTGCCACGACCGGCAAGGCCCGCGGATTACGCACCGCATATTCCGCCATAGCCTCCAATGCTTCGTCTTCCGACGCCCCGTCGGCCATCAGTTTGCCTAATATACCGGCGACCCGGCCGCCGATTTGGGCGTAAGGATGAGGGATTTTGCTCAAAATCGGCCCCGCAACGCGCGCTACCGAGCCCACGCCCTTGCCGATTTTGCGCAACACCGGAGCGGCTTTCTTGGCTAAGCGTTTGATGCCGCCAAACAGGCGTTTGAAAAATTCGTCGCTATCTTCGGCACCCAAGGCGTAGGCCAGCATTTCGTCCATTTCATCTTCATCGTACTCGTCGAATTCATCGAATTCGTCATACTCATCCATTTCATCGTAAGCATCGAACTCATCGTACTCGTCGAATTCGTCATACTCGTCGAATTCGCTTTCGGCATATTCGTCGTATTCATCATATTCATCGCCTTCGTCGTACTCGTCGTACTCATCGAATTCATCGCCTTCATCATAAAGATCGGATGCGCCTTCGACATCTTCATAGGCGAGATCGTCATATAGATCCTCTTCATATGCAGACATAGCTAATCTCCTTCGGTAGGACTGAGAAAGCAAAGCGGTAAACGTTCCGCTTCAACCGTGGCTACAAGCTAAACAAATTCGCCCCGGCTGTCATTCCCACGTTTTCGGCAGCACATTTGCGCTAGCGGGAATTTAGTATTGACACGGCTAACTTGTTAAATTCAAAGAAAATTACGCTATGGCTTGTGCGGCGGCAATATATGGTTTACTGCATGTTTGGTAGTCTAAAAAGGCGACTTTCATTCATCCGCCTACCGGTATAACGTGCCCGCCAAGCACCCGAATAAAGGCGAAACCGACGCTAGCGCTTTTATCCTTGTACCGGAGAACAGTGATGATGCACGCAGCCGATTATTACGACGAATTCGATGATATGGATGACTATTATCTGTTTGATGAATTCGAGGACGACGACCTGTTTGATGCCTATGACAGCTTCGATGAGGATGACGAATTTCTCGGTAAAGCCTGGAATTGGTTGACTAAGAAAGGGTCGACTCAGCGAAGGGTCGCACTCAGCGCGGCGAAAAATGCGCTAACCGGCGGAGGCGGTGCCATCGGCGGTACGTTGGCGACTATCGGCGGCCTCGGGCCTTGGGGCACCGCGGCAGGCATTACCGGCGGCTCTTTGTTGGGTGGCGCCGCCGCCGGACTGTTGCCGGATCAGATGGATTACCTGGCCGAGATGGCCTATGCCACGGAGGATGAGGACGAAGCCGAGGCCTTTCTCGGTGCGCTGGTCCCGCTCGCCGCCAAACTGTTGCCGCGCTTGGGCGGCGCGGTGTCTCGGGTAACGCCGCAACTGATTTCCGGGGTTTCCCGCGTCGGCAAAACGCTGCGCCGTCATCCGGCTACCCGCAGTATGATTCGTTCCTTGCCCGGAATCGTACGCAACACAACCCGCGACGTGGCGCGGCATTATTCCAAACACGGCACTGTTACAGGGAAACAGGCCGCCAAATATTTGGCCCGCAGGACTTATCAAGGGCTTAGCCGGCCCACTGCCAGCCGGAAGAGATTGTCCGGATCCGCACTCCCTGTGCGCGGCCACCCGATGCCGGTCAAAAGACCGGTCAGAACGCGCATCATCAGAGGGCCCGGCGGATATTGCCGCTGTTATTATCAATGAAAGCCGGGTGATCCCTGGTCCCAATGATTGCTTGGTAGGATTGGAAACGCGCGTTTTTGTTTGAACGGCTTTTTCTCTTTGGATAAGGCTAGCGCTTTACAATATCAAAGTGGTTTGAGAATATGGCCGGGAAAAATTCGAAGCCGGTTGGATAGTTTCGAGCCGTCCCGACGTTTATGGTTTGGGCTGAAGCCTTAAACCAGCTTTCAATTTTCTTGCTCAGTCGGCGGCGGTCTCCAAAATATGGCAAGCGTGTAGACGCGCTACAAATTGGTAGCGCCGACCCGGGGATTCGATTTCAACAAGCTGTTTATTAAACCGCGGTGATTGTCGTCTAAAGCTTATCGATTATTCTCCCCGGACCTCTTTCTCACTTCAAAGCATGAGACTATGACTCAAGGCACTACCCTGCTTACAGGAGCTACCGGTCACCTCGGCGCCAACTTGGTTCGTCGGTTGCTTGCCGACGGCGAGCAGGTGCGGGTGATGATGCGATCGGGACGCGACAATGGGGCGCTCGATGGTCTGGACGTGGAGCGAGTGTTTGCCGACCTGCGCGACAGTGGGGCGGTATCGGCCGCTGTTCGCGGTTGCTCCCGGGTTTATCATTGCGCGGCGCTGGTTTCGACTATCGAAGGCAATGCGGCGCACAAGCGCGACCTGTTCGATACCAACGTGCGCGGCACCATCCACATTCTGCAGGCGGCCAAACACCACGGCGTCGACAAGGTGGTGGTTTCGGGGTCGTTGAGTGCGACCGGCTATGAGCCCGATCAAACCAGCCACGAGGGCATGCCGTTCGATCCTTTCCAACGCCATCTGCCCTACGGCTTTACCAAGCATCTCACCGAGCACGAATGCCTGAAGGCGCACGCCGACGGGCTCAATGTGGTCGTCGCCACCTCCTGCGCCATTGTCGGTCCTCACGATTATGAGCCTTCGCGCATGGGGCGGGTACTGATCGATTATGCCCACGGCCGTCTCCGCGCCTATATACCCGGAGGCTTCGAATTTGTCTCCAGCCGCGATATCGCAGAAGGACATGTATTAGCCATGCGCCATGGGCGTTCCGGCCAGAAATACATCATCAGCAGCGCCTATGCCAGCGTGGACGATCTGATGGCGTTATTCCGGGAGGTCACCGGCCGTCCGCTGCCGAGACTAAAGCTGCCACCGTTGCTGATGGCAGGCTTGGCCGAAGTGGCCGACAAAACCTGGTATCGGGCGTTTCCGAACTTGCCCCGCCGCTTCACGCCGGCAGCCGTGCGCTTGCTGCAGATGAGGCGGCAGGCCGATCATGACAAGGCCAAGCGGGAGCTGGGCTATCAGCCCACCCAATTGTCCCTGGCGGTGCGCGAAGCCTACGATGATTTCGTGCGCAGGGGCCTGATCGTTCCTGATAAATAGTGAGTCGATCAATCTCCCCCACTTTGACTAAAAGCCTGAGTACCCGATATGAACAGTAGACAGACAAAATCCCCGCTTCCTTCCTTTGCATCGGCTAAAAATTCTCGGCAAAAGGCCCGCGCCGCCGGTTTGGATCCCGATCGCTGGTATGTGGTCGAATACGATAGCGCCGTGAAAAAAGGCCAAGTGAAAGAGGTGATCTTCTGGAACACCTCCATCGCGCTTTATCGCGGCGAGGACGGCAAACTCGCGGCCATGCGTAACCTCTGCATGCATCGCCAACTCAAGTTGACTAATGGCGTGGTCGACAAGTGCAGCTTACGCTGCGCCTATCATGGCTGGTCTTACAACAGGGACGGAGTGCTGGAGGACTACTCGCACGACAGCTTCGGCAATCCGCTGATCAAGAAACAGATGCAAACCTATCCCGTGCAAGTCCGCTACGGACTGATCTGGTTATTTCCTGGTAATCCGGAACTGGCCGGCGAGCGCAAGATACCGCTAATACCGGAACTCACGGGAGACGACACCTGGGCCAACTTTGCCGTCGACTACACCTGGCGCACCCACCACTCCATGGTGATCGACAATATCTGCGATTTCTCCCATGCCTTCCTGCACCGGAAATACCGGCCTTTCATCGATGCCAAACTGACACACCACGAGGCCGATGACGACAGGGTTTACCTGACATACGATGCCTATATGGCCGGCGGCAGAATCTCCGGAATTTTCGTCGATCGGAAGCGGGTCAATACCCGCTCCATCGAATTGTGCTACGAATACCCTTACCAATGGACCAACACCGGCGATAGCATCAAGAACTGGTCGTTCATGCTGCCTATCGACGAAAAGAACACGCGGGTGTTTTTCCTGTTTTATTTCGACGCCCTGAAGATTCCGCTGATTTCGATGAAAACGCCGAAGTGGCTGACCCAGTTGGTGCTCAATCTGGCCAAGCCCCTGGTATTCAAGCCCATACTCGACGAAGACGGCGTCGCCCTGGAAGCGGAAATGCTGGGCTACGAAGCGTATTGGGATGCGCCGCCCATAGAACTGAATCCCGTGGTTCCGATGTTCCAACGCCTTAGCGCCCGCAAATGGGAGGAACATCTGGCCAGAAATGAAAATACTGAGGCCGCTTGCAATCAAGAGCCTGTAGCTTAACCTGGCGGGCGGCTAAGACCCATTGCGGTCTGTCGCTTCATCTGGTTTAATGACTTCGCTTTGATCTTTACCGGCCATTGCTAGTGCTTAATTGCATAAATAAGCGATATGAAAATTAATCCTAACATTTTAATCATAAAATTATTTTAGTTATCGCCAATTAACGCAATTAAGCACTAGCTCGTGGCAATGATATACGGATAGATAAAAACATACGCAGATTTAATCGATATTATATCGAAGTAAATTTGGTGGTATATCTACGATTAAATATTTAATTCCTTGTATTGCTTGCAGTCTGCAGGCACGACACAGTTCGTCTTTATCTGTGAAGGTAACATTGGGGTATAATAGTTGGTTAAGCTATCCATGCCGTTTAAATTCAGAAAACACATACACTTAGCGTAAATATGGCTAATAGACTTCCAAAGCGACTTTGCAAAGAACCACTATTGGATGCCCTTTTTGAGTGTCGTTTTATTACTCATTTTCCCGTGTCCAGTATACTGCCTGGAATTCTGTTTTCGGAATTTGAAGGAGAAAAGCAGCTAGAACGGCTTCCACATTCCGAAATACCAGAAGCGGTACGAAATAGCGATCCAAATTTACAATATGTTCCACTCGTCCGTATTCGTTTGGATAATTATAGTTTTTTAATTGGTGATCGCAGTCTAGCTATTTCTTGCAACTTGCCATATAAAGGATGGAATGATTTTAAGCCAACAATTATTAAATTGATTGGGGTTTTAAAGAAAAGTGGATTAATTAACAAGGTTATACGCTATTCGACCAAATATGTTGATCTTATAGAATCTGATGACTTCGCTGATCAAGTTAGTTTAGCTGATTTATCGTTGAGAATTGGAAGCCATAACTTAACTAAGGAGCCTTATCAGGTACGAATGGAAATTTCCGTGGAGGGGTTCATCAATATCCTCCAGATTATTTCTGGAGCGAAAGTGCTTATGCCAGACAACTCTGAACGTCACGGTGTTGTGATTGATATTGATACCATAAAGGACACTGGCGGCATTTCCGTTGAACAGCTTGAGGTAGATTTTGATAACGCACTTGAACATATTCACCGGATAAACAAAGAAACATTTTTCGATTGCATTACTGAACAGACTATCGCGCGACTGGAGCCAGAATATGAATAAATACCATACTGCACAGACATCACGAACATTTGGCACCGTTGTGATAGCAGGAATATTGGCCGGCACCTCCTTGCCTTCCGATTGCAATAGTGAGCCATCCTCAAGTACATTAAATTTCACCGATAGTAATAATTATGCTTTTGTTCTGCTTGGAACATCTCCAACGCATGAACCAAACAAGAATATTTTGACCAGACAATACGCCGCATCAGAGGAAACAATATTTGAAGTTGCTATTACTGGTTTTTATGAGGAGCTTTCTTCAAATCAAGAAGCTCTAGGCCATGAATTTCAGCGGGTTTTATTTGATAATTTATGGGACTTGTATCAAAGCTAACTTATTTATGGGTATTACTTTAGAGAACATTAACGATCACATCCCATATTATTT
This sequence comes from Methylomonas sp. MgM2, assembly GCF_054172045.1. Classification (NCBI taxonomy): domain Bacteria; kingdom Pseudomonadati; phylum Pseudomonadota; class Gammaproteobacteria; order Methylococcales; family Methylococcaceae; genus Methylomonas; species Methylomonas sp. MgM2. The sequence continues at coordinate 19,416 of NZ_JBSYXO010000017.1, read as the reverse complement.
GACTCAGGAAGCCAAGAATGGCCTTGTTAAAGCACTTAAAGATTTTCCTGAGAAAATTAATTATTACACGACAAAATGCCAAGATGAATTATTGCAAGGCGATGGCTGGAACCGTCTAGATATAATTAATCTAGAAAGCGGTGACCGGAAATCAATAAGAGGAATTATTCTTAGCAACAGTTGCGATATTAGCCCGGAAAATCCAAGAGAGGTTCCTGCGCGTATGATATTTGCCCCCATCATTCCTCTTTCTCTATATGAAGATTTGCTTACTAGGAACGGAATTGATGTAGAGAAAGTTTCAACGAAAGTTAGCTCAATTAAACTACAACGAGTGACTTCCTTGTTCTATCTTCCCAAAGGAGGATGTTTGGAGTCAGATCATATTGCTGTGCTAGATGACTTGCACACATTGCCCGTACAGCTTTTCTGCAAAAAAACAGATAGAAAAAAACAATTTACCCTTAGTCAAGCTGGGTTTTACTTATTTCTGTTTAAGCTGTCTATACATTTCTGCAGATTTCATGAAAACGTATTTCGTGATTATGATCAGCAACAGGCATCCTAGAATACTCAGGGTTGATGGGGCTTATGTAATCTTAAGCGGTCATTCAAAAAAATAGGTTACTGACAGCTTTTGGCCGGGTAGAGCCAAAGAAGACGCAAGGTTGCTTGCCGAAAGGCGGCTATTTCGCTGATCTTAGAGAAGGAAAATTTCGATGACATTCTCAACAGCCGGTTATGGCCGATTGCCTCTGACCACTTTGGCTTGACTCAGATTAAAACCTAGTACAATCGATCAAGCATAGGTTTTGACGAGTGAAAATATGCCAACCGGATTCACCGCCGAATTTCGTTTTTACGGAGCGCTCAACGATTTTTTGCCTCCCAAGCGGCGGCAAAGGGCGCTGGCTTACGCGTTTAACAATCATCCCGGTATCAAAGACCCCATCGAAGCCTTCGGCGTACCGCATACCGAGGTGGATTTGATTGTCGTCAATGGCGAAATTGTCGGATTCGATTATCAGCTACAGGCGGCTGACCGGGTGGCGGTCTTTCCGGTTTTTCACCGTTTGGATGTTAGCCCGGTACTTTGCTTGCGCGATCCGCTTATGACTGTTCCGCGTTTCGTGCTGGACGTCAATTTAGGCAAGTTGGTGAAACGCTTGCGGATGCTGGGTTTCGATTGTCTTTATCGAAATGATTACCATGATGCGGAGATCGCGGATATTGCCGCGCATGATCAACGCATCGTGCTGACCCGCGATAGGCGCTTGCTGTTTGCCAAGCGCATCAGCTATGGCTATTGGGTGCGCGCCGTTCACGTGGCGCTGCAAGTCGAAGAAGTGGTGCGCCGCTTTGACTTGCAACGGACGATAAGGCCTTTCAAACGCTGCTTGGTTTGTAACGGGCTGTTGGCGCCCGCGGCCAAAGCCGACGTATTGGATCAGTTGGAGCCCAAGACCCGCCTGTATTACGAACTGTTCTATCGCTGCGCCGATTGCGGGCGGGTCTACTGGGAAGGCACTCATATCGAGGATATGCGGCAACGTTTCGAAGCGCTGTTGCCGTCCTCGCGCTGAGCGCCTTGTCGTCATCGCCGCCGATAAGTCCCGATCAACTCCGCCTTTTCCAGGATATGCCCGGCCATGGCGGCTTCCAGTTGCGCTTTGTTGGGTTGGTCCAGGTCGGGAAGTACGGTGTCCAGGGCATAGAGTTTATGGAAATACCGGTGCCGGCCTATCGGCGGACAAGGACCGCCATAGCCGGTGCGCTTCCAGTCGTTTTTGCCTTGCAGCGTGCCCGCCGGCAGTTGCGCAACGGCATGTGGCAATGCGGTCGTGGTTGGCGGAAGGTTGTACAGCAGCCAATGGACCCAGGTCATTTTGGGGTTGGCCGGGTCCGGTGCGTCGGGATCGTCGACGATCAATACCAAGCTCTTGGTTTGGGCGGGCATCCCGGACCAGCTCAATGAAGGCGATTGGTCGCCGCCGTCGCAGGTGCAGGCCGGCGGAATTTCGCCTTGGTGGCTAAAGTCGTCGGATTTTAACGTTAAAGTCATGTTGTAATCTCCTTCGGCCCAAATACTCGAACCAGAAACTAGGTTGAATAGCAGAAAAGCCAGGTAGAAGAAGGAACGTTGCCGGAAAAAATTCATAAAAAATCCTCCAATAACAACTATTTTTGCGAATGTTCGGAACTGTCCATTCGGATCGCTTTTCAAACATAAACCGAAATGTATGGCTTGGCAATAGAACAAGACCTGATAAGCGGACTCGGGCGAAAGGGTTTCTACCCGGCTTAGTCCGCATCGTTAACGGCATCGGGAGGTTGCGAAAATGAATAAGACCCTACGTCTGATTTTTTGGCTGATTGTGATCGGCATGATATTGCTGCTGTTTTCCGGCCACGTTGTTGCCGAACAGGATTGGCAACGCCGGCGTCTGGCTCTAATCGATGAAATCGAAGCGATGGTTAGTTCGACCAGCGATTATCTGCAACAGGATACCTTGGATAAGTCGGTACTGGATGCCATGCGCAAGGTGCCCAGGCATGAATTTATCCCCGCCAATCGGCGCAGTTACGCTTATCTGAATCAACCCGTCGCCATCGGTTACGGTCAGACGATTTCACAGCCTTACATCGTCGCGATCATGACCGATTTAATCAAGCCTAAGCCCGGAGACAAGGTATTGGAAGTCGGCACCGGTTCCGGTTATCAGGCCGCGGTTTTGGCCGAATTGGGCGTCGATATGTATAGTATCGAAATCATAGAGCCTTTGGCCGAGCAGGCTGCGCTTAATCTGAAGCAGGCCGGCTATGCCAACGTCCATACCCGTACCGGCGACGGTTATTACGGTTGGGAAAGCCGGGCGCCGTTCGACGCTGTCGTGGTGACCGCGGTGGCCAGCCATATTCCGCCGCCGTTGATCAAACAATTGAAACCGGGCGGGCGTATGATCATTCCGGTAGGCGCGGCGTTTATGACCCAATATTTGGTGTTGGTGAACAAGGACGATCAGGGCAAGATCACTACCCGGCAAATCTTGCCGGTCAGTTTCGTGCCACTCACAGGGGAGCATTGATATGGACGCATCGCCCAGACCGAGTTACGCATTTCTGTTGGGCGTTTCGATGATTTCGGCGTCCGCGCTGGCTTACGAAGTGTTGCTGATGCGTTTGTTTTCCATCATCCAATGGCATCATTTCGCCTATATGATCATCAGTCTGGCGCTGTTGGGCTACGGGTTCAGCGGCGTGGTGCTGGCGCTGAACCGCGAGCGATGGTTGCGAAACTTTCCAACGGCCATTATCGCCAACATGTTGCTGTTCGGCTTTTCCGCCCCGTGCTGCTTTTTGTTGGCCCAGCACATCGAATTTCATCCGGCCCAAATGCTGTGGGTACCGTCGCGATGGCTGTCTTTATGCGCGATTTATCTGCTGTTGGCGATACCGTTTTTCTTTGCGGCCAATGTGGTCGGCTTGTCTTTTTACTTTTACAAGGCGCGGGTTTCATTGGTCTATACGGCCGATTTGTTAGGGGCCGGAACCGGCAGTATCGGCATCATACTATTGCTGTTTCTGATTTTTCCCGAAAAGGTGTTGTTGGTCGTGATGCTAACGGCCATTGCCGCGGCTACGATTTTGGTCATTTACGCGTTTCCGGAACCGAGTACCATCGAAACCGGCGCTTGGTTCGGCGTTCCGACGATATTCGCAGCGGCCTCCATTTTGTTGCTGGTCGTTTTGACGCCGCTGGATGTCTCGCCGTATAAAAGTCAAAATCAGCTGTTACGCGTGCCGGGGACTAAGGTTATCGACCGCTATTCCAGCCCGCTCGGGGTGGTTAGCGTGGTGAGTAGCGGCGTCACGCCCTTGCGTCACGCACCGGGGCTTAGTTTGAACGCCACGGCCGAGCCGCCGGAGCAGCTGGCGGTATTTACCGATGCCGACAATATGACGGCAATCACCGCATTTGCCGGCAATCGGCAAAGTATCGCGTATCTGGATCAAACCACTTCGGCGCTGCCTTATCATCTGAAGCCGCTTTCGAACATTCTGATTTTGGGCGCGGGGACGGGCAGCGACGTATTGCAAGCGGATTACCATGCGGTGCCATCGATCGACGCGGTCGAATTGAACCCGCAAGTCGCCGATTTGGTACGCGGCAAATACGCCGATTTTGCCGGCCATCTGTATCGGCAGCCCAATGTAAGCCTGCATATCGATGAAGCGCGCGGCTATCTGGCCGGCAGCAGCAAGGTTTACGACTTGATCGAGCTGTCGCTGTTGGATGCATTCGGCGCTTCGGCGGCCGGACTCTATGCGATGTCCGAAACCTATCTTTATACCGAACAGGCCGTGCGGGAATATCTGCGGCATCTAAAGCCCGATGGCTATTTGAGTTTGACGCGCTGGGTCAAAATGCCGCCGCGAGACGAGGTGAAATTGTTGGCGACGGTGATCAAGGCGATGCGGCAAAGCGGCATGGACGATCCGGGCCGGCAAATGCTGGTGATACGCGGCTGGCAGACCAGCACGCTGGTGGTCAAGAATGGCCGTCTGAGCGCCGATGAAATCGTACGGCTCAAACAATTTTGCAACGAACGCAGTTTCGACCCGGTCTATTTTCCCGGCATCGCCGAGGCCGAGGTCAATCGCTTCAATATCCAGCAACAGCCTTATCTTTACCAAGCGATGACGGCGTTGCTGGGGCCGCAGAGCCGGCGCTTTATCGAGCATTACAAATTCGACATCGAACCCGTTTCCGACGATAAGCCTTATTTATTCCACTTTTTCAAATGGCGTACCCTGCCGGAAAGCCTGGCATTATTCGGCAAAGGCGGCAGTTTTTTGCTGGAGAGCGGTTATTTGCTGTCGATCGCGGCATTGTCGCAGGCGCTATGTATCAGCCTGCTGCTCATTGTACTGCCGTTGTGGCTATGGAAAGACAAGCTCGGCATTCCGGGCGATGTTAAAAAGCACTTGCCGGTGTGGTCGTATTTTTTCTGTTTGGGTTTGGCATTCTTATTTGTCGAGATCGGCTTTATTCAGAAATTTATTTTGATATTGCATCATCCGTTGTATGCGATTACCGTGGTGTTGAGTACTTTCTTGCTGGCGGCCGGGCTCGGCAGCTATTTCTCGCGGCGTTTTTCGGAACTCGAGTCCTCGACCCACGTTCATTGGCCGATCGCTATCTTGGTCGTGCTGTGTTTACTCTATGCGTGGAATTTCGATTTGATTGCCGCAGCCTTGTTGAAGGCGAGTCTGCCCGGACGTTATGTCTTTTCAGTCTTGTTGATCGCATTAATGGCGTTTTTTATGGGGATGCCGTTTCCGATGGGCTTGGCTAAGTTGGCCAAAACCGTGCCGTCAATGTTACCCTGGGTCTGGGGAATAAACGGCTTTGCCTCGGTAATCAGTGCGATTTTAGCGACATTGATCGCCATGCAGTTCGGTTTTACGGTACTGATTGGGCTGGCAATCGCGCTGTATTTACTGGCGGCGGGCTGTTTTCTTTTTTTTAACAAGAGGCTGCTGGAGGAGTCTTGCTAAAAACTAGAGAGCTATCAAATGCAATATAGAGCTTATTCGCTTGCCAATTTTCGGAAGATTCCACAGATGGAGCGCTTGAGCGAAGAACAAAAACATGCCATCGAAGTGGTAGGGCGGGTACTGCCTTTTAAGGTTAACAATTTTGTATTGGATCATCTGATCGATTGGGACGACGTGCCCAACGATCCATTGTTCGTGTTAACGTTTCCGCAGCGCGAAATGTTGCAGCCGCAGCATTTCGATCAAATCTCCAAGTTACTGCGGCGGGACGCGGATTCGGCTACGATCAAAGCGGCCGCCGACAAAATTCGGTTGGAACTGAACCCGCATCCTGCCGGGCAGATGAAACACAATGTGCCTCAAGTGGACGGCGAACTTTTGGCCGGCGTGCAGCATAAATACAAGCAGACCGTCCTGTTTTTTCCGGGCCGAGGCCAAACCTGTCATGCCTATTGTTCGTTCTGTTTCCGCTGGCCGCAGTTTACCGGTATGTCGGAACTGCGTTTTGCCGGACGCGAAATCGAGCTGTTGGTGGATTATGTGAGAGAACATCCGGAGATTACCGACGTGCTGTTTACCGGCGGCGACCCCTTGATCATGTCGGCTCAGCATCTGGCGGCTTGCATTCAACCTTTGCTGGATGCCAAACTGCCCAACTTGCGCCGCATCCGTATCGGTACCAAATCTTTGAGTTATTGGCCGTTTCGGTATCTGACGGACGACGATGCCGACGAGATATTGGCCTTGTTCAAAAAGGTAACGGCCTCCGGACTGCATTTGGCGATCATGGCCCATTTCAATCATTGCAATGAACTGCATTCGGCATTCGTGCGCAATGCATTGCAGCGGATACGCGAAACCGGGGCTGTCATACGCACGCAATCGCCGTTATTGCGGCATATCAACGACGATGCCGAAGTATGGAAACGCATGTGGGACACGCAAGTCGATTTGGGCTGCGTGCCGTATTACATGTTCCTGGCGCGCGATACCGGAGCGCATGATTATTTCAGCGTGCCTTTGCTTAGGGCTTGGGAAATCTTCCGGGAAGCGTATCAGCAAGTCAGCGGCTTGTGCCGTACCGTTCGGGGCCCCGTGATGTCCGCCAATCCCGGCAAGGTCCAGGTATTGGGCATTTCGGATGTGATGGGCGAAAAAGTGTTCCAACTGCGCTTTCTGCAGGGCCGCGACCCGGATTGGGTGCACAGGCCGTTCTTTGCCCATTACGACGAACAAGCGACCTGGCTCAACGAACTGAAGCCCGCCTTCGGCGAAACGCGCTTTTTCTTCGAGGACGAGTTGGAGCGGCATTACCGCGAAAATCTGCAAACGTCGACCGTCGACGACTATGAATGATGGAGCTCGGCGTTGAACGACAGCTTGCCGTCGCCACGTTGGGAACATTTCGAACACGGCGCCGATATCGGGATTCGCGGCCTGGCGCCAACCTTGGATCAGGCCTTCGAACAGGCGGCATTAGCCATGACGGCCGTGGTTACCGATCTTGAACGGGTGTCGGCGTCGGTGGCGGTTCGCATAGATTGCGATGCGCGCGATAAGGAACTATTGTTTATCGACTGGATCAACGAATTGATTTATCAGATGGCGGTGCGGCGCCTACTGTTCAGCTGTTTTCAGGTCTCGATCCGGAACGATCATTTATCGGCAAGCGCCTTCGGCGAAACAGTCGATCGAGACAAGCATCAACCCGCAGTCGAAATCAAAGGCGCCACCTTTACCGAATTGAAGGTGCGGCAACGTGATGACGGCGTGTGGTTAGCCCAGTGTGTGGTAGACGTTTAACCGGTCGCCGATCTATCAGGCGTTTCTCGGGTGAGGGATGGGAACATGGAAATTAGCCAACTGATACAGCGCGACGAAACCTGCTGGGAAATCCCTTCCCACGGCACCATGCGCGTGCCGGCGGTCATTTATGCGGACGTCACTTTGCTGCGCGACATGGAGCAAAAAGTCTATGAACAGCTCAGCAACGTCGCGACCTTGCCGGGCATCGTCGAGGCGGCCTATGCGATGCCCGACGCGCATTGGGGTTACGGTTTTCCGATCGGCGGGGTCGCGGCTTTCGATCCCGACCAGGGCGGCGTGGTGTCGGCCGGCGGTGTGGGTTTCGACATATCCTGCGGCGTGCGCACCTTGCATACCGGTTTGAAAATGGCCGAACTTGGCCCATTTAAGCAAAAATTGGCCGATGTCTTATACAAGGCGATCCCGGCCGGCGTGGGCAGCAAGGGGCGGATACATCTCAATCACGACCGCATGCACGGCATGTTGACTGGGGGCGCTCAATGGGCTCTGGAACAAGGATACGGCGAGGAACGCGATTTGGAACGCATCGAAGAGCATGGCCGCATGGCAGGCGCCGTCGCGACATACGTTTCGGCTAAAGCACGCGAGCGGCAGAAAGACGAAATGGGTACTCTGGGATCCGGCAATCATTATCTGGAAGTGCAAAGAGTCGCCGAAATCTACGATCAAAATGTCGGCGGCGTGTTCGGTTTAAAAGTCGACGATGTCGTGATCAGCATCCATTGCGGTTCCCGAGGCTTAGGACACCAGATCGGCACCGAGTTTTTGAAAGACATGGCGGTCGCGGCCGGACGGCATCAAATCAACCTGCCTGACCGCGAACTGGCCTGCGCGCCGTTGAATTCGCCTTTGGGCAAACAATATCTGGGAGCGATGCGGGCGGGCATCAATTGCGCATTGGCCAACCGGCAGATCATCACCCATTTGACCCGCGAAGCCGTCGAGTCGGTGTTTCCGGGACTACGACTAAGCTTACTGTATGACGTCTCGCATAACACCTGTAAGCTGGAACAACATTCGATAGCAGGCCGGAAAAAATGGCTATTCGTGCATCGCAAGGGGGCGACCCGCGCCTTCGGTCCCGGACATCCGGATTTGCCGGACGTATTTAGAGATGTCGGCCAGCCGGTGCTGATCGGCGGCTCGATGGGCACCAGTTCTTATGTCCTGTGCGGCAGCAGGGAAAGCGAGCGGCGCGCCTTCAATTCCGCCTGCCATGGCGCGGGCAGGGCGATGAGCCGGCATCAGGCCGCCAAGCAATGGCAGGGCAGGGATTTGGTCGATGCCTTGGCTACCCGAGGCATTATCGTTCGCAGCCCGTCTCTGCGCGGCGTAGCCGAAGAGGCCCCGGGCGCGTACAAGGATGTCAGCGCGGTGGTCGAGGTCGCCGATCGAGCCGGCCTGGCCCGCAAAGTCGCCCGGCTGGAACCTTTGATTTGCATCAAGGGCTGATGTGTCCGCCTTGCGCATCGGCACCAGCGGCTGGAGCTACGCCCATTGGCGCGATTGTTTCTACCGGGGAGTGCCTCGAAGAGACTGGCTCAAATTTTATGCGGAGCGCTTCTCGGCATTGGAAATCAATGCCAGTTTTTATCGCTTGCAATCGCCGGAAACCTACCGAAAATGGTACGAGCAAACCCCGGCCGATTTTCGTTTCGCCTTAAAAGCCAACCGCTATCTGACTCATAACAGAAAACTGCTGACTCCCGAAGCTTCGGTGCTGATCGAGAAACAACATGCCGAAGCGTTGGGCGAAAAATTGGCCGCCGTCCTGTGGCAATTGCCCGGCAATTTGAAAAAGGATTTGCCTCGCCTGCAAGGTTTTATCGAGGCTTTGCAAACATGGAACGAAGTCAGGCACGCTCTGGAATTCAGGCATCCGAGTTGGTTTGACGATGAAACGGCCGATTGTCTAACGCAAGCCAATATCGCCGTTTGCCAGTCCGATGCCGAAACCTGGCCTATTTGGCCGCGCATCACCGCCGATTTGGTTTACTTACGGTTGCACGGTCATGCGCGCACCTATGCATCCTCTTACGGCGATTTGGAATTGGCCGAATGGGCCGGCTGCATCGCCGGTTGGTTAGCTCTAGGCAAGGATGTTCACGTCTATTTCGACAACGACGCCGAATGTGCCGCGCCATTCAATGCCTTGACTTTGCAGGGTTTATTGGATGGCCGAGGCTATCCAATATGAAAAAAGACGTTACCGAAACCATAGCCGGTCTTGTTTGAACCGATTGACGCCAGGACGTTTACTGTCTCTCCGTATATTGTCGTTAAAGCCGCCGGAAATTGGGGATGGTCGCGGTAAGTTCAAGTCCCTTCGCGCCACGAAGTCAGATACTTTTGCTGTTCCGGGCTCAACCTATCAATGCCTATTCCCATTGCCGCCAGCTTCATTCGGGCGACCTGATGGTCTAGTTCTTCCGGTACCGGATGCACCGCTTTTTCAAGGTTTGCGCCATTCCGCCACAAATAAGCCATACACAAGGCTTGATTGGCGAAACTCATGTCCATCACTGCGGCCGGATGACCCTCAGCGGCTGCCAGGTTAACTAGGCGGCCTTCGGCCAGCAAGCGAACCCGCCGACCGTTCTTCAAGGTATAGGTTTCGACATCGGCGCGCGGTTTGTGTTTGTCGACGGCCAACGCAGCCAAGGCCGGAATGTTGATTTCGACGTTGAAATGGCCGGAATTGGCGATGACGCAACCGTCCTTAATGAGCTCGAAATGCGCGCTATCCAGGACATGCTTGTCGCCGGTGGCGGTGACGATGAAATCCGAGACCGGCGCGGCCTGCAGCATGGGCATGACCCGAAAACCGTCCATTGCCGCTTCCAGAGCCCGGAGCGGGTCGACTTCGGTGACGATTACCTGGGCACCGTGACCCTTGGCACGCATCGCGATGCCTCGCCCGCACCAGCCGTAGCCGGCAACGGTCAATATTTTGCCGGCCAACAAAATGTTGGTCGCGCGGATAATGCCGTCCAGCGTGCTTTGCCCGGTGCCATAACGGTTGTCGAACAGATGCTTGGTCATTGCGTCGTTGACGGCAACCACCGGAAATTCCAGCGCCTTGTCGGCCGCCATGGCCCGGAGGCGTATCACGCCGGTGGTGGTTTCCTCGCTGCCGCCTATCATGTCGGGTAGTAAATCCCGGCGATTCTTATGTAACTCGCTGACCAAATCGGCGCCGTCGTCCATCGTCAGTTGCGGCCTGTGATCCAATGCCCTGCCGATGTGACGGTAATAGCTGGCGTTATCCTCGCCGCGTATCGCGAAGGTTGGAATTTTGTAATGCTTGACCAAGCAAGCGGCCACATCGTCTTGAGTGCTGAGCGGGTTGCTGGCGCACATTACGATATCGGCTCCCCCCGCTTGCAGCGTGCGGGCCAGATTGGCGGTTTCGGTGGTGATATGCAGGCAAGCCGAAATGCGCGCGCCTTCCAACGGTTTTTCTTCGGAAAAAACTGTATGCAAGGTCTGCAACACCGGCATTTCGGAAAACGCCCAATCTATGCGATCTCGGCCCTGGTCGGCCAACGATAAATCTTTGATGTCATGCATTGTTTCCAACATAAGCCATACCTCACTTGTTGTAACGAAGGGCTTTATAGCGACTCGAGCGGAATCGGAGCCGATTTGCGGCCATTCCGTTGTCGCTTCATTTATTCGCGGTTAAAGTCGCGGGGGACGCACTGCGTAATGTTGGTACGGCTGCGAGCAAGCTACGGGTGTATGCGTGCCCGGGTTGGGTCAATACTTGTTCGACGGCGCCGTGTTCGACGATTTTGCCTTGATACATTACCGCCACTTCATCGGCCATTTCGGCGACGACGCCAAAGCTATGCGTGATTAACAAATAACTTAAACCCCGTTGTTTTTGCAGCTGTTTCAGCAATTCGATAATCTGAGCCTGCACCGATACGTCCAGCGCGCTGGTGGGCTCGTCGCAGATGATCAGTTTGGGTTCGACGGCCAGCGCGCGGGCGATACAGATGCGTTGGCGCTGGCCGCCGGAAAATTCGTGCGGATAGCGCAAAGCGGCATCCTCCGGCAAATCGACTTGTCTTAATAATTCGGCCACGCGCCTTAGTCTTTCTTCTGGACCGACGTCGATCCGGAGTGAAACGATACCTTCGGCAATGATGTCGCTAACCAGCATGCGAGGGTTCATCGACGCAAAAGGATCCTGGAATACGATTTGCATTGCGGTCCGTTGCCGGCGTAGGGCTTCGCCTTTCAATCGCGTCAAATCCTTGCCGTCGAATAAAACCCGCCCGGCATGGGCCGGAATCAGATTTAAAAGACCTTTGCCCATGCTGGTCTTGCCGCAGCCGGATTCGCCGACCAGGGCCAGCGTCGTGCCGGCATGCAATTCAAAATTGACATTGTCGACCGCCTTGACGTGGCCGACTACTCTTTTGAACACGCCCTTGCGGATAGGGTAATAAACTTTAAAGTCTTCCACCTTCAAGAGCGGTGCCGTCGGTTTGCCTTGTTTGCCGATGCAGCTTTCCAATTTCGGTAAAGCCGCCAGTAATTTTAGGCTATAGGGATGTTGAGCTTGCCGGAAAAATTCATCGGTGTTGCCGCTTTCGACGATCTGACCGTTTTGCATCACGGCAATACGGTCGGCGATGTTGGAGACCAAGGCCAGGTCGTGACTGATCAACCATAAAGCCATGCCGGTTTGCTGTTGCAAATGTTTCAATAATTCCAGAATCTGCGCTTGTATCGTCACGTCCAGCGCGGTGGTCGGTTCGTCGGCAATCAACAAATCCGGCTCGCCGGCCAAGGCGATCGCTATCATGACCCGCTGGCGCTGGCCGCCGGACAATTGATGCGGATATTCGTTGACGCGGCGCTCGGGGTCCGGAATCTCGACCTGTTTGATCAGCTCCAATACCCGCTGTTTGACTTCCCGTTGAGTCAGTTCAAAATGCAGTTGCAATACTTCGGCGATCTGCTCGCCTATCGTCATGACCGGATTCAATGAAGACATCGGGTCTTGGAAAATCAAACCGATGCGCTGGCCGCGCAATTTGCAGAACTCGATTTCCGGTATTTTTGTCAATTCGCTGTCTTGCAGCGTAATCGACTGCGCCCGCATCTTGGCCGCATTCGGCAATAGCCGCAGCACCGACAAGGCTGTGATGGACTTGCCGGAGCCGGATTCGCCGACCAAGGCGAAGGTTTCGCCGGGGTTGATATGAAAACTAATGTCGTTGACGGCTTTGTTACTGCCGAATGCAACATTCAACCCTTCGATTTTCAATAAGTTATTAGCCACGCGCGGCCCTCCGTGGATCAAACGCATCCCTAACGCTGTCGGCAAACAAATTCGCCGCCAGCACCAGCGCGAACATAAATACGAAGGCGGCGGTCAAAGACCACCAGACCACCGGTTCTCTGGCCATTTCCAGGCGGGCGCCGTTGATCATGTTGCCCCAGCTGTATGTGGTGGGATCAACGCCGATGTTGATATAGGACAATACCGCCTCGGCCAGTACCAGAGAGCTGAAATCCAGCACTACGCTGATTAACACGATGTGCATGGTGTTGGGCAGGATGTGGCGAAACAATATCATCGCCGGCTTAACGCCGAGCGCTTGCGCGGCCAGGACGTATTCCATTTCTCTCAGTTTCAGCGTTTCGGCGCGCAGCATGCGGCATAAACCGGTCCAGCTGGTGACACCCAAAATCAAACACAGAAACAGCAAGCGCATGTCGGCGCGCACTAGTGGGTTGTTGAAGTTTTCGGGATGGTTGGCCATATAGACCTGTACCGTCAGGACGGACGCGGCTATTAACAACACGCTGGGAATGGAGTTTAAGGTCGTGTATATGAATTGAATGACGTCGTCTATCCAGCCCTTGAAAAAGCCGGCCATGATGCCGAATAGTATGGCCAGAGGAAGCATGACCAGAGTGGTTAACGAGCCTATCACCAAACCGGTGCGTATGCTTTTCAAGGTTTGATAAAACACGTCTTCGCCGACCTTGTCGGTTCCGAGCACGTGGTAATATTCCGATAGCGAGAACAGGGTGTAAAAAACGGAAACGACGGCAAACATCACAGTCCAAACCGCCTTTGCGCCGGGGCTGCGCAGGAGGCGCTGCTTGCGTTCGTGTTTGTCGCCCCAGGCCAGTATTAAGATCATCAACATAAGGCCGGCGCCTTTGGCGAATGCGCTTAAGGTTTTTTTCAATACGTCGCCGGTCAATTCTTGTTCGGGATTTTTCAGATGGGCGCCGCCGAATTGAAGGCGCGGATAGCTCCAGCGCATAGCGCCGTCATCCGAACTAAGGTTTTCTTTTGTATAGCTATAGGCCGAAAATGGCGGTGAATAGGTTTTTTCGCCGTGTTTACGCATCGTGTTGCAGGCTATGTCCAATAAGCTGACGGCTTCGTTGCTTTCGGTGTCGCCGCCTCTGAAATGAATCGAGTCGGCTAGGCCGATCAGCACGAAACATAACAATAAGGTTGAGGAAGCCATGGCGATCGGGTCGCTTGCGATTTTATGCAAGGGTCTGCGCATATGAGCTTGCCGCGTCATGTAAACAGCTAAAACCGCGGCGGCGGCGATAAGTAAGTAGATCAGTGCATCGGTCCAAAGCACAAGCATTAGCTCAACCTCACGCGCGGGTCGACTAATGTGTAGGAAACGTCGGTTATCAATAAACCGGCAATGTAAAGCGCGGAGCCCAAAAAGACCATGGAGCGGACGATGGCGAAATCCTGCATGTTAATCGCATCTATTGTGTAACTGCCGAGACCCGGAATACTGAAAAAGGACTCCATGATTAAGCTACCCATGAACAGTAGCGGTAATACCACCACCACGCCGGTCAATATCGGGATCATGGCGTTTTTCAATACGTGCTTGAACAATACCTGCGTTTCGGTCAGGCCCTTGGCGCGCGCGGTGCGTACATAGTCTTTTTCGACTTCTTCTAAAAATAATGTACGGTACCAGCGTACGCCGGAACCGATACCGCCCACCACACTGATAATCACCGGCAAAATCAGAAATTTGATCGCAGACAATCCGCTGTCGTAGCCGGAAATCGGCACTAATTTAAGTAGTTTGCCTATGAAGAATTGGCCGCCTATGATGTAAAACAGCGACGACACCGACATTAACATCACCAGTAATACGCTGCCGCCTAACTCCAAGTAACTGTTGCGGAACAGCACGATCAGCATGGCTAATGTTATATTCACTAATAGTCCGATGATTAAAGACGGCAATGCCAGGGCCAAACTGGGCCACATGCGTTGCCGTATGTCGGCGCCGATGTTGCGCCCGCTGTCGGAGATGCCGAAATCGAACAAAAACAGATGGATCGATTTTTGGAAAAAGATGGTGTCGGTCAGACGTTTGCCGCCGTCCTGTCGGCCATTCCACAACAAGGGTAAGTGATAGCCGTGTTGGTGTTTCCAATTTTGGATGGCTTGTTCGGTGACGTGTTTTTGTCCAAGCTGCATGCGGGCCATGTCGTCCGGGCTGTTGACGACGAAGAACAGCACAAACGTCAGCAGGTTGACCGCCAACAGCAGCGGTAGTGCATATAAAAAGCGGCGGATGATATAAGTGATCATTTGCGGCAAGGGATGGTTGGATTGAGCTTTGATCGGAAGGATATTCTAACAGGCCGTGGGTATCGGTGAGCATGCCATGTTGAATAATACAAGCTTGGTATAAAAATCCGGATTGCGACGTTGTTGATGTAAAAAAGGGTTTATAGAAACCTGCCCTAAGGCTAACCATGGAAGTTCGGGTAAGAGTAGCTGCTATAGTTGCTTTGGATTTGGCCGGCTAGGCCGTTCGCCCGAGACTATTGAAAGAGGACGAAGCGCGAAGTTATTTAAAGCGCATCGGAATTAAGAGGCGTCTGTGCTATATTTCTAAAATTTGATTGCGGAGCTTGCGGCGTTTCGGATGAATCCCTTCGTTATGAGTCTTAACAGAATTTTCTTTTTAATTGCGCTTGTCGTATTTCTTCAGGCGTGTGGTCAAACGGGCCCGCTTTATATGCCGGGTAGCCCAGCGCCCATTTACGTGCCTGAAGTTCAGCCTGACGAAGAGTAATAATCATGGATTTTTTTAATTATCGGCGGCGGCAGTTGTTTGCTGAGGATGTCGCGGTCAGCGACATAGCCGCAAAATTCGGCACGCCTTGTTATGTATATTCACGAGCCACTCTGGAACGGCATTGGCATGCGTTCAATGACGCGTTCGGTGGTCATCCCCATATGATTTGTTATGCCGTCAAAGCGAATTCGAATTTGGCAATTTTAAATATGTTGGCGCGTTTGGGTTCGGGCTTCGATATCGTTTCTGTTGGTGAAATGCAGCGCGTTTTAAAGGCCGGCAGTCGTCCTGATAAAATTGTGTTTTCCGGCGTTGGCAAACGTGAGGACGAGATTCTGGCGGCATTGAAAGCGGGGATTCGCTGCTTCAATGTCGAAGTTAGCGGCGAACTCGATCGTATCAATGGTTTGGCGCAGCAATTAGGCGTGGTTGCGCCTGTATCGTTCAGGGTTAATCCGGATGTGGACGCGAAAACCCACCCTTATATTTCCACCGGCCTAAAGGAAAACAAATTCGGCATTGATATTCAGCAGGCCATTCACGAGTATCGGCGAGCGGCACAAATGGCTAATATCAAAGTGGTCGGTATCGACTGCCATATCGGTTCGCAGTTGACGGAAACCGCGCCGTTTCTGGACGCGCTGGAAAGGGTGTTGGCTTTGGTCGATCAACTTGAGGCCGAAGGAATTCGGTTACAGCATCTGGATTTAGGCGGAGGGCTGGGTATTCGTTATCGCGAAGAGGCGCCGCCGTTGCCGTCTGAGTATGTATCGGCTGTCTTGCGGCATTTACAAAGCAGAGAATTCGAAATCATGTTGGAGCCGGGGCGAGCTATCGTCGGTAACGCCGGTATTTTGGTTACCAAGGTGGAATATCTCAAACCCACCTTAGGGAAGAACTTTGCGATCGTGGACGCGGCGATGAACGATTTGGTGCGTCCATCGCTGTATAGCGCCTGGCAAGAGATTATTCCCGTTGACGAGAATAGTGAAGCCGATTCGGTGGTTTGGGATGTTGTCGGTCCGGTCTGCGAAACCGGCGATTTTCTCGGCAAAAATCGGGATTTAAAAATCTTGCAAGGCGATTTGTTGGCTGTTCGATCCGCAGGGGCTTACGGGTTTACGATGAGCTCAAATTATAATTCCCGTCCGCGCCCTGCCGAAGTGATGGTTGACGGCGACCGGGTTCATTTAATCAGAGCCAGAGAAAGTCTTGAATCTTTGTGGAGCGGTGAGCAATTATTGCCCGAGTAGCTCTATGTTGATTAAATTCACCAAAATGCATGGCTTGGGCAATGATTTTGTCGTCATTGATGCGGTCAATCAATCTATTAATTTAGCGCCCGAACAAATTCGGTTCCTGGCTGACCGCCACTTCGGTATCGGCTGCGATCAGCTATTATTGGTCGAAAAGCCAATCAAGGAAAACGCGGATTTCAAGTATCGGATTTTTAATGCCGATGGCGGCGAAGTCGCGCAATGCGGGAATGGTGCCAGATGTTTTGCTCGGTTCGTTCGTGATAAACAGTTATGCGACAAAGAGATCATTACGGTAGATACCGATGCTGGCCGGTTAATTTTACGGATTGATACTGACGGAGTGGTTACGGTGAATATGGGCGTGCCTTTACACGCTCCTGAACAAATTCCGTTATTGACGGCCGATGAAAGAATGCTTTACCGGGCGGAAATCGACGGCAACGTAGTCGAATTTGCCGCGGTTTCAATGGGTAATCCGCATGCGGTCATCCAAGTGGATGATGTGAAAGAAGCGCCGTTGGAAACAACCGGAGCGCGACTGGAGCGTCATTGGCTGTTTCCGCAACGCGTAAATGTCGGCTTCATGCAGATAGTTAGCCGGCAGGAAATTCGATTGCGCGTCTACGAACGTGGCGCCGCGGAAACATTAGCTTGCGGCAGCGGTGCTTGTGCGGCGGTTGTGGTTGGCATCGAGCAAAATTTATTGGATCAAACGGTAAATGTGAGTTTGCCGGGTGGGAATTTGAGAATTGAGTGGGCCGGGCGAGGTCAGCCTGTCATGATGAGTGGGCCTGCCATTTCGGTTTTTGAAGGGCAAATAGAGTTATGAACGACCAGCAGCAATTGTCATTAAGCGAACAACAAGTAGCGGAATATTTGCAGCAGCACCCTGATTTTTTTCAAAATCATCTTGATGTATTAGAACAAATGCACGTTCCTCATCCGACTGGAAATGCGGTATCGTTGATATCCAAGCAGTTGGAGCTTTTCAGAAACAAGCATCAAGAACAAGAGAGCCAGCTTACTGCGCTTATCGATATCGCGCGCGAAAACGATGCCGCTTTTAACCGAATGCACGAATTAACGTTGGCAATGTTGGAAGCGAGTACTCTTGAGGAGGCGATTGCCAACCTGAATGAAGTTCTAGCGGAGTGTTTTTTAACGGATTTTGTTTCGGTCAAAATCGTCGGCGAACGTCCCCAATCGCCAATTAATAACCTTTTCGTCGATCGGGATGACCCGGGATTTACGCTTTTTGCCAATCTGTTGTTGGAAAATCAATCCAAATGCGGGCGACCGACTCTGTCTCAAGCACAATTTCTGTTTGGCGATGCAGCAAGCGAGGTGCGTTCATGTGCAATCATGCCTATGGCTTTTACCCGTTTAGAAGGCTTGTTGGCTATCGGTAGTCGCGATGAAGGTCGTTTTCACTACAGCATGGGAAGCTTGTTTCTGACTCAGATGAGTGAAATTATAGGGACCCGCCTTATTTCCTTGTTACAAAGTCTCGATTAGTGTATGGAGTCCGTTCTCCGGCAAAGCATAACGCAATTTCTGGATTATTTGCGAGGAGAAAAACGGGCTTCGCAGCACACGGTATCTGCTTACCATCGTGATTTAGAACGCCTGCGGCGCTTTTGTTCCGAACGGGATATAGCGCATTGGGGGGGCTTGACGGGGGCGGGCATCCGGTTTTATGTTGCAAACAGGCATAAGGCAGGCCTTTCGGCGAAATCGCTTCAGCGCGAATTGGCGGCAATCCGGAGTTTTTTTCAGTATTTGCTGAAAAAGCAAATCGTCAATCAAAACCCGGCGCAAGGAATTCAGGCTCCAAAATCGGCAAAAAAGCTGCCAAAAATATTGGATGTCGATCAAATGACAGGCATTTTGGATATCGCACCTGATTCTATTCTGGAAATACGGGATTCGGCGATCTTCGAATTGTTCTATTCATCCGGGTTAAGATTGAGTGAGTTAGTCATGCTTGATATTCATGATCTTGATCTTGCTGAAGGGATTTTGAAAGTTCGCTATGGAAAGGGTGGGAAGCAGAGGCAGGTTCCAGTAGGAAGTAAAGCAGTCGATGCCCTGCGTCGATGGCTGCAGTGTAGACCGAGTTCCGATTCGGTTGCGTTATTCATTTCAGGGCGCGGTAGCCGTTTGGGGCAGCGAAGTGTGCAATTGCGATTGGAAAAATGGTGTGTTAAGCACGGTGTGTCGGAGCGTATCCATCCGCACATGCTGCGTCATTCTTTCGCCAGCCATCTGTTGGAAGCGAGTCAAGATATACGCGCAGTGCAAGAATTATTAGGACATGCCGATGTCAGTACGACGCAAATTTATACTCATCTCGACTTTCAGCATTTGGCTAGTGTGTACGATAAGGCACACCCCAGGGCCAAGCGGACGAAAAATTAAAATGACTTTTGATCTCTAATTAGTGAGGGCAGCCCTGTCGTCAGGGGGGATCCTGGTAAAAAAGTTTTTGACAAACATGGTAAGTGTTGTAAAATGGCGAGCTGTTTTGGTCGAGATGGTTTGACCGGAGGCGGCGAGGCAGCGGTTTTGCCGGGTTGGTTGAGTGTTTTTTGAGGTTTTGTTTTCGGTGGTTTAGAAAGCTTTCAAAAAATAAACTTGACAGCGAATTTAGATGCTGTAGAATGCATCGG